>JAHFPN010000172.1 GCA_023269635.1 Hyphomicrobiales bacterium | reverse complement strand
GGTCAGGTGCTGGAGCTCACCGCGCGCGAGCGCACCTCCGGAGCGATCAAGGCGCTCCTCGACCTCGCGCCCAAGACCGCGCTCCGCATCAAGCCCGACGGCAGCGAGGAAGAAATCTCCCTTGCCGCGGTGGTGGTCGGCGACCGGCTGCGCGTGCGGCCCGGCGAGAAGGTGCCGGTCGACGGCGCGCTGCTCGAAGGCCGCTCCAGCCTCGACGAATCCATGGTCACCGGCGAGTCTATGCCGGTGACCAAGGAGCCCGGCGCCAGGCTGATCGGAAGCACGCTCAACACCACCGGCAGCTTCGTGATGCGCGCCGAGCGCGTCGGTCGCGACACCATGCTTGCGCAGATCGTGCGGCTAGTCGCGGAAGCGCAGCGCACCGCGGCGCCGATCCAGCGCCTCGCCGACAAGGTCTCTGGCTGGTTCGTACCGATGGTGATTGCCGTGGCGCTCGCGGCGTTCGCCGCCTGGGCCCTGTACGGGCCCGAGCCGCGCGTGGCCTTTGGCCTGGTCGCCGCGGTGACCGTGCTCATCATCGCCTGCCCGTGCGCGCTCGGGTTAGCCACGCCGATGTCGATCATGGTCGGCATCGGCCGCGCCGCCGCGGCCGGCGTCTTGGTCAAGAACGCGGCCGCGCTCGAGCGCATGGAGAGCGTGGACACCCTCGTGATCGACAAGACCGGCACGCTGACCGAGGGCAAGCCCAAGGTCGTGGCCGTGGTGGCCGCCGCCGGCTTCGATGCCAATGAGATCCTGCGCTTGGGCGCGAGCGTGGAGCGCCTGAGCGAGCATCCCCTGGCCCGCGCCATCGTCGCCGCGGCGGAAGAGCGCGGGCTCAAGCTCGCGCCGGCCGCCGATTTCGATTCGCCGCCGGGCAAAGGCGCCATCGCCCGCATCGAGCGCAAGAGAGTCGCGCTCGGCAATGCCCGCTTTCTCGCCGAGCTCGGCGTCGACACCGGCACGCTGGAGCGGGACGCGGAAAAGCTGCGCGCCGACGGCGCCACCGCGATCCCCGTTGCGATCGACGGCGTACCCGCCGGCCTGATCGCTATCGCCGATCCGGTCAAGTACACGACGCCCGATGCGCTGGCCGCGCTGACGCGCGACGGCATCCGCATCGTCATGCTCACGGGCGACAACCGCGTCACCGCCGAGGCCGTCGCCCGCCGGCTGGAGATCCCCGAAGTCGAGGCCGAGGTATTGCCCGAGGCGAAGAGCGCGATCGTCGAACGTCTGCGCCGCAGCGGCCGGATCGTCGCCATGGCCGGCGACGGCGTGAACGACGCGCCCGCGCTCGCCGCCGCCGACGTCGGCATCGCCATGGGCACCGGCACCGATGTCGCGATCGAGAGCGCCGGCATCACGCTGCTCAAGGGCGACCTCAACGGCATCGTGCGCGCGCGGCGGCTCTCGGCCGCCACCATGCGGAACATCCGCCAGAACCTGTTCTTCGCCTTCGTCTACAACGCCGCCGGCGTGCCGGTCGCGGCCGGCGTGCTCTATCCCTTCTTCGGCATCCTGCTGTCGCCGATCATCGCCGCGGCGGCCATGGCCGCGTCTTCGGTGAGCGTGGTCGCGAACGCGCTCCGACTGCGGCGCGTCAGGCTTTAGGGCGCGGAGCGGCAGCGGGCGTCATGCCGGTCGCGGTCGCGCTCGCGGCGGCGAGCACCGCAAGCGAGACGACGAGTCCGGTGACGTTCTTCAAGAATTCCGTCGCGCTTTCGAGATCGCTCCCGACCGCGTAGCCGAGACCGAGATAGGCCGAGGTCCACAGTACTCGGCCGAGGCTCGCGAATAGCAGAAAGTTCGCCAGCCGATAGCCGCCGATGCCGGCGAGCAGACTCACCACCGAGCTCAGGTGCGAAACCAGCGTGCGCGTGAGCAGCACCGTGATCCCGCCCCAGCGTCGGAACAACTCCTGCACGCGCGCCCAGCGCGCCGGCGTCACGCCGAGCCAGCGCCCGCGCCGCTCGATGAAGCCGCGGCCGAGGCCGCGACCGATGCCGAAGCCGATGATGTCGCCGACGATCGAGGCCGCGACGGCGATTGCGCCGGCAATCAGCCAGTTCATGCTTCCCTTGGCCGCGAGCGAGCCCGCGAGCATGGTCGCGAGACCCGTGGGCAGCGGCACCCCGACGGCGCCGAGCAGCAACGCGGCGCCGAGCGCCGGATAGCCGTAGACCAGCAAGGCCGAGAGCAGGTCGTCGCCCGTTCCGCCAACGCTGGTGATAGTGCCGTTCGGCCGCGGCGCCGCACGCGGGCCTCCCGCCGCGACGATCGCCTGCTGCACCTGCTGGGCGTAGAGCAGCGGCGTCGTGCGCTGCTGCTCGGCGATCGTTCTCAGTGTCGTCTCGAGCGCGATCGCCGGCGGAAGTCCGAGCCGGGCGACCAGCACCTTGGCGGGCACATGGAAGGTCTTGGCGACGAAATCGAGCGTCATCCAGGGGCGGACGTTGCTGATCTCGGGCGCGCCCAACGCGTACGCCGATTGCACCAGCAGAAAAGAGCGGTAGCTGCGGACTCCGAACCACAGCGTCGGCAGCAGCGCCAGGATGGCGACCGCCGCGCCGATGCGCCGGATCCGCTTCGATCGCAGATCAATCACCCGATGATCCTCTTTGCCATGCCGGTTAAGCTCCGAGCGCCGCACGTTCGGGGGATTCCGCGGAACAGCGGCCCGCCCGCGGTTAACGATTCACCAACGATTAATCTTAGCGCACGAAATCTTGCTTCCGTTCCCTAGAATATTCCCCTATTCGCGCTCTAATTCGAGCAGCGGGAAGACCGTCATGCTTGCATCCGCAGCGAACTTTACGGCCGCCGTGGAACGCCGTTCCGCGCCGCGCCTGCGCACGTTCAAATCCGGGAAGATCGTGTTCAACCACGATTTCTCGGTATTCGATTGCATGGTGCGCAATCTCACCGAACGCGGCGCCTGCCTCGAGTTCGGCGACTCAGTCGGCGTACCCGACACTTTCGAGCTGCAGCTCGCCGACGGATTGCGCCATCACTGCAATCTGATCTGGCGCTACAAGGACCGCATGGGCGTCGCGTTCCACTGACGCGTTTGCGCCCCTATTCCACGCCCTTGATCGGCGGCTGGAATGCGAGTCCCGTATCCCACGGAAAATAGATCCAAGTGTCCTGCGACACCTCGGTGATGAAGGTGTCGACCAGCGGCCGGCCCATGGGCTTGGCGTAGACGGTGGCGAAGTGCGCCTTCGGCAGCATCTCGCGCACGATCTTCGCGGTCTTGCCGGTGTCGACGAGGTCGTCGACGATCAGAACGCCCGCGCCGGCGCCGCCGCCGGCGCCGATCACTTCCCTTGCGACCGGCTTCAGCACCCTGAGCTCGCCCTGGTTCGCATAGTTTTCGTAACTCGACACGCACACGGTCTCGATCACGCGGATGCCAAGCTCGCGCGCGACGATCGCGGCCGCTACCAGCCCGCCGCGCGTGATGCAGACGATCGCCTCGAACGGTCCGGCGTCCGCGAGCCGCCAGGTCAGCGCCCGCGCGTCGCGATGGAACTGGTCCCAGGAGACCGGAAACACCTTTTCCGGAAGCTTCGCCTCCGCCATTGAATTCCCCCTGCCCATTTCATGCGGCCGTGCCAGGGCGTCACGGGATGTCTAGCACGAAGTCGAATCGCGCGCGGAC
Organism: Hyphomicrobiales bacterium; assembly: GCA_023269635.1. Lineage (GTDB taxonomy): Bacteria > Pseudomonadota > Alphaproteobacteria > Rhizobiales > Xanthobacteraceae > JAHFPN01. The sequence goes on along the minus strand of JAHFPN010000172.1, from coordinate 1,767 downwards.
CAGGTCGCCGGCTTTGGTGATCCGCATCAGCAACTCCGACCGGAACAGTGAGTCGCGCGCATTCTTCGCCTCGTTGGGAAAATAGAGCTGGGTGGTGAGCACCGGCCGATAGGGTGCCGCCACCTTCACGTGGAAATGGCGGGTGCGGAAATCGTAGCTCGCCGGGACGATGGTGCGGAACGAGTAGCGCCCATCGGCGTCAGTGAACTGGTGGCCGCGCAGGCGGAAGCCGCTATTGTCGTACTCGCCTTTCTCATCCGCATGCCACAGATCGACGATCGCGCGGGGCACCGGCGTGCACGTGCGCGAGACTACGAAGCCGGAGAGATCGACCGGCGTCCTCGCCATCCCGGGCTCGCGCAAGCTGCTCCGCAGCGGCGAGCGCGGCTTGTAGAACGGCCCCTCGGTCTGACGCAGGGTCGCGGCCGCGCCCGGCTCGCACGCCGGCGTCGGCGCAAGTTCCGCTTGCGCCGACGCGCGATCAAAACCGATGCCGCAGCCGAAGGCCGCGGCACCGGTGCTCAGGAACTCACGGCGGCTCGGCCGACTGATCATTCCTCGCCTCAGAACATGGTGTTGTCGTTCGCCGCCTTTTCCGGGATCGGCTGCGTCACATCCCAGTGCTCGACGACCTTGCCCTTCTCGAGCCGGAAGATGTCGATGATGGCGTTGCCGCGCGTGCCCGGCTCGCGCACCGCATGCACGTGCACGATCACGTAGTCGCCGTCGGCAAACAGGCGCTTGAACTCGCTCTTCGCGTTCGGGAACTTGTCCTTCAGAAACGCGATGAAGCCCTTGAGCCCCTCGGGCCCGTCCGCCGCGATCGGGTTGTGCTGCTTGTATTGGGCGCCGAAATACTTCTTGGCCGCCTCGAAGTCCTTCTTGTTGATGGCGGCGTCGTAGAACGCGAGCACCGTCTTCTTGTTCGCTTCCATCTGCCGTTTGCTCGCCGCTTCCGCCGGCGCCCCCGCGAAGGCGAGCGCCATTGCCGCGGCGATCAACGAAACACCGAATCTGCGCATTTCTCCCTCCCAGCCCTTGATTTCGTCCGGCTTCGCGCGGACGATGGTTGAGATCGAATTATTGTCGATCGCACTTGCGCTGTCGACTGCTTGGAGAGCGAGGAGCAGTAGCCTATGGCGGCTAAGCCCGGGTTAGGACCCGCTGACATCAAGAAGGCGTGCCTCGACCCGGCTTCGGTATTCGATGTGCCCGAAACCGTGGAACGGCATCCGGACCTTTCGCGAGATCAGAAGATCGAGATCCTGCGCCGCTGGGAGCTGGACGAGACCAATGTCGATGTCGCCGCCGACGAGGGCATGCCGGGCGGCGACAGCAAGCTCCTGCGCCGCATCGTGCTGGCGCTCGAGCGGCTGGGCGCGACGAGCTAGCCCGCGGACAGCGACGCCCGCACTTCTTTCAGCATCGTCTCGACCGCGGCCATGGCAGCCTTGAGCTTGGCCGGATCGCGCGCGCGCACCACGACATTCGTGTTGGGCCCGAGTTTGTCGTCGAAGAACGGGTAGCTCCCGATCGTGACTTCGGGGTGGGCTTTCGCGACCTCGGCGAGCGGCGTGCCGATATCGCCCTCGCGCAGGTCCGCGCGCACCGACTCCGATAGCATCTTCACCCCGGTCTTGAGCCGCGGCGCCGCCGCGTCGAGCATCGCCTGCATGATCGCAGGCACCCCGGCCATCACGATCACGTTCTTGATCATGAATGCCGGCGCGCCGGAGACCTTGTTCTCGACGATCTCGCCGCCCTTGG
>JAHFPN010000171.1 GCA_023269635.1 Hyphomicrobiales bacterium | reverse complement strand
GTCGGACCGCCGGCTCGCGCCGTTCCGCCGCCCCGGCGCCCGGGAAAAGGTCGCCGGGAGCTGGCACGGCCGCGAGCAGAGCTTCGCGCTCTCCGAAAATCCGCATGCCGGCTGCTATTTTCTGACCGACCGGCAGCTTCGCCATTGGCTGGCGCAACCGAGCTTTTTTGATCGCGACGCGTCCTGGATCGATCCTTTGGCCAGCGCCGCGACGCTCTCGGTCGGCAAGGTGTTCGATCTCTATAAGTGCGCCGCGCCCGATCCCTGGTTCCTGGAAATTGAGCATTATGGCGTGCGTTACGCCGCCTATTGCGCGCCGCCCGGGGTGACCTACGGCGAGTCGCCGCTCTTGGCGCTGGCGCAGCGGGCGCCGCAAGGGGAAGCGGCCGGCCCGCCGGCCGGCTCGACCACGATCAATGCGCTGGTCGGCGAAGCAACGCGGCTCCGAATCGAGCTCGACGGCCTGCTTGCCTCGCGCAGCCGCCTGTTCCGCGCGTTTCTTCGCGCCTTATTCCGGAAGAAAACGTTTTGACCGCGGCACTAGCGGTCGAAATCGGAGAGCTTCGCGAACGGCTTGCGCAGCGCGCGGAGTGCCGCGCGCAATTGCCAATAGACCACGCCGGCGCGGGTCTTCCAGGTATTCATGGCGGCGATGCGCTCGCGCTCGCGGCCGGCTATGGCGTCGAGCGACGCGATCGGCTTGAGCACGCTCGGCGGTTTCGATTTCGCCTCGATCCGGAGGCCAGCGACATCGGCCAGCGTGAGCGTTGGTTTGACCACGAGCTTAGCCGCCTGGATGCGCGCGGCCCAAGCCTGCTCCTCGGCAGCGCTGCGCTCCGGCCGGCGCGCGATCGCCACCGCATGTCCCCATTGGTAGCGGCCGGGATAAGCATAGGTTTCCTGCACGTGCGACTCGATGAGCTCGAGGCCCGCGTAGCGCATTAACGCCGGCAGCCCGTCCGGATAGAACCGCCAGCAATCGGTGGGGAAGCGGTGGACCAGCCCGCGCGAGGGCGCGATGATCGCGGCGATTCCGTTGGTCTTCAGCACGCGCGCGACTTCGAGGATGGAGAGCCAGATATATTCGATGTGCTCGAAAGCCTGGCCCGAGACCACCACGTCGAAGGATTGGTCCTCGAGCTCGCGCCAGTCGTACGGGTCCGCGACCGCGAGGTCGACATTGGGCGCAGCCGCAAGATCGAGGCCGGTATAGCGCCACGGCGCCCGGTCGAAAATCTCGCGATAGCTCTCGGTCTCGCCGATCGCGGCACTGCCTACGTCGAGGATCGCCAGCGGCGCGTTTCGGTACTCCGCGAGATAGGCGGCGGCGAACGCGCCCATCTTGTCCATTGAGGAAAAGTCCATGGCGGCCCCGTCAGGCGACTTCGCGCTTGCCGCCCGCAAGCAGCATGCGCGGATCGCGGCCGAGCCACAGCGAGACCGTGAGCTTTCCGCTCTTGCCCTTCTCGGGCGCGAGCGCGCGGTGCGAGACCACCTCCAAACCGGCGGCCCGCATCCATTGCGACACGGTCTCCTCCGCGAAGCCGAGCCGTCGGTGGGCGTGTTCTTCGCGCAGGAACTCGAGGTCATGCGGCGCGAAATCGACCACCAAGAGCCGCCCGCCGGGCCGGAGCACGCGCGCGGCTTCGCGGATCGCGCGCGCGCCGTCGTCGAGATAATGCAAGACCTGATGCACGATCACGACATCGAACGCGTCGCGGCCGAGCGCGAGGTTGTAGATCTCGCCTTGCCGCACCGCGCAGTTCTTAAGGCCGGCGCGCGCCAAATTCGCCCGCGCCATCGCCAGCATCTCCGGATCGAGGTCGATGCCGAGCCCGCGGCCGATCTTAGGGCCAAACAGCTCGAGCATGCGCCCGGTGCCGGTGCCGAGATCGAGGAAAGAATCAATGCGCACGTCGGCGAGCGCCTCGACGATTGCGGCCTCGACCGCCGCCTCGGCCACGTGCAATTTGCGAATCTCGTCCCATTCGCGTGCATGCTTGCGGAAATATTCCTGGGCGCGCGCCGCGCGCGCTGCGCGCACCGTACTGAGCCGCTCGCGGTCGCGCGCGAGCACCGGATCGCCGGCGTCGAGCAGGCGCGCCAGCGCCTCGCCGAGCACGGCGCCGTCGCCCTCGCCGGCGCGCCGGTAGAACGCCCAGCTCGCCTCGCGGTAGCGCTCGACCAGCCCGGCCTCGGCGAGCAGCTTCAGATGCCGCGAAATGCGCGGCTGCGACTGGCCGAGGATTTCGGTGAGTTCGGATACCGTGAGTTCGGCCTCGCCGAGGAGCGCGAGGAGACGCAGGCGGGTGTCCTCGGCCGCGGCCTTGAGGCCGTCGAGCAATGAAGCGAAGCCGAGCGCGGGAGACATAAGGATATGCTTATGTCATTAATCCAAGTCGAGCAAGGAGTTAGACCAGGAGCGAGGATCGCGACGAAGCGCGCCGCCAGCGGCGCCGCGCTGTCGATAGAGTGCGAAAAGCGAGCACGGGAACTTGCATGAGCGCGTCCAGCGCCAATGACGAATTCGGCCTGCGCCCGGGCGAGATCACGGTCGCACTCCCGGAGCGTTTCGACGCTGGCGTCTATTTCATCGGCACGATCCGCACGCCGTGGAAGACGCGCGCCGAGTGCCCAAGGAACCCGCGCGAGGCCGGCGACGCGGTCTGCACCATCGAGGTCGACCCGCGCTACGCGCAAGCGCTTGCGGGCATCGAGGCCGGCTCGCATCTCGTCGTGCTCTATTTCATGGACCGCGCCCGCCGCGATCTCGTGGTGCAGGTGCCGCGCCATCTCGGCGAGGCGCGCGGCACCTTCGCGCTGCGCTCGCCGGTACGGCCCAATCCGATCGCGCTCTCGGTGGCGAGGCTCTTGAAGCGCGAGGGCACGAAACTCACGGTGACCGGTCTCGATTGCCTCGACGGCACGCCGCTGCTCGATCTAAAGCCCTATTATCCGACCGTCGACGCCGCCGCCGGCGGCGAACCTTAAGAGGTTACGGTTGCGCATCGCGATCATGGCGGCGGGGGCGGTGGGTGGCTATTTCGGCGGCCGGCTGGCACGAGCCGGATACGACGTCGCCTTCATCGCTCGCGGTGCGCACCTCGAAGCGCTGAGGAAAAACGGCCTCAGGATCGAGAGCCCGGTCGGCGACCTGCACCTGAAGAAGGTGACGGCCACCGACGATCCCGCCGCCATCGGCCCGGTCGATATCGTGCTGTTCGCGGTGAAGCTCTGGGACACCGACGCGGCCGGGGTGCTTTCAAAGCCACTGCTCGGCCGGGATACCGCATTGATCACGCTGCAGAACGGGATCGAGAGCGTCGAGCGCCTCGATCCGGTGCTGGGGCCGGCGCACGTGGTCGGCGGCCTCACCTACATCGGTGCGCGCGTCAAGGCGCCGGGCGTGATCGAGCACGTGGGCCGGCTCGCCGACATCCGCTGCGGCGAGCGCGACGGCAAGCCTTCGCCGCGGCTGCAGGCGTTCGCGGCGGCCGCGAAACAGGCGGGCTTCGATTTCGCGATCAGCGACCAGATCGAAGTCGACCTATGGAAGAAGTTCGTGTTTCTGGTCGGGTTCTCGGGCGTCACCACCGTCACCCGCCGCCCGTTCGGCGACATTCATCCGGACCCCGATTGCCGCGCGCTGTTCCACGACCTGATGAAGGAGACGCTTGAGGTCGGCCGCGCCCGTGGCGTGGCGTTGCCGCCGGATTTTGCCGACGAGCGGCTCGCGTTTTCGGCCAAGCTGCCGCCCGCGACGAAATCCTCGATGCTCTATGACTTCGAGCGCGGCAATCGGCTCGAGCTCGACTGGCTCGCCGGCGCCGTGGTGCGCATGGGCCGCGCAGCCAAAGTCCCGACCCCGGCCAACGCCGCGGTTTACGCGGCGCTCAAGCCTTGGCGCATGGGCACCAAGTCTTAACGCCGTCTTTACCCTGATTTTACCGGAACTTTACCGCGCTCGCGGAGACTCCGCGGGTACGAGTTGCGTCACGAGTACCGGTATCGCGTCATGTCAGTCACGCGTATCGGGGCGCCCCGCGGGGCGCCCCGTTTCAATTCCGATGCGGAAATCCCCGCCGCCGCGCTCGACCGCATTCTGGTCGGCGATTGCGTCGCGCGGCTCAACGAGCTGCCCGAGCGCTCGGTCGATCTCGTGTTCGCCGATCCGCCCTATAATTTGCAGCTCCAGGGCGATCTCAAACGGCCCGACGATTCCAAGGTCGATGCCGTCGACGACGACTGGGACAAGTTCACGAGCTTTGCCGCCTATGACGAGTTCACCCGCGCTTGGCTCACTGCCTGTCGCCGGGTGATGAAGCCGCAAGCAACGCTCTGGGTGATCGGCTCCTATCACAACATTTTCCGCGTCGGCGCGCTGCTGCAGGACTTGGGCTTCTGGATCCTGAACGACGTGGTGTGGCGCAAGTCGAATCCGATGCCGAACTTCCGCGGCCGCCGTTTCACTAACGCGCACGAGACCCTGATCTGGGCCGCGCGCGAGCCGGGGGCTAAGGGCTACACCTTCAATTACGAGGCGCTGAAGGCCGGGAACGAAGACGTGCAGATGCGCTCGGATTGGACCTTCGCGCTCTGCACCGGCGAGGAACGGCTGAAGGACGGGGAGGGGAAGAAGCTGCACCCGACCCAGAAGCCGGAAGCTTTGCTTGCGCGCGTGATCCTCAGCTCATCCAAGCCCGGCGACCTCGTGCTCGATCCCTTCTTCGGCACCGGCACCACCGGCGCGGCCGCGAAACGCTTGGGCCGGCATTTTATCGGAATCGAGCGCGATCCCGCCTATGCCAAGGCCGCGGAGGCGCGCATCGCCGCGGTCGAGCCGCTGCCGTCGCCGACGCTCGCGCCCTTCGTCACCGCGCGCGAGGCGCCGCGCGTTCCGTTCGCGGCGTTGCTCGAGCGCGGCTTGCTCAAAGTCGGCGCCACGCTCACCGACGCCAAGGGCCGCGTGCATGCGCTGGTTCGCGCCGACGGCATGGTCGCGCTTGGCGGCTCGGTCGGCTCGATCCACCGCATGGGCGCGCTCGCGCAAGGGCTCGAGGCTTGCAACGGCTGGGCCTATTGGCACGTCGAGGAAAAGAGCGGCTTGAAGCCGATCGATTCCTTGCGCGCGATCGTGCGCGCGGAAATGCCGGCCGCCTAGCGCGCGGCCACCACCATGATCTCCACATTGTATTGAGGCGCGGCGAGCCGCGCCTCGATGGTTGCGCGCGCCGGGGTCTGCCCGGGCGCGACCCAGGCTTCCCACACCTTGTTCATCTCGCCGAACTTGGAAATGTCGGTGAGGAATATTTGTGCCTGCAGGAGCTTGGTCTTGTCGCTGCCGGCCGCCGCGAGCAGCCGGTCGATGGTCGCGAGGATGTCGCGGGTCTGCTCGGTGACGCTCTTGCCCGCGGCGGCTTGCGCGACCTGGCCGGCGAGATAGACCCGGTCGCCGTGCACCACCGCCTGGCTCATGCGCGGACCCACTT
>JAHFPN010000034.1 GCA_023269635.1 Hyphomicrobiales bacterium | reverse complement strand
CGCGGTCGCCAATATCGACGAGGTGATCAAGCTGATCCGCGCCGCCAAGGACGCCAATGCCGCGCGCGACGCGTTGATGGGGCGCGACTGGCCGGCCAAGGACATGAAGCCGCTGGTCGAGCTGATCGACGACCCGCGCCATAAGGTCTCGGCCAAGGGCACCTACCGGCTGTCCGAGGAGCAGGCCAAGGCCATCCTCGACATGCGCCTGCAGCGGCTGACCGCGCTCGGCCGCGACGAGATCGCCGCCGAGCTCGACGGGCTCGGCAAGGAGATCGCCGACGATCTCGAAATCCTGCGCAGCCGCGAGCGCATCCGCAAACTCGTCAAGGACGAGCTCGTCGCCATCAGCAAGGAATTCGGCACGCCGCGCCGCACCGAGATCGCGGAAAGCGCGGCCGCCGAAGTGGACGAGGAGGACCTGATCCAACGCGAGGACATGGTGGTGACGGTGTCGCACGCGGGCTACGTCAAGCGCGTGCCGCTCTCCAGCTATCGCGCGCAGAAGCGCGGCGGCAAGGGCCGCGCCGGCATGGAGACGCGCGAGGAGGATTTCGTCACCCGCCTGTTCGTGGCCTCGACCCACGACGAGGTCCTGTTCTTCTCGTCCAAGGGCAAGGCCTACAGCCTGAAGGTCTGGCGCCTGCCGCTCGCCGCCCCGCAGGCGCGCGGCAAGGCGCTCGTGAACCTGCTGCCGCTCGAGGCCGACGAGCGCATCACCTCGATCATCACGCTGCCGCAAGGCGAGAAGGAGCGCGCCAAGCTCAACATCATGTTCGCCACCACCGGCGGCACCGTGCGCCGCAACGCGCTCGCCGACTTCGAGGAAGTGCGCCGCTCCGGCATCATCGCGATGAAGCTCGAGAAGGGCGACTCGATCGCCGACGTCGATCTCTGCACCGAGGCCGACGACGTGCTGCTCTCGACCGCGGAAGGCCAGTGCATCCGCTTCCCGGTCGGCGACGTGCGCGTGTTCGCCGGGCGAAATTCCATCGGCGTGCGCGGCATCCGGCTCGAGAAGAACGACACCGTCATTTCCATGGCCATCATCCGCCACATGGAGGCCACCAGCGAGGAGCGCGCGGCTTACCTCAAGATGGCGAACGCGGTGCGCCGCGGCGACGAGCCCGAGCAGGCCGACGACGAGGAGAAGGTGAAGGCGATCGAGCTTACGCAGAAGCGCTATGCCGAGATGGGCGCCGCCGAGGAGTTCATCCTCACCGTCACCGAGCGCGGCTACGGCAAGCGCACCTCGTCCTACGAGTACCGGATCACCGGCCGCGGCGGCAAAGGCATCGTCGCCATGAACGTCGGGAACAAGAACGGCCGCGTGGTGGCCTCGTTCCCGGTGGAAGAGTCCGACCAGATCATGCTGGTCACCGACGGCGGGCATTTGATCCGCTGCCCGGTGCACGGCATCCGCATCGCCGGCCGCTCCACCCAGGGCGTGATCGTGTTCTCCACCGCCGAGGACGAGAAGGTGGTGTCGGTCGAGCGCATCGGCGAGGAAGACGCGGGCGCGGGCTGATCGCCGCTGCGGATTCGCTCGCTCACGCGCCGGCGCCGACCATGACCGATTCGAACGCTTGATTCAAATTTGATTCAAATGCGTGCAGTCGCGGTAACCCGGCTTTGTCGCATCGCATCTATATTCTGCGGCGCCCTGAAATTCGTTTCAATCGAGACCCCGCGCGGGTGAGCGCGTCATCATGGCCGATCAATACTACTTCCGCATCGCGCGCTACGTCGCGTCGTCCACCCTGGCCGGGGCAATCGGCGCCGTCGTGCTCGCCTGGATCGGAATACCGCTGATCGGCATCCCGCTCGAATGGCGCCATCTCGCGCTCGTGCTCGGCATCGTCGCGATGCTGGTGCCGATCTTGTCGCTGCCGCGCGCGCTCACCAAAGAACGTCTGCGCGAAACCAAGGCCGAGCTCGAGCGGCTCGCGCACATTGATCCGCTTTCCGGTCTGCTGAATCGCCGTGCGTTCTTCGAACACGCAAACGAAATTTTCGCGCTGCCCGTATCCGCGGCCGCGCCGGTCGGACTGTTGATGATCGATGCCGATGACTTCAAGTCGATCAACGACAAGCACGGTCATGCCGACGGCGACGCCGTGATCCGGTCCATTGCCGCCACCATCGTCGATACGGTGGGCGAGGCGACCGGCTACGCCGGCATGGCCGGCGCGCGGCTAATCGCCCGGATCGGAGGCGAGGAATTCGTCGTCCTGGTCGAGGGGTTCGACGAGAAATCGCTGACGCGGCTCGCGGACGACATCCGCATCGACATCCAGAAGTTTATTCGTGGCGACGACGGAAACCCCGCGGTGACCGTCAGCATCGGCGTCACCATCCGGCAGCAAGGGCAGGATCCCGATGCCGCGCTGCGCGTCGCCGACGCGGCGCTCTACGATGCAAAGCGTGGCGGGCGAAATCGCGTTTGCTTCTCCGCCGCCGCGCAAACGGACCAGCCCTCGGCAACGCTCGTACCCGAGCTGTCGGGTGCTGCGATCCGCAGCCGCAAGCGCGCGGTGGAAGCGGCGTAGCGCTTGCCGGCGCTAGCGCGCGCCGGCCGCTTGCAGAATCCGGACGATCTCGGAATAGCCGCGCCGCCGCGCGTGGGCGAGCGGCGTCACGCCCTGGCGGTCGCCGATATTCACGTTCGCGCCCGCCTCGACCAGCGCGCGCACCACCTCGGTGTGATTGTTCCCGCCGTCGCCGAGGATCACGGCCTCGAGCAGCGCGGTCCAGCCGAGATTGTTCACGTGATCGAGCGGCGCCTGGGCCGCGATCAGGGTCTTCACCACCTCGACGTGGCCGAGATGCGCGGCCGCGATCAAGGCGGTGCCGTCATAGGGGCTGGTGATGTTCCGGGCACTCGCGCCGCGCTCGAGCACGAGCTTCAGCATTTCCACGTCGTTCGCCACCGCCGCGATGGTGACCGCGTCGTATTTCTGGCGCTCGAGCGCGTTCGGATCGGCCCGGCCCGCGAGCAGCGCGCGGGCCGCCGCGTACTGCCGCTGGAACACGGCCACGTGCAGCGGCGTGCGGCCCATCAGGTCGCGCGCGTTCGGATTGGTGCCGGAGGCGATCAAGGTCGCGATCGCGACCACTTCGCCCGTGGCCGCGGCCGCATGCAGCCCGGTATAGTTGCTGAGGTCCTCGGGGCTCGGCGGCACCTGGGCAGCGGCCGGAGAGGCGGCAATGACCATCCACAACCAAGTCAAGACAGGACGCATGGAAGCCTCCTTCTGCCCGACCTTACCAAGTCGTCATGGCCGCCCCCGGGTTAAACCCGGGGGCGTCCCGGCCATCCACGTCTTTGATTGGCCGTAGCGTGAACAAGACGTGGATGCCCGGCATAAAGCCGGGCATGACGAGGATGTGTTCTTGCTCCCTATCGCCCGGAAGGCTAACCCTTCGCCATGCCCCGTACCGCCCTCTATGCCGGCTCCTTCGACCCGGTCACCAACGGCCACCTCGACGTGGTGCGCGGGGCGGCGCGGCTCGCCGACCGCCTGGTGATCGCGATCGGCCTGCACCCCTCGCGCGCGCCGCTGTTTGCGGCCGAGGAGCGGGTCGCCATGCTGAAGGAAGTTTGCACGCCCATCGCCGCCGCCGAAAAGGCGAAGCTCGAATTCATCACCTTCGACGACCTGGTGGTGCAGGCGGCCAAGCGCGTGGGCGCTACCTTGCTGATTCGGGGCCTGCGCGACGGCACCGATCTCGATTACGAGATGCAGATGGCGGGCATGAACGGCGCCATGGCGCCCGACATCCAGACCGTGTTCCTGCCGGCCTCGCCGCTGGTGCGCCCGATCACCGCCACGCTGGTGCGCCAGATCGCCGGCATGGGCGGCGACGTCTCCGCCTTCGTGCCGCCCGAGGTCGCCAAGCGGCTTAAATCGAAGTTCCCGCGCCGCTGAGGCGCCTCACCGGAGAAGATGATGTTCCGCTTCGCGCTCGCGTTCGTGCTCAGCCTTTCGTTCGCCGCCGCAGCTTCCGCGCAAGGCGATCCGAACCTGCTCACGCTCGAGACCACCAAGGGCAAGATCGTGATCCGCCTTCGCCCCGACCTCGCGCCCAAGCACGTCGAGCGCCTGAAGACGCTCGCCCAGGAGGGCTTCTACAACAACGTGCCGTTCCACCGCGTGATCGAGGGCTTCATGGCGCAGACCGGCGACGGCCAGTTCGGCAACGGCACCGGCGGCTCGCGCTACCCGAACCTGCCGGCGGAATTCTCCAACCTCTCGTTCAAGCGCGGCATCGTCGGCATGGCGCGGCGCCCCGACAGCATCCATTCGGCCAACAGCCAGTTCTTCATCATGTTCGCGGAGTCGACGAGCCTGAACGGCCAGTACAGCGTGGTCGGCGAGGTGATCGCCGGCATGGAAGTGGTGGACAAGCTGAAGCGCGGCGTCGGCCAGGGCGGCACGGTGACCGATCCCGACCTGATCCTGCGCGCGACCGTCGGCGGCTAGGAGCGATCATGGCGAGCGACCCCGAGAACACGCTGCAGCTCGAGACCACCAAGGGCCCGGTCACGATCGCGCTCCGGCCCGATCTGGCGCCCAAGCATGTTGCCCGCATCAAGGAGCTGGTGCGCAACAAATTCTATGACGGGCTGGTGTTCCACCGCGTGATCGACGGCTTCATGGCGCAGACCGGCTGCCCGCAAGGCACCGGCACCGGCGGCTCCGGCCAGAAGCTGAAAGCCGAGTTCAACCGCGAGCCGCACGTACGCGGCACCGTGTCCATGGCGCGCGCCTCGAGCCCGGATTCCGGCGACAGCCAGTTCTTCATCTGCTTCGCCGACGCGCGTTTCCTCGACGGTCAATACACCGCCTGGGGCAACGTCATTGCCGGCATGGAGAACGTGGACAAGATCAAGCGCGGCGAGCCGGTGAGGGACCCGGACAAGATCGTCACGGCCCGGATCGCGGCGGACAAATAACGCTCTTGTCATCCCGGGCGAGCGTCGCGTAAGCGACGCGAGACCCGGGACCCATAACCGCTGATCTCGCGATCGTCGCAGCCGTAGTGGTTATGGATCCCGGCTCTCGGCCCTGCGGGCCTCGGCCGGGACGACGTGGATGGCCGGGACAAGCCCGGCCATGACGTGTAGTGACTGTGCCGTGCGCACAGATTTGTTCGACTTCCATCTCCCTCCAGAGCGCATCGCGTTACGGCCGGCACAGCCGCGCGACGCGGCGCGAATGCTGGTGGTGCGGCCCGGCGCCGAGCCGGAATTTCAGGACCGGACTTTGCGCGACCTGCCCGAATTGCTCCGCGCCGGCGACGCGCTCGTGCTCAACGACACCAAGGTGATCCCGGCGCGGCTCGAGGGCGTGCGTGCGCGCGAGGACGGCTCGGCGCGCATCGAGGTCACGCTGATCGAGCGGCTGCGCCCGGACACCTGGCTCGCTTTGGCCAAGCCCGCGAAGCGTCTCAAGCCCGGCGACCGCATCCGCTTCGGGCACGAGGGCCGCGTCTGCCTGCTCGGCACGCTCGATGCCACGGTCGAGGAAAAGGGCGATAGCGGCGAGGTCTATTTGCGCTTCGATTTCCACGGGCCCACGCTCGACGAGGCGATCGAGGTATTGGGCCACATGCCGCTGCCGCCCTACATCGCGGCGCGCCGGCCCGACGACGAGCAGGACCGCACCGACTACCAGACCGTCTATGCCGATCATCCGGGCTCGGTGGCCGCGCCCACCGCGGGCTTGCATTTCACGCCCGAAGTCCTCGCCCGCATCGAGGCGCGCGGGATCGCGCTCGCGCGCGTGACCCTGCACGTGGGCCCGGGCACCTTCCTGCCGGTGAAGAGCGCGGACACGGCCAAGCACAAGATGCATCCCGAGCTCGGGGAAGTCTCGCAAGCCGCCGCCGACGCGTTGAACGCGGCGCGCGCCGGCGGCGGCCGGATCATCGCGGTCGGCAGCACCGCGCTGCGCCTGATCGAGAGCGCCGCCGACGAAGCCGGCCGCATCCATGCGTTTTCCGGCGCGACCTCGCTCTTCATCGTGCCCGGCTATCGCTTCCGCGCCGTCGATCTCCTGCTCACCAACTTCCACCTGCCGCGCTCGACCTTGTTCATGCTGGCCGCGGCCTTTTCGGGCCTCGAGCGCATGCAGCGCGCCTATGCGCACGCGATCCGGGCCGGCTATCGCTTCTATTCCTACGGCGACGCCGGCCTGCTATTTCCGGAAACTCAGCCGCGAGGATCAACGCCATGAAATACGTTCGCGTTTACGCCGAGTCCGTCGAAAACAAGGACGAGTACCCGATGAGCTTCGATCTCCTGCTCGACGACCAGAGTCGCGCTTCCGGCGACTGGTACATGTACGGCCTCTCCGGCCGGCCCGAGCAGGACGGCCAGTGCTATCCGTTCGCGCTGGTGCCCGACGGCAGCATGGATTTCGGCGCCGCCTACCAGGACGAAGCCGACCGCTGGTGGAAGACCGACCTGCGCGAGCAGAAGATCGAGCAGAACGCCGCGTTCAAGATCTGGGAGAAGGAGCAGGAATACGAGTACAAGATCGTCAAGATCGACGCGCTCGGCGGCTGAGCCCGTCTTGTTCGGATTCTCCGTATCCGCCACCGCCGGCGCCGCCCGCCGCGGCGAGATCGAGACGCCGCACGGAACCGTGCGCACGCCCGCCTTCATGCCGGTCGGCACGCAAGGAACCGTGAAGGCGTTGCAGCCGGGCCAAGTGCGGGAAACCGGCACCGACATCGTGCTCGCCAACACCTATCACCTGATGCTGCGTCCCGGCGCCGAGCGCATCGCGGCGCTCGGCGGCCTGCACGCGTTCATGCGCTGGCCGCATCCGATCCTGACCGATTCCGGCGGCTACCAGGTCATGTCGCTCTCGGAGCTGCGCAAAGTAGAGGAGGGCGGCGTCACCTTCCGCTCGCACCTCGACGGCGCCATGGTCGCGCTCAGCCCCGAGCGCGCCATCGAAATCCAGACCCTGCTCGGCGCCGATATCCTGATGCAGCTCGACGAGTGCCTGCGCCTGCCGGCCCCCGCGGCCGAGGTCGAGCGCGCGATGATGCTGTCGCTGCGCTGGGCCGAGCGCTCCAAGCGCGCGTTCGAAGCCACGCCGCAGGGGCGCGCGCTGTTCGGGATCGTGCAGGGCGGCGTCGATGTGGCTTTGCGCGAACGCTCGGCGCGCGAGCTGGTCGGGATGCGCTTCGACGGCTACGCCATCGGCGGCCTCGCCGTGGGCGAGCCGCAAGCAGCGATGTTCGCGACCGTCGAGGCCACGGTTCCGCATCTGCCCCCCGACCGGCCGCGCTATCTCATGGGCGTGGGCGAGCCCGACGACATTCTCGGCGCGGTCGCCCGCGGCATCGACATGTTCGACTGCGTGTTGCCGACCCGCGCCGGCCGCCACGGCCACGCCTATACCCGTTTCGGCAAGGTCAACTTGCGCAACGCCCGCTACGCCGACGACGCGCGGCCGCTCGACGCCGAGAGCGCTTGCCCGGCCGCACGCGACTATTCGCGCGCCTACCTGCATCATCTGGTGAAAAGCAACGAGGTGCTCGGCGCCGTGCTCTTGTCCTGGGCCAACGTCGCCTATTACCAGGCGCTGATGGCGGGCATCCGCGCGGCCGTCGCCGCCGGCAATTTCGCGGAGTTCGCGGAAGCGACGCGCGCGGATCTCGATGCCGGCGACCCGACGCCCTGAGCCTTGAACCTCACGCCCTCTGCACCGGTTGGCCGCGCAGCATCGCGACCATTTGATCCCTGGGCATCGGTCTGGCGAGCAGGAATCCTTGGCCGAGATCGCAGCCCATCCGGTGCAGCGACTGCAGCTCCGCCGCAGTCTCGATTCCTTCGCCCACGGCCAGACTCCCGAAGCGGTGCGCGATATCGATCGCGGTCTGGCAAAGCGCGGCATTGGTGCTGTCCGCCGCGCAATTGGAGACCAGGTGGCGGTCGAGCTTGAGCTCGACGAAGGGAATGTCCCGCAGCCGCGCCAGGTGCGAGTAGCCGGCGCCGAAATCGTCGATCGCGAGCGAAATCCCGTAGATGCGGAGCTGCGTCGCCATCTCGTGCGCGAGCGCGATGTCGCGCAGCACCTGGTCCTCGGTGACCTCGAGGATCAGTCCGGGCCAGTTCGCATCCTTGGGGCGATGCTCGCGCACCAGCACCGGAATCTCCGGCCGCATCAGGCACGCGACCGGCACGTTGACCGCGAGCCGCATCGGGGAGCCGGCCGCCGCGAATTCCGGCCAATCCGCGAGCGCCGCCGTCAGCACCCGCTCGGTGAGCTTCAACATGCTGTGCTCGTCGGCGCCGGGCAGGAAGACGCCCGGCAGCAGCACGCCCTTCGGGTGCCGCCCGCGCGCCAGGCACTCGGCGCCCGCGAGCGTCCGGGCCCTCAAATCGAACTTCGGCTGATACCAGACCTCGATCCGGTTGGCGCGCAGGAGCTCCTCGAGGCTGACCGCGTCCACTTGCGGCTCGGCCGGCGCACTCGTCGGCGCCGGGCCGGCCGCGCGCGCCGCCGCGCCCGAGAGATATTGGCGCACCAGCCGGTTCAAGGCCTCGGCGCGGAACGGCTTCCGCATCACCGGCAGCATGCGGAACCCGTGGCGCTCGCCGATACGGCTCACGTCCTCGATCGTCTTGAGATCGAGGCCGCTCATGATCTGCAGCATGCCGCGGTAGCCGCGCTCAGTCAGGCCCCGGATGCCTTCCACCGCGTCCGAGCCGTCGAGCGAGATGTCGAGGATGACGAGATCGGGCATGCCGGCGCCGAGCGCCGCGAGCAGCGCGGGAACGTCGGCGAACTCCTGGCAGCGAACGCCGGCGCCGGCGAGCGCCAGCTTCAACACCTGGCGCACGCTGCGGTCGTCGTCGACCACGAAGCACAGGGGTCCCGCAAGCGCGTTCGAGCCCGGTGCTGGGCGAAGAGCAGCAGGCGAAACTGTGCCGGCGACGGGTCGGCTCGAGAATGAAGTCATGACATCGCGTGCCGCGGTAGCGGGGTGGGATGCAGCCTGCGATGGAAACGATTAATTATTCGTAAGTCTTACGCCCTGCGGTCGTTTGCGGGAGCCATGCAATTCGCCGTGGCGCTTCACGGGGTCCGCGATTCTATGAAGCCACCCGCGCCGGCGGCGCACGCTCGTCCAGCACCTGACGCACCTTGGCGGCCAGCTCCCGCAGGCGGAACGGTTTGCTGAGGAGATACTTGCCGCCCGGAACGTCGCCGACCGAGCCTTCGATCGCGCCGTGGGTATAGCCGGACATGTAGAGCACCTTCAGGCCCGGCCAGCGCTCGCGCAATTTCCGCGCCAGCTCGGCGCCGTTCGATTTCCCCGGCATCACCACGTCGGTGAGCAGCAGGTCGGGCTTGATCGCTTGGCGGAGCCAGGCGAACGCCTCGGCGGCATTGCCGGCGACGCCGACCTGATAGCCGAGGCGGCGCAACTGCGCCTCGGTCTGCGCGCGCACCGCCTCGTTGTCCTCGACCAGCAGGATGAACTCGCCGCCGGTCGGCAAATGCTCGCGCGCAGCGGCCGCCGCATCGGCGCCGGTCGCCGCACCGGCGGCGCGCGGCAGATAGAGCTTTACCGCGGTGCCGATCCCGGGCTCGGAATAGATCTTCGCGTGCCCGCCGGATTGCTTGATGAAGCCGTAGACCATGCTCAGGCCCAGCCCGGTGCCCTTGCCCACTTCCTTGGTGGTGAAGAACGGCTCGAACGCGCGCGCCGCCACCTCGGGCGTCATGCCGACCCCGGTATCGCTGATCGCGACCATCACGTAATCGCCCGGCTGCACGTCCGGGTTGGCCGCGACATAGCTGTCGTCGAGATGGACGTTGGCGGTCTCGATCGTGAGCTTGCCGCCGCCCGGCATGGCGTCGCGGGCATTGACCGCGAGATTGATGATGGCGGTTTCGAGCTGGCCCTGGTCCACCGTCGCGGTCCACAAGTCGGCGGCGCGCAAATGCTGCATCGCCACGTGCTCGCCGAGCGTCCGCTGCAACAATTGCTCGGTGCCCGCGATCAAGCCGTTCACGTCGGTCGGCCGCGGCTCCAGCGCCTGGCGGCGGCCGAACGCGAGCAGCCGCTGCGTCAACGCGGCGCCGCGCTCGGCCGCTTCCATGGTGAGGCGGGCGAGGGTGACGTAGTCCTGATCGCCCGGGGTGCGGGTCGCCAGCATTTCCGCGCTGCCGAGGATGATGGTGAGCAGGTTGTTGAAATCGTGCGCGATGCCGCCGGTGAGCTGGCCGATCGCCTCCATCTTCTGCGCGTGCGCGAGCTGGGCCTCGGCCTGTTTCTGGTCGGTCACGTCGGTGGCGATCATGCCGACGCCCTCGACCTCGCCCCTGGCGTCGAGCAGCGGGAATTTCACCATCAGGATGTTGCGCGGCCCGTTGGCGAACGGAATGACGATTTCCTCCTGCCCCGGGGCCTTGGTTTCGATGACCCGCCGATCGAGCGCCGTGCCCGCTTCGGCGCTCTCCCGGGGAAGCAAATCGAACGACGTCTTGCCGAGGCCTTCCCCCGGCGACAGACGATGGCGCTGCTCGAATGCGCGGTTGGTGAGGGTGTAGCGGCCGGCGAGATTCTTCATCACGATCTCGAGCGGCGCGTGGTCCATGATCTCCTGGAAATGTTCGCGGTTCTTTTCCAGCGCGGTTTCCGACACGGCTCGCGCCGACATTTCGCGATTCAGTCGATAGCCGGCGTACAACAGCGCGAGCCCGACGAAGACGAGGACGCCGAACGACAGCGAGGCTTCGCGCCACCAGTCGACCAGCACGTCGCGCTGGTCGAGCGAGACCGCGACGATGACGGGCGGATGGTCGAGGGTGCGAAAGGCGGTGAGCTGCACCGGCTCGCCGGGCGCGGCCGCTTGCCGGATGAATCCGGAGGTCGTTCCCGAACGAATGGCCTGCAAGACCGGGTGCGTCGCCGCCGGCTCGCCGATCGGATCGACCGGAGAAGGTTCGCGGAACAGGACCAGGCCCTCGGGGTGCAGCACCGTCACGGTTCCATTCGGGCCGACGTCGACCGAGCGATAAAAGTTGCGCAACCGGGCGGGCTCGAGCGTCGCCACCACGATGCCCTGGAACTGCGCGGACGCGGCCTCGAGCCTGCGGCCGAGCGGGATCACGAAATGGCCGTCGCGCAGGCTGCGGAACGGCGCTTCCGCGACCATGGTGCTCAGCGGATCGGCGGCGATCCGCCGGAACATGTACAGGTCGCGGCGCGACTGGCCCACGATCGCGTCGATGGAGGAGTGGGTGATGATGCCCTGATCGTCGAGCACCGTGAGCGAGCCGACACCGGTGAGGCCCGAGAGCGTCGCCTCGAGCACCGGCCGCCACGCCGCGGCCGGCGCATGCGGCCCGCCCACCCGCTGGCTGTGGAGCGCAAGCTGGGTCATGGCGGTGTCGATCGCGACGATGGTCTGTTGCAGGTGATCGCCGAGGATCAGCGCGAGATTTTCCGCGCGTTTCTGGCCGTCGGCAATCTCCGCGTCGCGATGCAGCCAGAGGCTGCCGGCGCGAAAGGTCGCGAGCACCGCGAACATCGCCGCCAGCAACAGGAACACCGACACGCGCAAGCGGTCGCGCGAGCGTGGCGAAGCGGCGGGCGAGGTCGCTGCCGCGGGCATCAGTTCCTCGTGGCGCCGGACGGTTCCGGTCGTCGGCGCACAGGTCTTGCCGACGCTTACGCGATTCGTCCGGACGCTGATACCGCGGTCCGGGGCAGGCCGCCGCGTTGGTTAAGCGATCGCTAGGGGCGGCGCCACCCGTTGGAAATGGTGAGCCCGGATGGGATCGAACCATCGACACCGTGATTAAAAGTCACGTGCTCTACCACTGAGCTACGGGCCCTGGCCGGGACACCTATGGGCGCCCCGGACCAGCGTCAATAGCGGCTATCGGGCGCGAAATCGCCGGAATGCGCCGGCAGGTTCGAATTGAACGCCCATTGACCGGGCTCGGATAGTCCATTCCCATGAAGGCAATTGCAGGGAGTGCTTGATGCCCGTGTTGAACCGGCTCGCCGACCGCACCGAGGAGATCGCCGTTTGGCGGCGCGATCTGCATGCCCATCCGGAGCTCCTGTACGAGGTCCACCGCACCGCCGCGGTGGTCGCCGACAAGCTCAAGGCCTTCGGCTGCGACGAGGTGGCGACCGGCATCGGCCGCACCGGCGTCGTGGGCGTGATCCGCGGCCGCAAGGGCGGGAGCGGCAAGGTGGTGGGATTGCGCGCCGACATGGACGCGCTCCCGATCACGGAAACGACCGGGGCGATCTACGCCTCGAAGAACCCGGGCAGGATGCACGCCTGCGGCCATGACGGCCACACCGCGATGCTGCTCGGCGCCGCACGGCACCTGTGCGAGACGCGCAACTTCGACGGCACTGCGGTGGTGATCTTCCAACCGGCGGAGGAGGGCGGTGCCGGCGCCAAGGCCATGATCGAGGACGGGCTGCTGGACCGCTATGCGATCCAGGAGGTCTATGGCCTGCACAATTTCCCCGGGCTCGCGGTCGGCGCGTTCGCGATTCGGCCGGGACCGATCATGGCCGCGGCCGACCGCATCCGGATCGAGATCGAAGGCATCGGCGGGCATGCCGCGCGGCCGCACCTCACCGTCGACACGCTCCTGGTCGGCGCCGAGATCGTGGGCGCGTTGCAGCAGATCGTCGCCCGCAACGTGGATCCGCTCGAGAGCGCGGTGGTGTCGATCACGCTGTTCGAGGCCGGCACCGCCGACAACGTCATCCCGCAAACCGCGCTCCTGCGCGGCACCGCCCGCACGCTGAAGCCGTCGGTGCGCGATCTGGTCGAGCGGCGCATCAACGAGATCGCCGAAGGCATCGCGCGCCTGCACGGCGCCAAGGCCATTGTGCGCTATACCCGCGACTACCCGGTGCTGATGAACCACGAGCGCGAGACCGAATTCGCGCTGAAGGTGGCGCGCGACGTGGCCGGCACCGAGCGCGTCAATCCCGCGGCGCCGCCGGTCATGGGCGGGGAGGACTTCGCCTTCATGCTGCAGGCGCGGCCCGGCGCGTTCATCTTCATGGGCAACGGCGATACCGCCCACCTGCATCACCCGGCCTATGACTTCAACGACGCCGCGATCCCGTTCGGCTCGTCGTACTGGGTCCGCCTGGTCGAAAGCGCGATGCCGGCCTGAGTGGGCAAGCGCGCCCGGCGCCTCTCGCAGGCGTGATAGCGGAACCCCATCGGCCGCTTGTCGAAACTTGCGCCTGGTCTAGACTCGCTTGAACTGCACAAGCGCCCCCGTGACGGCGTTTCGCCGTGCAAACGGAGGCCAGGGAGGAAATCCATGTCCGTCAAGATCAGTCGGCGCGCTTTCGTGGCCACCGCCGCGGCGACGCTCGCGAGCCCATCCATCATCACCGCGCAGGCGCAGGCACCGACCCCGCCCGCGCCGCCGGCCGGACCATTCAAGCAGCCGCCGTTGCCGTTCCACGAGGCGCAGCTTGCGCCCACCATCGGCACGCGCACGGTGCAACTGCATTACGGCCGCCACCACGCGAGCTATTACGGCAACCTCAATAACATCACGAAGGACACCAAGTACGCGACGATGAACATTGAACAAGTCGTGGTCGAGGGCGCCAAGGACACCGACCGGCGTTTCCTCAACAACGCGGGCCAGGCCTGGAACCACGAACTCTACTGGCAGATGCTGAAGCCCGGCGGCGCCAAGGCGCCGGGCGGCGCGCTGCTCGCCAAGATCAACGAGGCCTTCGGCAACCTCGACAATATGAAGCAGCGCATGGTCGCGACCTCGGCCACCGTGTTCGGCTCCGGCTGGGTCTGGATCGCGCAGGACGGCGGCAAGATCGAACTCATGACCACCGGCGGCGGCGACGGCCCGCTCACCACTGGAAAGAACGCGCTGATCGGAATCGACGTGTGGGAGCACGCCTATTATCTCGACTACGAGAACCGCCGTACCGATCACGTCAAGGCGGTGCTCGATAACCTGATCAACTGGGACTACGTGGCGAGCCGGCTGAAGGCTTGAGTTCGCCATGGCCTCATCCTTCGAGACGGGCGCTAACGCGCCCTCCTCAGGATGAGGCCCGAAACCATAGTCCTCACCCTGAGGAGCGCGGGCACCGATGTCGGGTTTACCCGACATCGGAACAATTTTGGTCCGCAAGTCGGCCTAGCCGACTTGCGTGCCCGCGCGTCTCGAAGGGTGAGGGCAATTCACCGATTGAGCAGTACCGTTCCGACCTCGGCCACGTCGTAGCCGCCGAGCGCCTTGGCGCGCGCGGAGAATTCCGGCTGCTGCGCGAGCCGGAACAGCGCCTGCGGCCCGGGCTCGAAATAGTCGCGCCGGCGCAGCACCAGGTCGAACCGCTCCCAGGCCAGCGACACGAAGTCGAGCCCGCGCGTCGCCGCCACCGCGCGCGTGGCGATGCCGCAGTCGGCGCGCCCTTCGCGCACCGCGAGCGCAAGATCGTCGCCGGTGCGCGCGGACGCAACGCGCTTGAGCTCGTTGAGTTCGAGCTTGGCCGCGCGCAACAGGCGCAACAGCAGCGCCTGCGCGCCGGCGCCCGCCTGCCGCTCGGCGATGCGCGCGCCGCGCCTGGCCACGTCGGCGATGGTTGCGAGCTTCAACGGATTGCCCGGCGCCACCACCAGACCCTGCTCGCGCCGCGCCCAGGCGATCAGCACCGCGTCGGCGAGCGCGCTCATCCCCGCGACCGCTTGCAGGTTCGCATCCTGATCCTCGCCCTCGATCCGATGCAGATGGATGCCGGCGAGCATGGCTTCGCCGGCCGCTAACCGGAGCAAGCCGGCCTCGCTGCCTTCGGCGAGCAATGCGAGCCCGGAGCCGCTCTCGCGCGCCGCCCATTCCAGCAGCGGATCGTGGCTG
The DNA here is from genome assembly GCA_023269635.1 of Hyphomicrobiales bacterium. Taxonomy (GTDB): domain Bacteria; phylum Pseudomonadota; class Alphaproteobacteria; order Rhizobiales; family Xanthobacteraceae; genus JAHFPN01. The sequence continues at coordinate 3,363 of JAHFPN010000034.1, read as the reverse complement.
CCGGCGAACACGGCCGGGGCAGGGGCGGCGCTAAGCCCTTCGGGCACGCTCAAGCCCGCGGCGAGCCAGCGGTCGAGCAGCGCCTTGGGGAACAGCCATTTTCCGGTCGCCTTGGTGCAGGGGATGCGGCCCTGGGCGACCAATTCGTAGAGCTTGCGCTCGCCGAGGCGGAGATAGCGCGAGGCTTCGGCCGTGGTCAGGTACTCGTCCATCGCCTGAATATTCCTGCGTGAAACTGCATCTTATACAGAATTTGCCGGAAAAACGAAACTATGCCCTCCTTTGCCCGGGGGTCGAACCATGCCGGAAAACGCTTCCGCGCTGCAGCTGGTGTTGTCGGGCGACCCGGCGCTCTACGCCATCGTGCGCCTGTCGCTGGTCGTAAGCCTCAGCGCCGCGCTGTTCGCGACGCTGATCGGGGTGCCGTTCGGCGCGCTGATCGCGCTCAACCGCTTCCCCGGCCGCGAGGCGGTGGTGGTCGTTCTGAACGCGCTCATGGGCCTGCCGCCGGTCGTGGTCGGGCTTGCCGTCTACCTGCTGCTCTCGCGCTCCGGGCCGCTCGGCGAGCTCGGCATTCTGTTCACGCCGCAGGCGATGATCGTGGCGCAAACCATTCTGATCGCGCCGATCATCGCCGCGCTCGCGCGCCAGACGCTCGAAGATCTCTGGAACGAATATCGCGACGAGCTCGCGGCCATGGACGTGGGGCCGCTCGGCCGCATCGCGACCCTGATCTGGGACGCGCGCTTCAGCCTGGTCACTGCGTTGCTGGCGGGCTTCGGCCGCGCCGCCGCCGAGGTCGGCGCCGTGATTATCGTCGGCGGCAATATCGACGGCTTCACCCGCACCATGACCACCGCGATCGCGCTCGAGACCTCCAAGGGCGATCTGCCGCTCGCCATCGGGCTCGGCATGGTGCTGCTGGCGATCGTAATCCTCGTCAACGCGCTCGCCTGGGGCACGCGCAGCATCGGCCAGCGCGTGGCGGGGTAGGGCATGCGGGCGTTTGCGGGCGATCTTCCCATCGTGCTCGAAGACGCGAGCGTGGTCGCGGGCGCGCTCACGATCCTCGACCGGGTCAGCTTGCGACTTGCCGCCGGCGCGCCCACCGCGCTGATCGGGCCGAACGGCGCCGGCAAGACCACGCTGCTGCGGCTCGCCATGGGCCTGATCGCGCCCGCGCGCGGGAAAGTGAGCTGGGACGGCAGCGAATCCTCGAGCCCCACGCGCCGGGCCCTGATGTTCCAGCGCCCGGTCATGCTCCGAAGGAGCACCGCGGCCAATATCCGCTACGCGCTCGCCGCCGCCGGCGTGGGGCGGAGCGAACGCGCGGCCCGCGTGAGCGAGTTGCTCGCGCTCGTGGGCCTTGCCAGCCTCGGCGAGCGGCCGGCGCGGCGCCTTTCCGGCGGCGAGCAGCAGCGGCTCGCGCTCGCCCGCGCGCTCGCCAAGGACCCGGCGGTGCTGTTCCTGGACGAGCCCACCGCCAGCCTCGATCCCGCCGCTACCAAGGCGGTGGAGGACGTGATCCGCGCGGTGAGCAGCCGCGGCATCAAGGTGGTGCTGGCGACCCACGATCTCGGCCAGGCCCGGCGCCTGGGCGGCGATATCGTGCTCTTGCACCGCGGCCGCGTCATCGAGGTGAGCCCGGCGGCGGCGTTTTTCTCCAATCCCAAAACTCCTGAGGCCCGCCGCTTCGTGGCGGGCGAGCTCCTGGTCTGACATCCGATCGGAACAATACGGAGGAAGCCGATGATTTCGCGTCGTTTCATCCTGCTCGCCGGCATCGCGGCATCGCTTACCGCCGCGCCCGCAGCCGCGCAGGAAAAGTCGATCGTGGTCGCGTCCACGACCTCGACCCAGGATTCCGGTCTGTTCGGCCACATCCTGCCGCTGTTCAAGGCCAAGACCGGGATCGACGTGAAGGTTGTTTCGCAGGGCACCGGCCAGGCGCTGGAGACCGGCCGGCGCGGGGATGCCGACGTGGTGTTCGTGCACGCCAAGTCGCTGGAGGAGAAATTCGTCGCCGAAGGTTTCGGCGTGAAGCGCTACCCGGTGATGTACAACGATTTCATCCTGATCGGCCCGAACAGCGACCCGGCCGGCATCAAGGGCTCGCGCGATATCGTCGCGGCGCTGAAGACGATCAAGGCCAAGATCGCGCCCTTCATCTCGCGCGGCGACAAGTCCGGCACCCACGCGGCCGAGCTCGCCCTCTGGCGGCTTGCCGCGATCGACATCGCCAAGGAGAAATCCGACAAGATTCTTGGCCCCTGGTACCGCGAGATCGGGCAGGGCATGGGCGCGGCGCTCAACACCGCCTCCGCCAGCAACGGCTACGTGCTGGCCGACCGCGGCACTTGGCTGTCGTTCAAGAACCGCGGCGAGCTCGAGATCGCGGTCGAGGGCGACCAGCGCCTGTTCAATCAGTACGGCGTGATCCTGGTGAACCCGGCCAAGCACCCGAACGTGAAGCAGGAGCTCGGCCAGGCCTTCATCGACTGGATCATCTCGCCCGAAGGGCAGAAGGCGATCGCCGACTACAAGATCAACGGCCAGCAGCTGTTCTTCCCGAACGCCACCGCGCCGGGAGCGTGACGGCCGGCTTGGCCCAGAGTTAATGTGGATTAAGAGGATAACAGGTTAAGCCTTTGAAGTGATTGAGGCCGGCCATCCCGCGGCCGGCATCAGGCTTGTTGCGGCCCGAACCGGGCGGTGGCGAGCACCACCCCGGCCACGATCAGCACCAGACCGACCGCGTGATAGCGCTCCAATTGCTCGCCGAGCGTGAGCCAGGCGAGCGCCACCCCATAGGGCGGCAGGAAATACAGGTAAATCCCGGTCACCGAGGGTCCGACCCGCTTCACGCCGAACTGGTAGAGGCCGAAGGCGAGCACCGAGGGGAAGATCGCCAGCGCCACGATCTCCGCCCACGCGCGCCCGTTGCGCGGAAACGCTTGCAGCGCCACGGCCTCGTACAGCATGGGCGGAATCAGGAGCAGCGTGCCCGCGACCGCGATCATGGCGAACAGCGGAAGCGTCGAGAGCTTGGCGAGCCGCTCGCGCTTCAGCAGCACCGAATAGACCGCCCAGGAAAACGCCGACACCGCGATCACGAGATCGCCGCCATTGAATTCGAGCCGCAACAGCCGCGCCGGATCGCCCTCGAGCACGATGGTCGCGACGCCCGCAAACCCGATCAAAGCCCCGGCCAGCGTCCGCAGCGAAAGCCCGCGGCCGTACGCCGCCGCCTCCAATAGCACGATCATGATCGAGGACGAGGCATAGATCAGCGCGCCGTGGGTCGCGGTGGTGGTCTTGAGCCCCACATAGACCAGGCCCCCGCACAGGATCATGCCGAGGAAG
>JAHFPN010000033.1 GCA_023269635.1 Hyphomicrobiales bacterium | reverse complement strand
CGCGTTGAGATCGCGCGCGCGATCGCAACGCGCCCGTCGTTCATGCTCTTGGACGAGCCGTTTGCCGGCATCGACCCGATCGCGGTCGGCGACATTCAGGAGCTCGTGCGGCATCTGACCAACCGCGGCATCGGCGTGCTGATTACCGACCACAACGTGCGCGAGACGCTCGGCCTGGTGGACCGCGCCTATATCGTGCATTCCGGGGAAGTCCTGATGGAGGGCGAGCCGGACGAGATCGTATCCAATCCCGATGTGCGCAGGCTTTACCTCGGCGAGGAATTCCGGCTTTAAGTGAGTTCGGGGATCGCAGAGCGAAGCCCCGCGGGCCGCGTCTATAACCGCCGAGAAAGCGGTGAAGTTGATGGCACTTTCGCAGAAGCTCGAGCTCCGCCAGAGCCAGGCTCTGGTGATGACGCCGCAGTTGATGCAGGCGATCAAGCTCCTGCAGCTCTCGAACCTCGATCTCGTGGCCTATGTGGAAGCCGAGCTCGAGCGCAACCCGCTCTTGGAGCGCGTCGAGGAGCCGGAAGGCATTCGTACCGCCGAAGAGCCGACGGCAACGCGTGAGGTGCCGGAGACGGAGAGCGAAGAAGGCTCGCCGATCGCGGCCGAGGAAGCGCGTAGCGAAGAATGGTTGGGCGGCGAGTTGGAGACGACCCGGGCCACGATCGAGAACCGGCTCGACGCCAATCTCGAGAACGTCTTTCCCGAGGATGCCGGCGAGCCGCCGCAGCGTCCGGCGGTGCCGGAGACGCCGGGCTATTCCGAGTGGGCCGGCGTCGGCGCCGGGGGCCGCGATGAGGCCAACTATAATCTCGAAGCCTTCGTCTCGGCCTAGACTACGCTCGCCGATCACCTGGCGCGGCAGCTTAATCTCGCGATCACCGATCCCGTTCGCCGCATGATCGGGCAGTACCTGATCGATCTCGTAGACGAAGCCGGCTATCTGCGCGGCGATATCGCCACGGTCGCGGACAAGCTCGGTGCGCCGGAGGCGGAAGTCGAGGCGGTGCTCGCGACGCTGCAGGAGTTCGATCCGCCGGGCGTGTGCGCGCGCGACCTCGCCGAATGTCTCACGGTCCAGCTCAAGGAGCGCGATCGCTTCGACCCGGCCATGGCCGCGCTGATCGCCAATCTCGATCTCCTCGCCAAGCGCGATCTCGCCGGCCTCAAGCGCGCCTGCGGCGTGGACGAGGACGATCTCGTGGAAATGGTGGCCGAGATCCGGAACCTGAACCCCAAGCCCGGCCTCGCTTTCGGCCAAGGCATCGTGCAGCCGATCGTGCCCGACGTGTTCGTGCGCGCGGCGCCCGACGGCACCTGGGCCGTCGAGCTCAATGCCGACACGCTTCCGCGCGTGCTCGTGAATCAGAGCTATTACGCGCGCGTGTCGAAGACCGCGAAAAGCGAGAAGGAGCGCGCCTTCCTCACCGAGTGCCTGCAGACCGCGAACTGGCTCACCCGTTCGCTCGATCAGCGCGCCAAGACGATTCTCAAAGTGGCGATCGAGATCGTACGCCAGCAGGACGCCTTTCTCGTCTACGGCGTCCAGCACCTGCGCCCGTTGAACCTGCGCATGGTGGCGGATGCGATCAAAATGCACGAGTCGACGGTGTCGCGCGTGACCTCGAACAAGTACATGGCGACGCCGCGCGGCATATTCGAGTTGAAATACTTCTTCTCCTCCGCGATCGCCGCGACCGGAACCGGCGAGGCGCATTCCGCCGAGGCGGTGCGTCACCGCATCAAGGAATTGATCGAGGCGGAAAGTTCGGAAGCCGTGCTTTCCGACGACACCATCGTGCAGCGCCTGAAGGACGCTGGCGTCGACATCGCGCGGCGCACGGTCGCGAAATATCGCGAGGCGATGCACATTCCGTCGTCGGTGCAGCGGCGACGCGAGAAGCAGACCAGCCACATCATCGATTGAGTTCGCCAGGTGCGGGCCGCGTTTCCGGGCCATTGACCCGGTGGGGTCCGGCTCTTATGGTCCGCGCCCTTGCAAGCCCCTTAAGCGCTATGCCGCAACCGGTCGGATCACGACGCGAATCATGCCGCTCAGCGATCTTCTCGCCGCCGACGCGGTCTTTGCCGCGCTGAAGGCAAACAACAAGAAACAGGTGCTGCAGGGGCTGGCGGCCAAGGCCGCGATCCTGACCGGCCGCGCGGAGCGGGAGATCTTCGAGACGCTGCTGCAACGCGAACGGCTCGGCTCCACTGGCATCGGCAACGGCGTTGCCATCCCGCACGGCAAGATGCCGCGCCTCGAGAAGCTCGTGGGCCTGTTCGCGCGGCTGGAGAAGCCGATCGACTTCGAGGCGCTCGACGGCCAGCCGGTCGATCTGGTGTTTCTGCTGCTGGCGCCGGAGGCGGCGGGCGCCGATCACCTGAAGGCGCTGGCGCGCATCGCGCGGTTATTGCGCGACCCCGCGATCGCGGAAAAGCTGCGCGCGCCCGTCGATGCCAAGTCGCTCCACGGATTGCTGACCGCGCTGCCGCCGGCGGCGACCCACGCGGCCTGATCGAAGCTTAGTGCAGGCTGACGGTGTCGAGCTCGTGCTCGCGCGCGTTTGCGAGCGCGGCTTCCTTGCTGTCGGTGAGCAGGATCGGCGTGCCGTCCGCCGCGTGCAATGAGAACAGCTCGAGCCCCGGCGCCAAGGTCGGCGCGTCGGGAAAGATCGAGCGCACGTTCTCGGAACGGATCGCCCGCACATAGGCGAGGCGGCCGCCGCCGAGCCCGGCCAATGCCTCCGGCGTCAGCACCGGAATCTTGTGATCTTCGTTTCTCGGATTCATGGCCTCACTCCTTTCGACTCTTAGCCCCGATCTCGATCCGGCGCACGAGCCGCGCCGACTCCGGCCGTTCGAGATCGATCGACAACAGGCCGTCGGCGAGATTGGCGCCCACGACCTCGATGCCGTCGGCGAGCACGAACGTGCGCTGGAACTGCCGCGCGGCGATGCCGCGGTGCAGGAATTGCCGCTCGGCCTGGTCCTCGACCTGACGGCCGCGGATTACGAGTTCGTTCTCCTCGACCGCGATCTCGATCTGGTCGCGCGAGAAGCCGGCCACCGCGAGCGTGATGCGGAGCCGTTCCGGACGGTCGCCGGCGGCGGGCAGGCGTTCGACGTTGTAGGGCGGATAGCCGTCGGTCGCCTTGGCGACCCGGTCGAGCGCCCGCTCGATCTCCTCGAACCCGAGGAGGAAGGGGCTGGAAAGGGTGGGTACGCGCGACATGATCAAAGCCCTAAGTTCAGCGACTTTGCGATGGGGCCCGTGAGGCGCCCCGGAGCCCAAGTCCAGTCGAACCTGGCTCGCGCCGCATATGGGGTCTGAAGTGCCGTGCCGCAAGTCGGGGATCCGGCCGCTGCGCGGGCCTTGGCGGTCGCTCAAAAATGTAAGGAACCGAACGCCGCCCTTAAGGCGCGCGGAGCGTCATCACTGCGGGAGGATTGGTGGAGCCAGGGGGAGTCGAACCCCCGACCTCTTGAATGCCATTCAAGCGCTCTCCCAACTGAGCTATGGCCCCACGCGGCCGCCGGTTGGGAGCGGGCAAGGGTTGCCCACGGCGGCAAGCCTGACCTAAGGCCAGCCCCGCGGATTAAGCACGGGGCCGAGACGCCCTCAAGTCTCCTCGTCGTCCTCGACCTTCTCGCCGATGATGTCGGAAACCGTGCCGGGCTCCTCTTCCTCTTGTTCGAGGAAGGTATCGTCCTCGGCGGCGGCGGGAACCTCGGCTTCCTCTTCGCCTTCGGCGGGCGCCGGCGTCTTCTTCTTGCCGCTCGCCTCTGCGTCCGCTTCCTCGAGCGAGACCAGCTCGACGTGCGCCGGCTTCTTCAGCTCCGGCTCCTCCTCGACCACGGCCTTGGCCGCGACCGGCTCGGGCCGCGCGCGCGCACTGGTCACGACCTGGTAGATGGTCGCGCACTTGGGGCATTTGATCGGATCGCGCGCGAGGTCGTAGAACTTGGTGCCGCAATTGCCGCACACGCGCTTGATGCCGAGTTCGGGCTTCGCCACAAACTGCTCCACTTCCAGGAGAATGCCGAAAAAAGGGCGCCTCCATTGGACCGACGCCTCATGCGTGTCAAGGTCGAAAAATCGCGGGTTTGCGCTCGATGACGGGCCCATGGTTGCGTGCTAGAGCCACGCGCCGAACGCGAGGAAACGATGTCGATCGCCTCGGCGCCCATGGCTCCGCCGAAGCCCATTCCAGCCCTTGCCCGCCGTGCCGGTGCGCTCAAGGGCCGCGTGCGCGTGCCGGGCGACAAGTCGATTTCGCACCGCGCGCTCATGCTCGGCTTGCTCGCCGTGGGCGAGACGCGGATCGAGGGTCTGCTCGAAGGCGCCGACGTGGTCGCGACCGCGCGCGCCTGCGGCGCGCTCGGCGCCGTGGTCGAGCGCGGCGGAAACGGCGCCTGGAACGTGCACGGGGTCGGCGTCGGCTCGCTGTTGCCGCCCGATCAGGTGCTCGATTTCGGCAATGCCGGCACCGGCACGCGCCTGATGCTCGGCGTGGTCGCCGGCCATCCGATCGAAGCCACCTTCGACGGCGATGAGAGTTTGCGCCAACGGCCGATGCGGCGCGTGCTCGATCCGCTCGCGCGCATGGGCGCGGAGGTGCTGGCGGCGTCCGAGGGCGGGCGGCTGCCGCTCAGGCTCAAGGGCGCGCGCGATCCGATTCCGATCGAGTACATGAGCCCGGTCGCCTCGGCGCAAGTAAAGTCGGCGGTGCTCTTGTGCGGCCTGGCGGCGCCCGGCGAGACCACGGTCGTCGAAGCGGAGGCGACCCGCGATCACACCGAGCGCATGCTCGCGCATTTTGGTGCCGACATTCGCGTGGCACTCCATGGCGAGCGCGGCAGGCGGATTACGATCAAGGGCCGGCCGGAGCTGGCGCCGCGGCGCGTGCGCGTGCCGGCCGATCCGTCGTCGGCCGCGTTTCCCCTGGTCGCGGCGCTCATCGTGCCCGGGTCGGACGTGATTCTCGAAGGCGTCCTGGTGAATCCGCTGCGCAGCGGTCTCCTGGTGACGCTCAAGGAGATGGGTGCGCGGATCGAGGAGCTCGACCGCCGCGAGGATGGCGGCGAGACGGTCGCCGATCTCCGGGTGCGGGCCACGATGCTGAAGGGCGTCGAGGTGCCGGCGGCCCGCGCACCCTCGATGATCGACGAATACCCGGTGCTCGCGGTCGCAGCCAGCTTCGCGCAAGGCACGACCGCGATGCGGGGGCTTTCCGAGCTTCGGGTCAAGGAGTCCGACCGGCTCGCCGCGGTCGCGGCCGGGCTCGCGGCGAACGGCATCGAGCACGAGATCGCGGGCGACGACTTGATCGTGCACAGTAAGGGCCGCGTCGCCGGCGGCGCCGCAGTCGCGACCCACATGGATCACCGGATCGCCATGAGCTTCTTGGTGATGGGGCTCGCGAGCGAGAAGCCGGTCGCGGTTGACGATATTTCCTTCGTTGCCACGAGCTTTCCGGGCTTCGTCGAGCTGATGAAAAAGCTCGGCGCCGAGATCGGCTGAATCCATGATCGTCACGATCGACGGGCCCGCCGCTTCCGGCAAGGGCACGCTCGCCCGGCGGATCGCGGCGCATTACAAGCTTCCCCATCTCGACACCGGGCTGCTCTATCGCGCGGTCGCCGCGCACCTGCTCGAACAGAAGCGTTCGCTTGACGACGCCGCGGCCGCGGCCAAGGCCGCCGGCGAACTTGAGCTGGATCGGCTCGATCGCGGGCGCCTTTCCGGTGCGGCGCTCGGCGAGGCGGCCTCGCGCGTTGCCGCGATCCCCGAGGTGCGCGCGGCGCTCCTTAAATTGCAGCAAGACTTCTCGCGCCGTCCGGGCGGCGCCGTGCTCGATGGCCGCGACACCGGCACCGTGATCGCACCCCAGGCCGAGGCCAAGATCTTCGTCACCGCGAGCCCGGAAGTGCGTGCGCGCCGCCGGCTGCAGGATTTTGCCGAGCGTGGCGAGCGTGTTCCGTACGAAGCGGTGCTCGCCGATATCAAGAAGCGCGACGCCCGCGACGCCGGCCGCTCGATCGCGCCCCTGCAAGCGGCGCCGGACGCCGTCTTGCTCGATACCACTGAACTCGATATAGAAGCCGCGTTCCGGGCGGCGCTTTCCATCGTGGAGGCAGTCCGGGCGGGCCGCGGGCGGAGCTAATCCGCCCTCGTCGCGTAGGAGGCAAGCCCGCCCCTGCTTCCGCTTTCGTCTTGGAACACTAACCCGTTCGATCCGCGCGGCCGCTGGCCGCGACCATCGCATTCGCGCTCCGGATTTTCGTCCGGAGCCCGCGCGGTTCACGACCTTCGCGCCCGTCAAACGCAACCGCTTATCAGGAGATCCGATGCCCGTCGCCAAACAGACCGCACAGCCCACCCGCGAAGATTTCGCCGCCATGCTGGAGGAGTCCTTCGGCCTCGTCGACCTGCAGGAAGGTTCCGTGGTCAAGGGCAAGGTGGTCGGCATCGAGAAGGACATCGCGGTCATCGACATCGGCCTCAAGACCGAAGGCCGCGTGCCGGTGCGCGAGTTCGCCGGGCCGGGCCGCGAGGCGGCGCTCAAGGTCGGCGACGAGGTCGAGGTCTATCTCGAGCGCGTCGAGAACGCGCTCGGCGAGGCGGTGCTGTCGCGCGACAAGGCGCGGCGCGAGGAATCCTGGGGCCGCCTCGAGAAGGCGTTCCAGGCGAACGAGAAGGTTTCCGGCGTCATCTTCAATTCGGTCAAGGGCGGCTACACCGTCGATCTCGACGGCGCGGTCGCGTTCCTGCCGCGCAGCCAGGTCGATATCCGGCCGATCCGCGACGTCGGGCCGCTCATGCACAATCCGCAGCAGTTCCAGATCCTCAAGATGGACCGCCGGCGCGGGAACATCGTGGTGTCGCGCCGCACCGTGCTCGAGGAGACGCGCGCCGGCCAGCGCCACGAGCTGGTCTCGAGCCTGGAAGAGGGTCAGGTCATCGACGGCGTGGTGAAGAACATCACCGACTACGGCGCTTTCGTCGATCTCGGCGGCATCGACGGGCTCCTGCACGTGACCGACATTGCCTGGCGGCGCGTCAATCATCCGAGCGACGTGCTTTCGATCGGCCAGCAGGTGAAGGTGCGGATCATCAAGATCAACCACGAGACCCACCGCATCTCGCTCGGCATGAAGCAATTGCAGGGCGATCCGTGGGAGGGCATCGAGGGGAAATACCCGGTCGGCACCAAGATCAAGGGCCGCGTCACCAACATCACCGACTACGGCGCGTTCGTGGAGCTCGAGCCCGGCATCGAGGGGCTGGTGCACGTCTCCGAAATGTCCTGGACCAAGAAGAACGTGCATCCGGGCAAGATCGTCTCCACTTCGCAGGAAGTGGAAGTGCAGGTGCTCGAGGTCGATCCGGTCAAGCGCCGCATTTCGTTGGGCCTGAAGCAGACGCTCGCCAATCCTTGGGACAGTTTCGCCGAGAAGCACCCGGTCGGCTCCGCCATCGAGGGCGAGGTCAAGAACAAGACCGAGTTCGGCCTGTTCCTCGGGCTCGATGGCGACGTGGACGGGATGGTCCACTTGAGCGACCTCGACTGGAACCGGCCCGGCGAGCAGGTGATCGAGGAGTTCAAGAAGGGCGACAAGGTGAAGGCGGTCGTGCTCGACGTCGACGTCGAGAAGGAGCGCATCTCGCTCGGCATCAAGCAGCTGCAGGGCGATCCGTTCGCCCAGGCCGGCGACCTGAAGAAGGGCGCAGTCGTCACCTGCGAGATCACCGAGGTGAAGGAGGGCGGGCTCGAAGCCAAGCTCGTCGGCACCGATCTCACCACCTTCATCAAGCGCTCCGAGCTTTCGCGCGACCGCAACGAGCAGCGCCCGGACCGTTTCGCGGTCGGCAACAAGGTGGATGCGCGGGTGACGCTGTTCGACAAGCGCGCGCGCAAGGTCACGGTCTCGATCAAGGCGCTCGAGATCGCCGAGGAGAAGGAAGCCGTCGCGCAATACGGCTCCTCGGATTCGGGCGCCACGCTCGGCGATATCCTCGGGCCCTCGCTCAAGCGCGCCGGCGACAAGAAGGAGTGACGGTCTGGCCCGTCGTCCCGGCCAAGCGAGCGCGCACGAGCGCACGAGCGCGCGAGCGCGAGCCGAGACCCATAGCCACAAGCGCTGAGGAATTCACGCGGCGCGGTGGTTATGGGTCCCGGGTCTCATGCCGCTAACGCGGCGTTCGCCCGGGACGACAGCAAACAATAAGCCGGCCGTTTCCGTTTCGATTACCCGTTTACTGGCATTGCCTTGAAGCGTTAACCGCGACGGCTCTACATTCGCTCAAATCCGGTGGCGTGGTTCGCGCCGCTCTCCATGGAGGCCACGATGTCTCTCGATGTCGATGCCGTCGTCGATCGCCGCCGCTTGCGGCGCAAGCTCACCTTCTGGCGCGTGATCGGCGTGCTCGCCGTGGTCGCGCTGATCGGTGCCTATTTCCTGCTTTCCGACAGCAACCGCTATTTCGGTCCCGGCAGCCCGCACGTGGCGCGCGTCACCATCGGTGGATTGATCCGCAGCGACCGCGCGCGGCTCGAGCTCCTGGAGGAGATCGCAAAATCCGGCGCCCAGGCCGTCATCATCACGATCAACAGCCCGGGCGGCACCGTCGCGGGCTCGGAAGCGCTTTACCTTGGCATCCGCCGGCTCGCCGAGAAGAAGCCCGTGGTCGCGGTGATCGAAGGCATTGCCGCTTCCGGCGCCTATATCGCCGCTCTCGGCGCCGACCGCGTGTTTGCGCCGCGCACCTCGCTGGTCGGTTCGGTCGGCGTGATCTTCCAGTATCCGAACTTCTACGAGCTCCTGAAGCACCTCGGCGTCTCGGTCGAGGAGATCAAGTCGTCGCCGCTGAAGGCGGCGCCCAACGGCTACGAGCCCACCAGCCCGGAAGCCAAAGCCGCGATCAAGAGCCTGGTCGAGGACACCTATGGCTGGTTCAAAAACCTGGTGCGCGAGCGGCGGGGCTTGAGCGACGCACAGCTCGCGCTGGCCGCCGACGGTCGCGTGTTCACCGCCGCGCAGGCGATCCCGATCAAGCTCGTCGACGAGATTGGCGACGAGCGCGCGGCGCGCGCCTGGCTGCGTACGGAGAAGGGCGTCAGCGAGAACCTAATGGTTCGCGACTGGCGGAGCCGCAGCCTCGGCTCCGAATTCCGCTGGCTCGGCGTGCTCGGCACCGCGGCCGACTGGCTCGGCCTGCCCGCGCTGAGCGCGCTGCTGGGCAACGAGCCGTTGCTTGCCGCCGCCGCCCGCGCGCAGCTTGACGGCCTTCTGGCCATCTGGCAGCCTCCTTTGGCGGACTGAGAGGTCTGCCAACCCTTTCGGATCGTTCGGGTTTTCCGCTCGGGGGCGGCGAGCGTAATGATCAAGTCCGAGCTCGTGCAAAAGATCGCGGAAGCCAATCCGCATCTCTATCAGCGCGATGTCGAGCACATCGTGGACGCGATGCTCGACGAGATCACGGGCGCGCTCGCGCGCGGCGACCGGGTCGAGTTGCGCGGCTTCGGCGCGTTCTCGACCAAGGCGCGGCCGGCGCGGCTCGGGCGCAACCCGCGCACCGGCGCGCAGGTCAAGGTGGCCGAAAAAGTGGTGCCCTATTTCAAGACCGGCAAGGAAATGCGCGAGCGGTTGAACCGCCCGCGCCGCTGATCGCCGCTCGCGCGCATCGTCGAGTCCCGGATGCGCCGTCTCATCGCCTGGATCCTGCTGCCGCCGCTCTCGGTCGCGATCATCCTGTTCGCGGTCGCGAATCGCGCCGAGGTCACGGTCTCGTTCGATCCGTTCGCGGGCGCGCCGCCGGCGCTCGCGGTCACGGTTCCGCTGTTCGCGGTGATCTTCATCGCCGTGATCGTCGGCGTGCTGGTCGGCGGGATCACGGTCTCGTTCGGGAAATTGCGCTGGCGGCTCGCCGCGCGCCGCGCCGAGCGCGAGAACGCGCGGCTCAAGGCTGAGGCCGAGAAGAGGGCGGAAGCCGAATTCCGGGCCGCGGCTGCGACGCCGGCGCTGCCCGTGCGGACCGGCGCGGCCGGGCGGGAGCAGTCTTAAGCGTTTGTTCCAGCGGCCGTTTCGGCCGCCGCGGTGGACAGGATGGCCGCCGCATGCCATCGAAAAGCATGGTCGAGGTGAAAATCTGCGGCATCAACGCGCCGCGCGCCATGGACGCGGCGCTCGATGTCGGCGCCGACTTGGTCGGGCTCGTGTTCTTTCCGGCGAGCCCGCGCACGGTGTCGCTTCGCGAGGCCGCGCGGCTTGCCGCGCGCGCGCGCGGCCGCGCGCGCGTGGTCGCGCTCGTGGTCGATGCCAACGACGCGCTGCTCGCGAAGATCGTGGCCGAGGTCGCGCCCGATCTCCTGCAATTGCACGGGAGCGAGACGCCGGCACGCGTCGCCGAGATCAGGAAACGCTTCGCGAAGCCGGTGATGAAGGCGATCGCGGTGGCCGAGGCCGCCGACCTTGCGGCGATCCCGTCTTTTGCGGCGGTCGCCGATCATTTGCTGTTCGACGCCCGGCCGCCCAGGGACGCAACCCGGCCCGGCGGGCACGGCCGGGCTTTCGATTGGCGGCTGCTCGCGCGCGTCGAGCGCTTGAAGCCGATCATGCTCTCGGGCGGGCTGAACCCGGAAAACGTCGCCGAGGCGATCCGGATCGTGCGGCCGGACGCGGTCGACGTATCCTCCGGCGTGGAGACCAAGCCGGGCGTGAAGGACCCGGAAAAGATCCGCGCTTTCGCCGCCGCCGCACGCGCCGCCGCTTCGTTGGCCCCGGAAACTTTGAGGTCGGCGTGATGTTGGCCCACCCCCTCACCCTCGGGAGCGCTCGCGTTGCGCGCGCTCCCTCTTCCCTCTCCCCCACCCGCTGGCGGGAGGGGGAGAGGGTAGGGAGGGCGAAGCCCGACCGGGTGAGGGGGAGGGCAAACCTGATTCAATTCGAGAGCGTCGCTTGATGAAAGTTCAACAACCCAACTCGCTTCGTCTCGGCCCCGACGCGGGCGGGCATTTCGGCATTTATGGCGGCCGCTTCGTGGCCGAGACCCTGATGCCGCTCGTGCTCGAACTCGAGCGCGCCTATTCGCAGGCCAAGGACGACCCGGCCTTCAAGGCCGAGCTGGAGTATTTCCTCAAACACTATGTCGGCCGGCCGAGCCCGCTCTATTTCGCCGAGCGACTCACGGAGCATCTCCGCGGCGCGAAAATCTACTTGAAGCGCGACGAGCTCAATCACACCGGCGCGCACAAGATCAACAACGTGTTGGGTCAGATCCTGCTCGCCCGCCGCATGGGCAAGAAGCGGATCATCGCCGAGACCGGCGCCGGCCAGCACGGGGTCGCGACCGCCACCGCCTGCGCCCGCTTCGGCCTGGAGTGCGTGGTCTATATGGGCATTGTGGACATCGAGCGGCAGAAGCCGAACGTCTTCCGCATGAAGCTCTTGGGCGCCGAGGTGCGGCCGGTCACCTCCGGCTCGAAGACGTTGAAGGACGCCATGAACGAGGCGCTGCGCGACTGGGTCACCAACGTCGAGAGTACCTTCTATTGCATCGGCACCGTGGCCGGCCCGCATCCCTATCCGATGATGGTGCGCGACTTCCAGTCGGTGATCGGCAACGAGACGCGCGAGCAGATCATGCTGGCGGAAGGCCGGCTTCCGGATTCGCTCGTCGCCTGCATCGGCGGCGGCTCGAACGCCATGGGACTCTTTCATCCGTTCCTGGACGATACCGGAATCGAAATCTACGGCGTCGAGGCTGCGGGTAAGGGGCTCGCGACCGGAGAGCACGCGGCCTCGATCAACGGCGGCAAGCCCGGCGTGCTCCACGGCAACCGCATGTACCTGCTCTATGACGACGACGGGCAGATCATCGAAACCCATTCGATCTCGGCCGGGCTGGATTATCCCGGCGTTGGCCCTGAGCATTCCTGGCTGCACGACATGGGCCGCGTCACCTATCTCTCGGCCACCGACGACGAGGCGCTGAAGGCGTTCCAGCTCTTGAGCACGCTCGAGGGCATCATCCCGGCGCTCGAGCCGGCGCACGCGCTCGCGAAAGTCATGGAGCTCGCGCCGAACAAGCCGAAGGATCACCTGATGGTGGTCAATCTCTGCGGCCGCGGCGACAAGGACATTTTTACCGTCGCCGAGCACCTCGGGGGCAAGCTGTGAGCCGCATCGAGGCCCGCTTCGCCGCGCTCGCGAAGCAAGGCCGCGCCGGGCTCGTGACCTTCGTTACCGCCGGCGATCCCGACTACGCGACGTCGCTTGCGATCCTGAACGGCCTGCCCGCCGCCGGCGCCGACGTGGTCGAGCTCGGCATGCCGTTCACCGACCCGATGGCCGACGGCCCGGCGATCCAGGCCTCGAGCTTGCGCGCGCTGCACGCGGGCCAGCGCATGACCAAGACGCTCGCGCTCGTGCGCGAGTTCCGAGAATCCGACCAGGCGACGCCGATCGTGCTCATGGGCTATTACAACCCGATCTATGTCTATGGCGTCGATCGCTTCCTCGCCGACGCCAAGGCCGCGGGCGTCGACGGCCTGATCTTGGTCGACCTGCCGCCCGAGGAGGACGAGGAGCTTTGCTTGCCCGCGCTGAGGGCGGGCCTCGCCTTCGTCCGGCTCGCGACGCCCACCACCGACGACAAGCGCCTGCCCACCGTGCTCAAGAACAGCTCCGGCTTCGTCTATTACGTCTCCATCACCGGCATCACCGGCGCCGCCGCGCCGGACACTTCCAAAGTCACTGCCGCGGTCGTACGTATCAAGCGCCACACCAAGCTGCCCATCGCGGTGGGATTCGGCGTGCGCACCGCCGAACACGCCGCCGCCATCGCCCGCGGCGCCGACGCCGTCGTGGTAGGGTCGGCGCTCGTGGAGGCGGTGCGGCAGAGCCTCGATGCGGCCGGCAAGGCGACCGCGCGCACGGTCAAGGCGGTCACGGAGCTGACCGCAGCGCTCAGCGCCGGCGTGCGCTCGGCGCGCCGCGTCGCCGCGGAGTAGCCCAATTCCGTCATTGCCGGGCTTGTCCCGGCAATCCATACGGCCAATATGTAGTTACCGCAGAAATGAATGCCCGGGTCGAACCCGGGCATGACGACAGAAGGGTTCAGGAAATAGCGATCCGATGAACTGGATCTCCAAGGTCGCCCCCAAGCTGCGCGGTTTCTTGCAGCGCAAGGAAGTGCCGGAAAATCTCTGGATCAAGTGTCCGGAGACCGGCCAGCTCGTGTTCCACAAGGACGTGGAAGCGAACCAGTGGGTGATCCCGGGCTCGAACTACCACATGCGCATGGGCGCGGTGGCCCGCCTGAAATCCATGTTCGACGGCGAGACCTGGTTCGACGTGCCGCTCCCCGAGGTCGCGGTCGATCCGCTGAAATTCCGCGACGAGCGCCGCTACACCGACCGCTTGAAGGACGCGCGCACCAAGACCGGCCTGAACGATGCGGTGAAGCTCGGCTTCGGCAAGCTCGACGGCCTGCCCGTGGTGATGGCGGCGCAGGATTTCGACTTCATGGGCGGCTCGCTCGGCATGGCGGCGGCCGAAGCCGTGATCAAGGGGCTCGAGACCGCGGCCGAGAAGGGGGCGCCGTTCATCCTGTTCGCGGCCTCCGGCGGTGCGCGCATGCAGGAGGGCATCCTCTCGTTGATGCAGCTTCCGCGCACCACGGTCGCGGTCCAGAGGCTGCGCGAGGCGAAGCAGCCCTATATCGTCGTGCTCACCAATCCCACCACCGGCGGGGTCACCGCCTCCTACGCCATGCTCGGCGACGTGCATCTGGCCGAGCCCGGCGCGCTCATCGGCTTCGCCGGCCCGCGCGTGATCGAGCAGACCATCCGCGAAAAGTTGCCCGAGGGCTTCCAGCGCGCCGAATATCTGCGCGACCACGGCATGGTGGACATGGTGGTGCATCGCCACCAACTGCGCGCGACGATCTCGCGCCTCTGCCGCCTGCTCACCAAAGCGCCTTCGGCCGCGCCGGCGACGCGCGCCCTGGCGCTGCCCGCGGGGGCGGCGTGAGCGCGGAAGCGGCGCGCGCGCCCGCCGCCGAAGCGGTCATCGCGCGTCTCGGCCGCCTGCACCCGAGGAAGATCGATCTCTCGCTCGGCCGGCTCGAACGGCTGCTCGCGCGCCTCGGCCATCCGGAGCGGAAGCTCCCGCCGGTCGTCCACGTCGCCGGCACCAACGGCAAGGGCTCGGCCATCGCTTTCCTGCGCGCGATGCTGGAAGCCGCAGGATTCGGCGTGCATGTCTATACCTCGCCGAATCTGGTGCGTTTCAACGAGCGCGTCCGGCTCGCGCAGCCGGGCGGCGGCCGGCTCGTGGACGACGACGCGCTCGCCGCGGCACTGCTCGACTGCGAGCGCTTGAACGCTGGCGATCCGATCACCTTCTTCGAGATCACGACCGCGGCGGCGTTCCTGCTGTTCTCGCGCCATCCGGCCGATGCGCTCCTGCTCGAGGTCGGCCTCGGCGGCCGGCTCGACGCCACCAACGTGATCGGAAAGCCGCTCGTGAGCGTGATCATGCCGGTTTCGATCGATCACACGGATTTCTTAGGTGCCACGCTTGCCGAGATCGCGGCCGAGAAGGCCGGGATCCTAAAATCCGCCGTACCGGCCGTGATCGCCCGGCAAGAGCGCGAAGCCGTGAGAGTGATCGAGCGCGAGGCGGCCCGCGTCGGAGCAAAGCTATCGATCTCGGGCGAGCACTGGCAGGCCTATGAGGAGCGCGGCCGGCTGGTCTATTCGGACGATCTCGGCCTCCTCGACCTGCCGCGGCCGCGGCTCGTGGGCCCGCATCAGATCGAGAACGCAGGCGCGGCCATCGCGGCCTTGCGTGCGGCCAATGCGTTTGCCGTGCCCGCGGCGGCGATCGAAGCCGGCATGATCCGGGTCGATTGGCCGGCGCGCATGCAGCGCCTCAGCCACGGCCACTTGCCGTCGCGGCTGCCGGCGGGCGCCGAGCTCTGGCTCGACGGCGGTCACAATGTCGCCGGCGGTGCCGCAATCGCCGCAGCCATCGCAGGGCTCGAAGAGCGCGTGCCCCGCCCGCTCATCTTGATCGCGGGTCTGCTCGCCACCAAGGACGCCGACGGATTCCTCGCTTGCTTCTCCGATCTCGCCCGCCATGTGTTCGCGGTGCCGGTGCCGGCCGAGACCGGGCGCTCGCCCGATGAAGTGGCGGCCTCGGCCAAGCGCGCCGGTTTGATGGCGGAAACCGCGTCCGGAGTGGAAGCGGCGCTCGACCGGGTGCGCGCGCTCGCGCTCGAATCGCCGCCGCGGGTGCTGATCACCGGATCGCTCTACCTTGCCGGCGAGGTGCTTGCGCTGAACGGCACGCCGCCGGCCTAGCCCTTTTTCGTCATCCCGGCCGAGCGACGCGGAACGCGTCGCGAGAGCCGGGACCCATAATCACCTTCGGCGCAAATTTGCGCGGACAGGGGTTATGGGTTCCCGCTTTCGCGGGAACGACGCTTTGAGATTTTGACGATTGGAGCTCAGATCGCGGCCTGGATCCACTGCACGATCTTGGGCTTCGGCACCGCGCCGATCTGGCGCGAAGCCATCTGGCCGTTCTTGAAGATCATCAGCGTCGGGATCGACATGATCCCGTACTTGGAGGCGGTCTGCGGATTTTCGTCGACGTTCAATTTCACGATCTTGAGCTTGCCTTGCAGCTCGCTCGCGACCTCTTCCAGCATGGGCGCGATCACCCGGCAGGGGCCGCACCATTCGGCCCAGAAATCCACCAGCACGGGCTCGGCGGACTTGAGCACGTCCGCGTCGAAAGACGTATCGGAAACCTTGGCGACGGCCATGGTGTACCTCTGTAATGGCGTGGGAATCGGGCCCTTGGGCTGGGCAATACCTAGGGAGGCCGGCCCGCAGGGTCAAGGCGCCTCTAGGCGGCCAATGGCGCATTGGTAAGCGGCGTCGAGAAGCGGCCCGGGGACCGCGTCGATCCGGGGCAGGGCAGTCCACACAAGAAGGGCGCGTATGGACTTGCCCCGATAAAGCGGCGCGAGCGCGGCCCGATAGAGCGCGAGCTGCTCCAGATAATGCGCCGGCGCCGCGGCTGCGCTCGCCGGCGGCGGCCTGTCGGTCTTGAAATCGGCGAATCGAACCCCGTCGGCGCTCTCCACCAGCCGGTCGATCCGGCCGAAAATCTCGATCGGCCCGGCCGCGGCATCAAGCCGCGCGATGACCGGAACTTCCGCCCGGCTATTTTCGCCGAACAGGATTGCGCAATCCGCATGACCGAGCACCGCCATCGCCTCGTCTGCGAGCGCGCCGCGCTGCGCCTCGGGCAGCTCGCCGGCGCTCGCCGCGAGAAAGCGCAGCGCCCGATCGCCTCGCTCGGCCGCGCCCACGCCCGCGAGCAATTGCAGGAGCTTGTGAATGAGCTCCCCGCGCCGACGCGCTTCGATTACCGGCGCGCCACCGGCTGAAGCTCGCTTCAAGCCCAACTCGACCGAAGCCAGCGACGGCGTGATCAGCCGCCGCCGCGGCCTTGCCGCCGGCGCATTCGCTCCGAGCCAGTCCGGCGCCGCGGTCTTCGCCTCGGCGGGCGCGCGCTCGTCCGGCGCCGTGCGCAAGGCTTCCGGCCGCCAGCGCCATACCTTGTCCGCGTAGGGCGTCTTCTGCTCCTCGCACCCCTCCCGGAGCGCGTCATAGACGAGCCGGTACCAGCAGCCGGGCGGCAGTTTCAATTCGTCCTGATCCTTGCTGTCGCATCCGCAGACCACGAGCGCGTCGGCCGCGCGGGTGAGCGCGACATAGAGGAGCCGCCGGTATTCGGCCTCGCGCGCGTGCCGCGCAGCTTCGCGCG
This sequence comes from Hyphomicrobiales bacterium, assembly GCA_023269635.1. Taxonomy (GTDB): domain Bacteria; phylum Pseudomonadota; class Alphaproteobacteria; order Rhizobiales; family Xanthobacteraceae; genus JAHFPN01. The sequence goes on along the minus strand of JAHFPN010000033.1, from coordinate 1,423 downwards.
CCTCGGCCAGCTTTCTCGAATCGGATTTGCTGCCGAGCGCCCACAGCAACGCTTCCGGCGTATCGGGCGGGGAATTGGGCACCGCCAAGGCCAAGAGCTTCGGATCGTGGCGGCCGTCGCTCGGCGCGCCGGTGGTGTCGGCCACGACCACGATCGGCGCTTCGAGGCCCTTGACCCCGTGCACGGTCATGACCCGGACCGCCTCGCTTTCGATCTCGAGATCGCGCTTCACCTCGGTGCCGGCGCGGCGCAAGAAGGCGACGAAGCCGGTGAGCGAGGGCGCCTCGTTGCGCTCGTAGGCCAGCGAGCGCGCGAGCAGCTCGTCGATCGCGTCCGCCGCCTCGGTGCCGAGGCGGCCGAGCATGCGCTCGCGGCCGTGGTCGCGGCCGAGCACGCGCGAGAGGAAATCGAAGGGTCTTAAGCGTCGCGCCTCCTCGCGCCAATTCGCGAGCAATCCGGCGGCTTCCGCGAAACGCGAATTGCTTTTTTCCTTCTCGGCGAGCGCCGCGGCCAGCGTCCCTTGGCGTCCGTGCGCGAGCTCGAACAGATCGTCTTCGGAGAGGTCGAACAGCGGACTTTTCAGCGCGCATGCCAGCGCGAGATCGTCGTGCTCGAGCAGCAGCGCGTCGGCGAGCGCGAGGAAATCCATCACCGCGATGTGATCCACGAGATCGAGCCGGTCGGCGCCCGCGACCGGAATGCCGGCGCTCTTGAGCGCGCGCAGGATCGCCTCGAACAGCACGCCGCGCCGGCGCACCAGCACGATGACGTCGCCCGGGCGCGCCCCCCGCGTCGCGCCGGTGCGCCGGTCGGTGACCGCGAAGCCGCCGCCGATCCAGGATCTCACCGCCCGCGCGATGCGTTGGGCGAGCACCACCGGCGGGCTGCTCTCCGCCCGTGCGTCGAACGGCGCGTCCCAGGCGATCTCGTCCGCGTCGACTTCGGCGGCCGGCTTCTCGGTCGGCCAGATCTCCACCAGCGCCGGCGCCTCGGTGCGGATCGCCTCGTGGATGGTCTTGCCGTCCTTCCGGCTGGTGAGCCCGGCGTGCGCCTCGCGCCGTTCGAACACCGTATCGATCGCGGCCAGCACCCCGCGCATGGAGCGGAACGAGAGCGTCAATTCCTCGGACTGGAACGAGCGCGCGACCCGACCGGCGCGCTGCTTGAAGTTTCTTTGCATGGCGTCGAAGCGCGCGGGCTCGGCGCCCTGGAAGCTGAAGATCGACTGCTTCTCGTCGCCGACCGCGAAGATCGTGCGCGGCCGATCCTCGCGCGCGCCGCGCCCGGCGAAGAATTCTTCGGCGAGCTTCTCGATCAGGGTCCATTGCTCGGGGCTCGTGTCCTGCGCCTCGTCGATGAGAATATGATCGACGCCGCTGTCGAGCTTGTAATGCACCCAGGCCGCGGCGGTATCGGTCAAGAG
>JAHFPN010000170.1 GCA_023269635.1 Hyphomicrobiales bacterium | reverse complement strand
CACCAGCTCGTCGAGGAGCGCGATGAGGAGTGCCAGGAGCCCGAGCGCCATCGCTGCTTGCGGAATCGCGAGCGGGATCGGGATCAAGCCGTAAGAGACTTCGTTGAAGCGGATCGAATCATAGGCCAGCCGCGCCACGCTTGCGGTCGCGAACAGGACGAAGCCGCTCGAGGCCGCGAGCGCCCACAGCTCGAGCAGAAAGCGCACGCGCTCGGAAAGCGCGCCGAGCAGCATGGTGACCCGGATGTGCGCGCCGCGCTTGAGCGTGCCGGCGAGCGCGAGAAAGCTCGTGGCGGCCAAGAGGTAGCCCGCCATTTCGGCGAGCGACGCGATCATGAAGCCATAGGGAGGCTGGCCGGAAAGTTTGAGCAAAAGATCGGCGACGCGGCCGACGACCTGCACGCCGACCAGGCCCGCGATCGCGATCAGACACGCGGCCGCGAGCCAGAGCGTCAGCGCATAGAAGCGGTCGAGCAGGGTGCGCATCCCACGATCCAGACAGTCGTCATGCCCGGGCTTGACCCGGGCATCCACGTCTTCGCGCACACGTAGCGAGGCAAGACGTGGACCCCCGGGACAAGCCCGGGGGCGACGTAATGAGGAGCCACGCGAGGATTCAGAACGAGTCTCACGACCCCGGCTTGTTGAACGCGTCGAGGATCAGCTTGCCGTCGGCGCCGGCGGCGGTCTGCCACTCGGTTGCCATGGTCTTGCCGATGTCGGCGAAGCCTTTCTTCAAGGCCTCGGACGGCTGCACGATGGTGATCTTGTTCAGCGCCAGCACCTTGATCTTGTCCGCGGTCTCCGCTTCCGACGCCGCCCAGCCGCGCGCCTCGGCCGCCTTGGCCGCGTCCGTCACCGCCTTCTTCTCGGCGGGATTAAGCTTGTCGAATGCCTCCTTCGACACCAGCACCACGTTGCGCGGCAGCCACGCCTGGGTGTGATGGAAGTGCGTGAGGAAGTCCCAGGCCTTGGAGTCGACGCCGGTCGAGGGCGAGGTGATCATCGCCTCCACGCGATTGGTGGAAAACGCCGTCGGGATGTCCGGCACCTCGATCTGGGTCGGGATCGCACCGGCGAGCGCGGCGATGCGCTGGGTCGCCACGTTATAGGTGCGGAACTTGAGGCCCTTGAGATCGGCGATGCTCTTGATCTCCTTCTTGGCGTAGATGCCCTGCGGCGGCCACGGCACCGAATAGAGCAGGATCAGACCCTCGTCCGCGAGCTTCTTTTCCAAGAGCGGCCGCTGCGCCGCGTAGAGCTTCTTCGCCTGGTCGTAGCCGGTGGCGAGGAACGGCACCGAATCGATCGAGTAGATCGGGCTCTCGTTGGCGTGCAGCGAGATCAAGAGCTCGCCGATCGGCGCGATGCCGCGCTTGAGCGCGTTCTTGATGTCGGGATGCTTGACGAGCGAGCCGTTGGAATGGACGGTGATCTTGAGGCTGCCGTTGGTCGCCTTGTCCACGTCCTGGGCGAACTGGGCGATGTTCTTGGTGTGGAAGTTGCCGTCCGGATAAGGCGTCGGCATGTCCCATTTGGTCTGGGCCGCGGCCGCGGTCGCGAACAAGCCGGCGAACGCGGCGGCGGCGAAGCCGCGGATGACTCTCTGCATGATTCCCACTCCCGGTTTTCCGTTTCTTGCCGCAAGCATGGCGCGTTTCAGCCGCACCGCGCAAGCGCGTAGCGGCCAGGCCGGAGCGCGGCTGTGAGCAAGGCCTGGGAGTTCTGGGTCGACCGCGGCGGCACCTTCACCGACGTGGTGGCGCGCAGCCCCGACGGCCGCCTGGTCGCGCGCAAGTTGCTGTCCGAGAGCCCGGCCTATCGCGACGCCGCCGTGCAAGGAATTCGCGAGGTGCTCGGGCTTATGCCGGGCGCACCGATCCCGCCCGGCGCGATCGGCGCGGTGAAAATGGGTACCACGGTCGCCACCAACGCCCTGCTTGAGCGCAAGGGCGAGCGAACGCTGCTCCTGATCACCAAGGGTTTCCGCGACGCGCTCCGCATCGGCTACCAGGCGCGGCCGAAGATTTTTGCCCGCCAGATCATCAAGCCCGAGATGCTCTATGAGCGCGTGGTGGAAGTCGCCGAGCGCGTGCGCGCGGACGGCATTGTGGAACAGGCGCCCGATCTTGCCGCGGTGCGCGCGGAGCTCGAGCGCGCGCGCGCCGACGGCATCGGCGCGGTCGCCATCGTGTTCATGCACGCCTATCGCTTTCCCGCGCACGAGCAGGCGGTGGCGAAGCTCGCGCGCAAGCTCGGCTTCCCGCAGGTCTCGGTCAGCCACGAGGTCTCGCCGCTGATCAAGCTCGTGGGCCGCGGCGACACCACGGTGGTCGATGCCTACCTCTCGCCGATCCTGAAACGCTATGTCGAGCAGGTGGCGGGAGAGCTCGGAATGACGCCTCATCCTTCGAGACGCGGGCTTGCGCCCGCTCCTCAGGATGAGGCGTTAGTGCGCCCTCGTCCTGAGGAGCCCGAGCGCAGCGAGGGCGTCTCGAAGGACGAGGGCGCAATTCGCCTCATGTTCATGATGTCCTCGGGCGGACTGACCGCCGCCAATCTCTTCCAGGGCAAGGACGCGATCCTCTCGGGGCCCGCCGGCGGCGTGGTCGGCATGGCCGAGACCGGCGCCGCCGCCGGATACAAGCGCCTCATCGGCTTCGACATGGGCGGCACCTCCACCGACGTCTCGCACTTCGACGGCGAATACGAGCGCGCGTTCGAGACCGAGGTCGCGGGCGTGCGCATGCGCGCGCCGATGATGCGCATCCACACGGTCGCGGCCGGCGGCGGCTCGATCCTGCATTTCGACGGCTCGCGCTTGCGGGTCGGGCCCGACAGCGCCGCCGCCGATCCGGGCCCGAAATGCTATCGCCGCGGCGGGCCGCTCGCCGTCACCGACGCCAACGTGATGGTGGGGAAATTGCTGCCGGATTTCTTTCCGAAGATTTTCGGGCCGCGCGGCGATCTTCCGCTCGACGCGGATTCGGTGCGCTCCGCCTTCGCCGCGCTCGCGGCCGTGATCGGCGGCGGCCGCGCGCCGGAGGTCGTGGCCGACGGTTTCATCAAGATCGCAGTCGAGAACATGGCGAACGCGATCAAGAAGATTTCCGTGGCGCGCGGCTATGACGTGACCCGCTATGCGTTGAACTGCTTTGGCGGCGCCGGCGGCCAGCACGCCTGTCTCGTGGCCGATGCGCTCGGCATGCAGACGGTGCTGATCCATCCACTCTCGGGCCTGCTCTCCGCCTATGGCATGGGCCTCGCCGATATCCGCGCCACGCGCACGCAGGCGGTGGAGGAAAGCTTCGGCGAGAGTGCACGGCAGACGATCGAGGCACTCGGCCGCCGTCTGGGCACGGAAGCAGCCGCCGAAGTGGAATCCCAAGGCGTCGCGCGGGCGGATATCGCCGTGCACGTGCGCGCGCACATTCGCTATGCGGGGACCGATACGCCGCTGGAGGTTGCCGCCTTCGACCTCTCGCCCTCATCCTTCGAGACGCGGCCTTCGGCCGCTCCTCAGGATGAGGGCGAAAACAAGCCGCCTCGTCCTGAGGAGGCGCGAAGCGCCGTCTCGAAGGATGAGGCGGCTGGCTCGCTGGAGCGGATGAAGTCCTCCTTCCAATCCGCCCACCGCGCCCAATTCGGCTTCATCGACGAGAGCAAGGAGCTGGTGGTGGAGGCGGTGTCGGTGGAAGCGGTCGGCGGCGGCGCCAAGTTCGTCGAGCCGGAATTGCCGAGAACAAGAGCGCCCCTCCCCGCGCCCAAGGCCCGCACGCGCTTTTTCTCGAACGCCGCCTGGCACGACGCCGCGGTCCATTTGCGCGACGCGCTCGCGCCCGGCCATCGCGTGCCCGGCCCCGCGCTCGTGATCGAGCCGCATCAGACCGTGGTCGTGGAAGCCGGCTGGCAGGCCGATGTCACGGCCAAGAATCATCTTCTGCTCACGCGCACCGTCCCGCTCGCCCGCGCCCACGCCATCGGCACCCATGCCGACCCGGTGATGCTCGAGGTCTTCAACAACCTGTTCATGTCGATCGCGGAACAGATGGGCGTGGTGCTGCAGAACACCGCCTATTCGGTGAACATCAAGGAGCGGCTCGATTTCTCCTGCGCCGTATTCGACGCCGAGGGCAGCCTGGTCGCCAACGCGCCGCACATGCCGGTGCACTTGGGCTCCATGGACAAGTCGGTCGAGACCGTGCTGCGCGAGAACCGCGACCAGCTCGCGCCCGGCGACGTCTACGCCCTGAACGCGCCCTATAACGGCGGCACGCATCTGCCCGACATCACCGTGTGCACGCCGGTGTTCGACGAGGGGGGCCGCGAGATCCTGTTCTGGGTCGCAAGCCGAGGTCACCACGCCGACGTGGGCGGCGTCACCCCCGGCTCCATGTCGCCGCACGCCACGCATATCGACGAGGAAGGCGTCTATATCGACAATTTCAAGCTCGTGGACCGCGGCCGCTTCCGCGAGCGCGAGCTCTATGCGCTCTTGAATGGCGCAAAATTCCCGGCGCGCAATGCGCTGCAGAACGTGAACGACTTGAAGGCGCAGATCGCGGCCAACGAAAAGGGCGTGCGCGAACTGAGGAAGATGATCGCCGACTTCGGCTTGACCGTCGTGCGCGCCTATATGGGCCACGTGCAGGACAACGCGGCCGAGTCCGTGCGCCGCGTGCTCGACCGCCTGCACGACAGCGCGTTCGAGTACGAGATGGACCAGGGCACTTGGATCAGCGTGAAGATTGCCGTGGACAAGCAGAAGCGCGAGGCCTCGGTCGATTTCACCGGCACCTCGCCCGAGCAGAACACCAACTTCAACGCGCCGGCGCCGGTGACGCGCGCGGCGGTGCTCTATGTGTTCCGCGTCATGGTCGACGACGAGATCCCGATGAACGCGGGATGCCTGCGCCCGATCCGAATCGTGATCCCACCCCGTTCATTGCTCTCGCCCGAATATCCCGCCGCCGTGGTGGCGGGAAACGTCGAGACCAGCCAAGCCGTGACCGACACGCTGTTCGGTGCGCTCGGCGCGCTCAGCGCGGCGCAGGGCACCATGAACAATCTCACCTTCGGCAACGCGCGCTATCAGTATTACGAGACCATCTGCTCGGGCTCGCCCGCCGGCCCCGGCTTCGACGGTGCCGACGCCGTGCACACCCACATGACCAACACGCGCCTCACCGATCCCGAGGTGCTCGAGTTCCGCTTTCCCGTGGTGCTCGAGGATTTCCACATCCGCGCGGGCTCCGGCGGCCGCGGCAAGTGGCACGCGGGCGACGGCACCTATCGGCGGATTCGCTTCCTCGAGCGCATGGACTGCGCGATCCTCTCCGGCCATCGCCGCGTGCCGCCGTTCGGACTCGACGGCGGCGAGCCCGGCCGGATCGGCGAGAACTGGGTGCGGCGCAACGGCGGCCGCATGGAGCGCCTCGAGGGCTGTGACCAGACCGTGCTCGACGCCGGCGAGGCGATCATCATCGTCACGCCGACCGGCGGCGGGTACGGCGCGACGCGCTAGGATCGCGCCATGCCCGACCCCACCTTCCCCACCACGATCCCGCCTGAAACCGTCGCCGCGCGCATTCGCGCCTCGCTCGACGCCGGCGCCACCCTGATCTCGACCGAGACCGGGATCCCGCACCA
>JAHFPN010000032.1 GCA_023269635.1 Hyphomicrobiales bacterium | reverse complement strand
AATCGGACAAGCCCGCAAGACTCCCTCTCCCCGCTGGGGAAAGGGTCGGGGTGAGGGGGCTCGGAGATAAAACGGACACGCTTTTCCCCCTCACCCGGATCGCCCTCGCTGCGCAAGGGCAATCCGACCTCTCCCCGATGGGGAGAGGTGAAGATGAGAGTTTTTGACAGGGCGAAAGGCCGCGTCTAGACCGGCCGCGCCATGCAAGCCCCCGTTGAAATAGCGCGCGCCAAGGTGCCGGCGCTCACTTGGATCGTGGTCGCACTCGCGCTCGCGGCCGGCATCGCGCTCCGGCTCGCCTATCCTGGCGACATCGAGTGGAAGGCGGACGAGCGCTGGCTGTTCGAGCAGGCGCGCGCCGTGCTGGCGGGCGCACCGTGGCCACAATTCGGCCTGCCCACGAGTGTGCAGGGGGTCAATCCGCCTTTGAGTGCATGGGTATTCGTGGCGCTCGCTTGGCTGAGCGGGGCGGCGTCGCCGCCCGAGCTCGCGCGCGCGGTGCAGGCGCTGAACGCGGCGGCGCCGTTGGCGCTTCTCTTGTTCGCGTGGCGCGCGGTGCCGGCGCAGGAGCGCGAGCCTTGGGCCTGGGCCGCGGCGCTGTGGGCGGTGAATCCGCTCGGCGTGATGTTCGAGCGCAAGATCTGGCCGCCGAGCCTGCTGCCGATCTTCGTGGTGGCGCTGGTCGCGGCCTGGTGGCACCGGCGGAGCGCGCTCGGCTCTTTTCTGTTTGGGTTGCTCGCGGCGCTGCTCGCGCAGATTCATCTCGCGGTCGCGCTGCTCGCGGCTGCGCTCGCGCTCTGGGCGCTCATGGACGACCGCCGGTCGCTGCGCTGGGGTCCGCTGATCGTCGGGATCGCGCTCGGCGCGCTGCCGGCGCTGCCCTGGCTCATGGACCTCGCCCAAAGCGGCGCCGGCCACACCCGCCTGCGGTTCCCGATCCCGACCTTCTGGGTGCGCTGGCTGATGCAGCCGTTCGGCTTCGGCGCCGAGTACACGCTCGGCCTCGCGCAGTTCCGCGAGTTCCTGACCGGACCGATCATTGCCGGCGCACCCACCCACATGGTCGGCTTCCTGCACGCGGCGCTCGCCGTGCTCGCGCTCGGCATTTATTTTCGCGCGGCGCGGGCGGTCTATTTGCAGGGGCCGCCGCCGGCGCGCCGCGTCTTCATCGGCGGAAGCCCGGCCGGGGTATTGGTGAACGCCGTGTTCTGGGGCTACGGCGCGATGCTGACGCTGATCACCGTGGCCGGCGCCGGCTCGCACCGGCACTATCTCATCCCAGTCGCGCCCATGATGGCGTTGTGGGTGGCGCGGCTCGCCGCGTTCGGCGACGGCGGCGCGCTCGGCCGCCGGGGACGGCTGCTACTGGTCGGTCTCTGCATCGCCGGCGCGCTCGTGAGCGCGTCGCTGTTGCGCTACATCCACGTCACCCAAGTGATCCACGGCGAGTACGGCCCGACTTGGGCGGCGCAGGAAACCGGGCGCGCGCCGCCGACGCGCGCGCTCGATTATTCGCCGCGGCGATGAACATGCGCGAACGCAACCTCGATCCCATGACGGCGGCGCGGCGCGGCGCGCGGGCGGCACTGCCGAAGCGCTTCTACCAGGCGGCAACGGTCGGCGAGCGCGAAGGCGCGTTCGCGCTTCTGCTCGACGGCAAGCCGGCGCGGACCCCGGCGAAGCATGCGCTCGCGCTGCCGAGCCGCGCGCTCGCCGAAGCGGTGGCGGCGGAATGGGCGGCGCAGGGCGAGTTCATCGACCCCGCCACCATGCCGCTCACGCGGCTCGTGCAGGTGGCGATCGACCGCGTGGCGGGCGAGGCGGCGGCGGTCGCGGCCGAAATCGTGCAATATGCCGGGACCGATCTCCTGCTCTATCGCGCGGCCGAGCCCGAAGGCCTGGTGGCGGCGCAAACGGAGCATTGGGACCCGGTGCTGGCCTGGGCGGAGACGGCGCTGCGCGCAAAGTTCGTGCGCGCCGAGGGCGTGCGGCACGTGGCGCAGCCGGAGGCCGCGATCGCGGCCGTGCGTGCGGAGATCGCGCGCTACGCGCCGCCGTTCCAACTCGGGGCGCTGGCTTCGCTCACCAATCTTTCGGGCTCGGCCCTGCTCGCGCTCGCGCTTGGGCGCGGGCGGCTCGATCCCGATGCCGCCTGGGCCGCGGCGCACGTCGACGAGGACTGGAACATCAAAAAGTGGGGCGCGGACGCGGAAGCCGTGCGCCGCCGCGCCGCGCGCTATGCCGAGTTCGATGCCGCGGTGAGGATGCTGGCATTGCTTTGATGCCGTCATCCTTCGAGGCTCGCGCTTCGCGCTCGCACCTCAGGATGACGGCGTTCAATCAAGCGTCATCCTGAGGCGGCCGCGCACAGCGCGGCCCTCGAAGGATGACGCGACGCTGACGTGCAAATGGCGTCCGTGTTACAACAGATTCGAAGGCGGGCTGCCCATGAAAGACATCATCGACAAGCTCGAGCAGCGCCGCGCGGCGGCCAAGAAGGGCGGCGGCGACGCGCGCATCGAGGCGCAGCACAAGCGCGGAAAATTGACCGCGCGCGAGCGCATCGAGCTGCTGCTCGACAAGGGCAGTTTCGAGGAATTCGACACCTTCGTGCAGCACCGCGCCACCGACTTCGGCATGGAGAAGACCAAAGTCCCGGGCGACGGCGTGGTGACCGGCTGGGGCACGGTGAACGGCCGCCAGGTATTCGTGTTCGCCAAGGACTTCACCGTGTTTGGCGGCTCGCTGTCGGAGGCGCACGCCGGGAAAATCACCAAGATCCAGGACATGGCGCTGAAGACCCGCGCGCCCATCATCGGCCTGTTCGACGCCGGCGGCGCGCGCATCCAGGAGGGCGTGGCCGCGCTCGGCGGCTACGGCGAGGTGTTCAAGCGCAACGTCATCGCCTCCGGCGTGATCCCGCAGATTTCCGTCATCATGGGCCCGTGCGCGGGCGGCGACGTCTATTCGCCGGCGATGACCGACTTCATCTTCATGGTGAAGGACACCAGCTACATGTTCGTCACCGGCCCGGACGTGGTGAAGACGGTGACCAACGAGAGCGTGAGCGCGGAGGAGCTGGGCGGCGCGCGCGTGCACACAACGCGGAGCTCGGTGGCCGACGGCGCGTTCGAGAACGACGTCGAGTGCCTGCTGCAAATCCGCCGGCTGCTCGACTTTCTCCCGGCGTCGAACGAATCCGGCGTGCCGGAATGGCCGTCCACCGACGACATCGAGCGCATCGAGCCCTCGCTCGACAGCCTGGTGCCCTCGAGCCCGAACAAGCCCTATGACATCAAGGAGCTGATCCTGAAGGTCGCCGACGAGGGCGACTTCTTCGAAATCCAAGAGGCGTTCGGCAAGAACATCGTCACCGGCTTCGGCCGCGTGGCCGGGCGCACAATCGGCTTTGTCGCCAACCAGCCGATGGTGCTGGCGGGCGTGCTCGACGCCGGCGCCTCGCGCAAGGCCGCGCGCTTCGTGCGCTTCTGCGACGCCTTCAATATCCCGATCGTCACCTTCGTGGACGTGCCGGGTTTTCTCCCCGGCACGAGCCAAGAATATGGCGGGCTGATCAAGCACGGCGCCAAGCTCCTGTTCGCCTATTCGCAGGCGACGGTGCCGCTGGTGACGCTGATCACGCGCAAGGCCTTCGGCGGGGCCTATGACGTGATGGCCTCCAAGCACATCGGCGGCGACGTGAACTATGCCTGGCCCACGGCGCAGATCGCGGTGATGGGCGCCAAGGGGGCGGTGGAGATCATCTTCCGGGCCGACATCGGCGATAAGGACAAGATCGCCGCGCGCACCAAGGAGTACGAGGAGCGATTCCTGTCGCCGTTCGTGGCGGCCGAGCGCGGCTATATCGACGAGGTGATCGAGCCGCACGAGACCCGGCGGCGGATCGCGCGCGCGCTCGCGATGCTGAAGACCAAGCACGCCGAGCGGCCGCGGAAGAAGCACGACAATTTGCCGCTCTAGTATTTCACCCTCCCCCTTGTAGGAAGGGCCTGCCCTCGGGCTTGACCCGAGGGTCGCCCGCGGGAGCGGAGCGAAGGCAATTGGGGGTGGAGGCGATCATGTCGAGCGAAGCGATCCGCGACGCGCTAGAAAAGCTCAGCCAGACGATCCGCGAGCATCCCGAAAAAGCGGGCGGCAAGAACAGTGCTGCGACAGCGACCCTTCGCGAGGGGCTTGGATTTCAGATCGCGGGGCCGCGCGGCGAAAAGGCGGAGACCGACATGCCGCGGGCCATGGGCGGCGCGGCCGCGGCGCCCAATCCCGGTTGGCTGCTGCGGGCGGCGCTCGCTTCCTGCATCGGGTCGGTCATTACCATGCGGGCGGCCAGCCTCGGCATTGCCCTCGAAACGCTCGAAGTGGCGGTCGAGAGCGAATCCGATACCCGCGGCATGCTCGGGCTTGACGAGAAAATCTCGGCCGGCCTTTCGGGGCTTCAGACGCGGGTTCGCATCGGCGCCGCCAACGCCGGCGCGGACCAGCTCCAGGAGATCGTGCGCTGGGCGGCCGAACATTCGCCGGTCGCGTGCACGCTGCGGGAGACGGCGGGGAAAGGCGTCGAGGTTGTTGTCGTTTGATCGGTCAGTGGCGATCGCGCGCGCCTTGGCGATGCTGAAGACCAAGCACGCCGAGCGGCCTAAGAAGCAAGCGTAGGGTGGGCAAAGGCGCGGAACGCGCCGTGCCCACCTAAACTCGCCCCCGCCGGTGGGCTTCGCTACGCTCAGCCCGCCCTACGATTCAAGAATAGTGAAACTTGCACTGGACGATCTCGATCGTCTGCGCGGCGCCGCTGCCGGTCACGCGATAGACCAGCCGGTGCTCCTCGCTGATGCGGCGCGACCACCAGCCCTTGAAATTTCCGCGCAGGGGTTCGGGTTTGCCCAGGCCGGTGAAAGGATGACGGCGGGCGTCCTCGATCAGGACCAGAATCCTCGCCGCTGTCTTCGGGTCTTCGCCGATCCAGTGCGCCAAGTGGGCGAGCGCGTCTGGATGGAAGATCGTCCTCATTCCGCGGCTTCACGGTGAATCGGGCGCGGAATGCGGCGCACGCGCTTGGCGGGCCGGCGGGCGCGGCCGGGCCGGCGCGGCCGTTCTCCTCGCAGCCTACGCGCCACATAGTCCTTGAGCTCGTCCATGGTCATCTCGATGCCCTTGCCGGCATCCAAGTCGTCCATGGCCTTCAGGAGCGCCTTGGTGTTCGCGCGCGTGGACATGAGATGCAGTGTCTCCTCGGTGCTGTTCCATTGGTCGAGCGACACCAGCACCACCGAGCCGCGCTTCTTGCGCGCGACGATGACCGGTTCGCCGCGCTTCACCACACGGTCCATGAGCTTGGCGAGGTTCTGGCGGGCGTCGGAATAGGTGGTCACGTCGACCATGGGAGCCTCCTTATGGTTGTACAAATTATTGCACTGAATCTTGTACAAGTCGAGACTTACCGCCGGTCCGACTTGCGCCGCTCGCGCGCGGCCCTGAACAGGCGATCCCAGGTAGCCTGCAAATCCTCCATCCGCTTCGAGGCGGCGAGGGCGACGGCCACGACCGACTCGCCGTCCTCGTCGGGCACGCGGCCGCCCATGCCGTAGCCCATGAGGCGCAGCGCCCGCAGCAGGTGGATCGCCGCGTTGATCGGCTCTTCCATGTCCAACGCGAGTTCCACGATCTTCTGGAGGCGCGGGTTCTCGGCCCGCGCGGCCTTGGCCCGCGGCATGGCATTGCCCCAAGGTGGAATCAACGATAAAATAATTATCGGTGAGGAGTAGCGTTGTGTCAACAAAAAAATTATCAGTACGTCTGGTCAAAGCCGCGCGGGCTTTGTTGGACTGGTCGCAAGACGATCTCGCGAAAGCATCCGGCGTATCGAGCCCGACCATCGGTCGGCTGGAGGCGGAAGATGGCGAACTCGGCGGTCGCGCCGAGACAGGAGAAAAGCTCCGCCGCGCTCTGGAAAAAGCCGGCATCGAGTTCACCAACGGCAACGCGCCCGGCGTGCGGCTGAAGAAGCGGTGAGATGCTCCGCATTACCGACCATATCCACATCTCGGAGCACGAGCTCGAGGAGCGTTTCATCCGCGCCTCGGGGCCGGGCGGGCAGAACGTCAACAAGCTCTCGACCGCGGTGCAGCTCCGCTTCGACGTGCGGCGCTCGTCGCTGCCGGAAGGCGTGCGCGCGCGGCTGGCGGCGCTGGCCGGGCGGCGGATGACGGGCGAGGGGGTGATCGTGATCAGCGCGCAGAACCACCGGACGCAAGAGGCGAACCGGCGCGAGGCGCGCGAGCGGCTCATCACGCTCGTCCGCCGCGCCGCGGTGGCGCCGAAAGCGCGGCGGCTCACCCGGCCGACCAAGGGTTCGAAACAGCGGCGGCTCGACAGCAAAGTGCGGCACGGAAGGAAGAAGAGCCTGCGCGGGAGGATGGCGGTCGATTGAGGCACGCCATTGCGACCTCACCCTTCGAGACGCTCGGGCTTCGCCCTCGCTCCTCAGGGTGAGGTTGTGTATTCCAGCGGGCTTCGCCCTCGCTCCTCAGGGTGAGGTCGCGTTTTCCAGCCTCATCCTGAGGAGCCCGAGCGGAGCGAGGGCGTCTCGAAGGATGAGGCTGGCCGATGGATGTGGCGCTATACCAACGTCATCACCGCGGCCCAGATCACGATCGTGCCGCGCGCGAGGTTCGCCCACATGGTTTCGCCCTTGGCCTCGCCCTCATAGCGCGCGGCGCTGCGCCAGACCGCCACCACCATCACGAGATTGTAGGGGATCGGCAGGAAATGCAGCACGACCGCGAAGATCGCCGGCCAGCCGAGCACGATGATGGTGAACGCGGCGCCGGTGGCCACGAGATTGAACAGCGTGCCGTAGCCGATGGCGTAGCTCCAGAACGCCGGCGCCAGCGCCACGCGGCCGTTCCACAGCTCCTCCAGGCGCTCGCGCATGCCGGCAACTTCGTTTGGAAATCCGCGCTCGCGGGCGGCGCGCTCGCGTCGCCCGCCTCGGCCCATGATAGCGCGTGCGGCAAGGCTCAGGCGCGGAGCAACACGGCCAATCCGGCGAGCGCCGCGGCAATGGCGGCGCCGCCCTTGGCGAACCGGAGCATCACCGCGGCGAAATAATTCCGCGCCCGCTGCCGGCCGAGCGTGCCTTCGGGGCGCTCGCCCGGCTCGAGCGCAAGCCAGGGCTCGGAAAGCTCGATCCGATCGTCGGTCAATTGCAGCGCGTAGACGAGCATGCCGACGGCGAACAGGAGCGCTACGTGCGCGCCCAGCAGCAGCGCGGCCGGCGGATTGGCGCTGTAGCAGAGCATGAGCACGAGCGCGGCGGCCGTGCCGTAGAGCGCGCGCCAAGCGGTCTCGTGAAACGCGACGCGGGAGAACTGGTCCACGGCGTCGTCTCCATGGGCCCGGAGGGTCTCGATTCGTAAGCTTATACTAAAGTCGCATAGACCAAAGTATCAACCGCGAAAGCGCCCGTTTTTCGGGGCTATAGCCGTTTCCCGCGATTCCCGAGGCGCTTGGTGCCATCGGGCCGTGTTCGACCTTCCACCAACCGTCATGCCCGCCCCCGGGTTTAACCCGGGGGTGACCCGGGCATCCACGTTTCGAGGTTCGGGCAAGTCCAAAATTCGTGGATGGCCGGGACAAGCCCGGCGATGACGATGGAGAAGGCCGGCTCGCCGGCCGCCTCGCGCTTCACGGCATCGGAATGTCATTCACGCGCTTGGGCACGTGATAGCCGCGCTGCACCGCCGGGCGGTTCGCGATCGCCACGTACCAGCGCTTCACGTTCGGAAATTCGTTCAAGTCCATGGTCTGCCACTCGAAGCGCGAGATCCAGGGCCAGATCGCGATGTCGGCGATGGAATAGTCGTCGGCCACGAACTCGCGACCTTCGAGCCTGCGGTCGAGCACGCCATAGAGCCGGTGCGCCTCGTTCAGAAAGCGCTCCTCGGCATAGGGCGCCTTGCCCTTGTTGTATTTCACGAAGTGATGCACCTGGCCGAGGAACGGCCCGGGCCCGCCCATCTGCCACATCAGCCATTCGATCACGCGATAGCGGCGCGTGAGCTCGCTCGGCATCAGCTTGCCGGTCTTCTCCGCCAGATAGAGCAGGATCGCGCCCGACTCCATGAGCGCGAAGCCGTTGTCGCGGTCGACGATCGCCGGGATCTTGTTGTTGGGCGCGATCGCGAGGAACTCGGGGCGAAACTGTTCGTCATGGTTGATGTCCACGGCGTGGGCGGTATAGGGCAGGCCCAGCTCCTCGAGCGCGATCGAGATTTTCCGGCCGTTCGGGGTGGTCCAGGTATAGAGGTCGATCATCGTTCCTCGTCATTCCGGGGCGCCCGCCGCAGCACGAAGGGCGAAGGCGTGGCGAGCCCGGAATCCATAAACACGAGCAGTGCAGAAAAAGCGAGGGCGGGGGTTATGGATTCCGGCCCGCGCGCCCCTGATCTTGCCGCGCCGGGTCCTTCGGCAGCGCGGCAGCGCGCTCGGCCGGAATGACGATCGATGGCCGTCCGGGTCAAGCCCGGACTTGACGAAAGCGTGGGGGTCAATCCGGCTTCATCCGCACGGTGTATGCTCTGACCGGCTGCGCGTAGCCCTTGAGCTTGAGGTTCCTCGGCTCGGCCGCCACTTCGCCGGACACTTCCTTCCACACCGCCTCGCTGATGACGAGCTCGCCCGCCTTGGCGGCGGCGACGAGGCGGGCGCCGAAATTCATGGTTTCGCCGAGCGCGGCGAATTGATAGGCGCCGCTCTCGTCGCCGATCGAGCCGACGAAGGCCACGCCGGTATGCACGCCGACGCCGATCGGGAGCCACGGCCCGGCCGGGTTCTCGTGGCCGGTCGCGCGCAGAAGGTCGAGCCCGGCCTCGAACGCGCGCCGCCGGAAGCCGGAGCCGGCAAGGCCGGGAAGATAAATTCCGATCACCTCATCGCCGACCATCTTGTCGACCACCGCTTCGCTGCGGAGGAATATCTTGGTCGAGGTCTGGAAAAAACGCTGCATCAGGGCGGCGAATTCGGACGGGCGCATGCCGGCGGCCATTCGGGTCGAACCGCGCACGTCGGCATAAAGCACCGCGATGTCGATCTCGGTGCCGCCGCGTTGCTCCCGCAGGACTTCTTCGCACTTCTCGCAGAAGTGCGGATTTCGGTGCCACGGCCCGCGCCGTAGTGCATGCATTAGCGGCGCGGTGAAGCCGTCGAATCCTGCCAGGCAGATGCGGCAGCGATCATGGGCCGTGGGCGAAAGCATGCGGAAAAGCTGCCGCCCGCGCCGCATGCTCCGAAACTCACCCGACAGCACCGGGTGCCAGAACGGATTGATTTCGCGGGGTTGGTCGATCGGCTCGGTCATGCGCTCGATGCCTCCGGTGCGCCAGGCTAGCACAAGCGGGGCAGTTTTTTCCGGCCGGCTAGACCTTGATCTCGCGCGCGCCCTCGAAGCGGGCGTAGCGGCGCTGGCCGAAATTGCCGAAGGCGATCACATCGTAAGTGTCGGGCGGAACGCCGGCGGCTTCCATGCCCGGCGAGCCCACGGGCATATCGGGCACGGCGAGGCCGCGCGCGCCTTCGGGCTTCTCCGCGACGAAGCGCACGATCACGGCCGCCGGCACGTGGCCCTCGATCACATAGCGCCCGATCTCGGCGGTGTGGCAGGAGGCGAGCTTCTCCGGCACGCCGAGGCGCCGCTTGATGGCCGCCATATCGCGCGTGTCGGTAACGGTCACCAAAAACCCGGCGGCGCGCAGGTGCGCGATCCAGTCCCTGCAGCAGTCGCAACTCGGGTCCTTGCTCACGTGGATCGCGGGGGCGGCCGTCTGCGCGCCGGCAGCAATCGCGAACAGCGGAACGAGCGCAAGGCCGGCGGTGATTTCGCGTCGCGTGAGCTTGAGCGTGGTCATCCTCGACTCCCGCACTTCTAGAGCCGCAATCCTGCGCCCGCTGCCACCGGGGTCAAGTCATTTTTCCGGGATCACGCGATCTTACTGCTGCGACCCGAGATAATAGAGCGCGCCGGTGGAAAGCGCGCCGCCCACGACGCACGGTAGCCCCACGGCCACCAGCCCCGCGGCGGCCGCGCCGATGCAGCCGAGCGAGAGCGCGCCTTGGCCGACCTGGCCCCAGAACGAGAGCTTGCGCCGCGTGCCCGGGCCCTTGCGCTTCAGCTCGTCGATCGCGGCGAGCGCCTCTTTGCGGATGCGGGCGGCGTCCATGGTCTCGGCCGCGGCGATCACCTGGTCGAGCACCGCGCGCGTTTCCTTGCTCTGCTTGCCGTGCGCGCGCTTCAGGATTTCGAGCAGCCGCACGTCGCGCGCGGCGTTGGTGGCGAGCGTGAATTTCGCCATGTTGCCGAGGGTCAGCTTCTCGACATTGTCCTCTTCGTTCACGAGCTGGAGCATGGCGACGAGGCGCAGGATCGGCGGCTCGCCGCCGGTCGCGAAATAATAGCCCCACAGCACGTCGATCGCTTCCGGACCGGGCTCGGAGGCGTTGCGCGCCGGCTCCTTGCCGAGAATTTTTTCCCGCACGGTGTCCTTCAGTTGCTCGTAGGGCGGCGGGCTCTTGGCGAAATCCATGGCCTCGAGCGCCGGGAGCTTGCCGGCGATGTAGCTGTCGATCATCACGCGCCGCTCGGGCATGCGCCAGGCGAAGTTGCGCAACAGCCGCTTCCATTCCGGCAGGCCGGAATAGGCGATCGCGCGCACGATCGCCCAGTCGGCGTCGTGCGGCAGCGGGAACATGCGCGCGATCAGGTCCTCGGCGCGCTCGGGGTTCGAGCCGATGATGCCGGCGACGAAGCCGACATAGACGCCGGCCGAGTCCGGATCGCGCAACGCGCCGAGGCGGGCGAGCGCGCGCACCGCCGCGGGCACGCGCGCGGGCTCGGGGTTCAGGCGATAGTCATTGATCCAGCGCAGCACCGCCTCGGTCGAGGCGGGCTCGTGCTTTGGCGGCACGGCCATGGCCGGCGCGGATATCGTGAGAACGCCGACGACGAGCGCGAAACCGCAGCGCATTTCCCCTCCTGGCGCCCCCGGGCGCTTTCGCCCACGCCAGCCCGGCCATAATTTCAGCAGGCGGCTTTGACGATTTCGTGACCGAAACGCACCCTGTGGGCGCGCTTGCCGCCGTCGACTCTGGCGATTCCAAGGCGGGCGGCGGCCCTGTCCCGTTCCGGCACTGGAATGGGATAACCCCCGGTTATCCGCATTATAAAGCGAGCTAGGATGCCAAGGCCCGGCAAGATCGCGACCATTCGCGTGGGCTTGCGCGGCTGGGGATCGAAGCGCGCGGGGGAGGCACGGGGGAGATGAGCGCGCAACGCGCCGAGCGGATCGACGAGCAGGAATTCCCGGTGCTGATCGCCGGCGGCGGGCTGATCGGGCTCTCGGCCGCCATGTTCCTCGCCCAGCACGGCATTGCCTCGCTCGCGCTCGAGCGGTTGCGCGGCGGCTCGCCGCTGCCGCGCGCGGCGTTCTTCCACATGCGCACGCTCGAGATGTTCCGCAGCGCCGGGATCGAGGCCGAGGTGCGCGCGCAGTCGCTCAAGGAATTCGAGCCCGAGGGCGCGCTCGTCATCATGGATACGCTCTCGGGCAAGAAGCTCGCCGACATCATCCCCAGCCTGAACGAGGGCGTGGACGCGCTCTCGCCCTGCCGGCGGCTGTTCATCACCCAGCCGGGCCTCGAGCCGATCCTGCGCCGGCGCGCGGAGGCCGCGGGCGCGCGCGTGCTCGAAGGCCACGAGGTGGTCGGGATCGACCAGGACGCAAGCGGCGTCACCGTCACCGTGCGCGACGTCGACAGCCACAACGAGCGCACGCTTCGCACCCGGTATCTCATCGGCGCCGACGGCGCCCACAGCAAGATCCGCGATCTCCTCGGCATCGAGTTCGACGGCCGCGGCATCTTCTCGAACTCGATCACGGTCTATTTCTCGGCCGATCTCACGCCGCAACTGCTCGACAAGCCCTTGAGCGTCATCTACATCAACAATCCGACGCTCGGCGGCTTCTTCCGCATGGACAAGGATTGCCGCTCCGGCTTCCTGGTCGTGAACACGGTCGGCGACCCGAACAAGGATGCGGTCAAGGCGGCGGACGCGGCCGCCGACATCAGCGAGAGCAAGCTCATCGAATTTGTCCGCGCCGGCGTCGGCGTGCCGAACCTGGCCGTCAAGATCGACGGCATCGCGCGCTGGCGCGCGACCTCCGACGTGGCGCGGCGGTTCCGCGAGGGCCGAGTGTTCCTGGCCGGCGACGCCGCGCACCTGATGCCGCCGAACGGCGGTTTCGGCGGCAATACCGGAATCCACGACGCGCACAACCTGGCCTGGAAGCTCGCGCTGGTGCTGAAGGGCGTCGCCGATCCGAAGCTTCTGCATACCTACGATCTGGAGCGGCGGCCGGTGAGCAAGTTCACGGTCGAGCAGGCCTATACCCGCTACGTCACCCGCACCGCGCCCTATCTCGGCGCCAAGGATTTCCAGCCGCCGGTCAACGACTTCCATATCGAGCTCGGCTATCTCTACCGCTCGCCCGCGATCGTCGCGGAGAACGGCGAGGACAAGGGCCACGACGATCCGCGCCGGACGCTCGGCCGCCCGGGCTCGCGCGCGCCGCACCTCTGGCTCGACCGCGGGGGAAAGAGGGTCTCGACCATCGATCTGTTCGGGAAATCTTTCGTCCTGCTGGCGGGGCTCGAGGGCGCGGCCTGGTGCGATGCCGCGCGCGCCGCGGCGGGCAAGCTCAAGGGTCTCGAGCTCGAACCCTACTGCATCGGGACCGCGCTGCTGCGCGATCCCGAGCTCAAATTCGCCGAGGCCTATGGCCTGACCGGCTCCGGCGCCGCGCTGGTGCGGCCCGACGGCTTCGTGGCCTGGCGCGCGAAGGCGATGGAGCGGGATCCGGAGGCGAGCGTGGCGCGCCCGTTGCACGCGGTTCTCGCCAGAACCTAGCGGGACGCGCGCCGGCCCGGCCGGGCGTTGCGATAAATCAAGCCCGCGGACCGCGAATGTGGTTTAATTCAGCGGACTGAGGATGGAGCCTGCCCATGCCGCTGCGCGACCTGCTTTGCGTTCTGGAGGCCGCGGAAGCGCCTACTGCCGCGCTCGATCAAGCCGTCGCGCTCGCGCGCGGCTACCGTGCCCACGCCCGGTTCGAGATCGCGGCGCCCGAGGTGCTGGTGGCGGACACGTTCTACAGCGCGCCGGTGGTTTCGGGCATCGTCGCGCAGGATCGCGCGCAGACGCGCGCGCGCGCCGACGCGCTGGCCGAGCGCGTGCGCGCGGCATCCGCGGCGGTGGGATTGGGCTTCGAAGTCGACAAACGGTTCGAGGTGCTCGCCGAGCTGCTGACGGTGCTGAAGGGCCGGGCGCGCTGCTTCGACCTCGTGGTGATGGACCGGCCGGGCGCGTTGCTCGGCCACGGCGAGGCGCTGTTCGAGGAAATGCTGTTCGGCACCGGCCGTCCGGTGCTGGTGGCGACGCCGGACCGGGCGCCGGTGGGGAAGGTGAAGCACGTGGTGCTGGCGTGGGACGGCTCGGCGCAGGCGGCGCACGTCTTGAGCATCGCGCTTGCGCTGTTCCCGGAGATCAAGCTGGTGGAGGTGGTTTCGGTCGCCGGCGAGAAGGACCTGTCGGAGACGGTGCCTGGCGCCGAGATTGCCCCACATATCGAGCGGCACGGCGCCGAGGCGAAGGTCTTCGATCTCATGATGGAGAAGGGCGGGGTCGCGCCGGTGATCGATAACTTCGCCAGCGACGCCAAGGCCGACCTGATCGTTATGGGCGGGTTCGGCCATTCGCGCTGGCGCGAGTTCGTGCTCGGCGGGGTCACCCGCGCGTTGTCGAAGTCGGCGAAGACGCCGCTGCTGCTTGCGCACTGACGCCGGAGACGGCGCGCTAGGCCGGCTTTGGCTCCTGCGGAATGACGAGCTGCGTCTGCGTGACGATGGCGGCGAGCTTGCCGTCGCCGCGGGTGATCTTGGTTTGCCATACCATGGTGGTGCGGCCGCGGTGCAGCGGCGTGCATTCGGCGCGCGCCACGTCGCCGACCGGAATCCCGGCGAAGAAATTGGTCTTGCTCTCGATCGTCACCGTGCTCGCGCCCGGCGGCAGATTGGCGATGGTGCCGGCGCCGCCGAGGGTGTCGGCGAGCGCCATGATGGCGCCGCCGTGCATGACGCCGGCACGATTGGAGACTTCGGGCCGTGCCTGGAGCGTCGCCTCGACCCGCTCTTTGGTGCAGGCGGCGACCTTGAGCCCGATCAGCTTGACGAAGCCGGGCGCGTCGCCCTTGAAGAATTTCATCACGTCTTCGATCGACAAGGTGGAACCTCCCGATAGGCGCTGCGCGCCGGCCCGGTGATGACGAAAGCGGAGATTTATTCAAGCGCCGGCAGGCTCGCCTCGATCTTCGCGCGATCGGGCTCGTACCAGGGCGGCAGCATCAGCTTGCTGCCGAGCTTCTCCTTCGGCTCGTCGAGGGTGAAGCCCGGATCGTCGGTGGCGATCTCGAACAGAATCCCGCCCGGCTCGCGGAAATAGACCGAACGGAAATAGTTGCGCGACACCTGCTCGGTGGCGGATAGCCCGAGCGCCAGCGCGCGGCGTCGCATTTCCATCTCCTCGGCGTCGTTTCCGGCCCGGAAAGCGACGTGATGGTTGGTGCCGAGGCCCTGGGCATGGCGGCCGAGGCCGGGCGTGATGCGGAGGTCGATGGCGCGGGCGAGCTCAGAGCCCTCGGCCAGGAAGCGATGGCGATTGTATTCGGTGCCGGCGGGTTTGAAGCCGAACACCTCGGCCAGCACGCGCGCGGTCGGCGCGGGGTCGCGCACTTCCAGCGTGATCCCGTGGAAGCCGCGGATCGCGTGCTCGGCGGGCACGTCGCCGTTCGACCAACCCGGGATCGCATCCGCGCCCGTGGCCGCAACCAATTCAAGTTTGAGTCCGTCCGGGTCTTGAAGCGCGACCGCGGTCTCGCCGAAGCGCTTGGCCGGGGCGCCGTGGGCGATGCCGAGCCGGTCGAGCCGCTTGATCCAATAGTCGAGCGAGCTCTCAGGGATTGCGAACGCCACCTGCTGCGATTCGCCGGCGCCGTGCCTGCCCTTCGGCAGCCGGTTCCAGATGCAGAAGGTCAGCGCGGTGCCGGGCGTGCCGACCTCGTAGCCGTAATAGAGATGCCAGCTGCCGGGATCGTCGAAATTGACCGTGCGCTTGACGAAACGCAAGGCCAGCGTGCGCGCGTAGAAGGCGACGTGCCGCTTGGGCTCGCCCGCGATGGCGGTGATGTGGTGGATGCCGGCGCTCTTGATCATTTTCCAATCCCGATCGCCGCTTCCTTGCGGCCGCCAACATATAGGGTGGAAGGCCGCAAGAGTTAACAGCCTGGTAACCGCCACGGTCGAAGAATTGCCCCCGGATGGAGTAGGGGCGATGCACGGGGGCAGCGCGGCAACCTTGAACGAGGCGCAAGTCCTCGAAACGCTGCGCGAAGAATTCTTTCCAGCGGGCGTTTTGAGCGCGGCCGCGGCACGCGCGCTGATCGCACAATATGCGCCGCACGGCCGGGTCGCCACGAGAAGCGGCATCGAGACCCTCACGCGCGTCATCGAGATGGCGAACGACACGCCGGCCTTGCTGCCCGCGTTCCTCGTCGGCCAACTTTGTGCAGCGGTCATCGCCGGCGAGGGCCCGGCGCTCGGGCGGCGCCCGCATTTCAGCCGGGTGCTCGACGCCGAGGACATCGCCTTGCTGCGGCGCGTGCTCGAGGCCGGCACCGGCGCGAGCGGAATGCCGGTGAGCCGCGCGGAAGCCGAGGCGCTGTTCGACCTGCACGACGCCACCGCCGGCGGCGCCAACGATCCAGGGTTCGACGAGCTGTTCTACCGGGCGGTGGCGAGCCATCTGCTGGCCGCGAGCGGACATGAGACGCCGCCGCGGCGCGCGGCGCTGGCGAGCGAGACGCCGTTGCCGCGGGCTCCGCTTGACCCCGAGCAGGCGGCCTGGCTCGCCGAGCGCATCATGCGCGACGGCCGGGCTACCACGGCCGAGCTCATGCTGCTGGCGCTCATCGGCGAGGAATGCGACGTCCCCGACCGCTCGGTCCGGAAATTCATCGATTTCGCGGCCTGAGCCCTGCCGGCGCGCGCCCGATCGGCTATGATCGGGCGTCGATCGCGCTGGGAGGCGCTCATGCTGAGACTGCTATTGGCAGGGGCCGTCGCGCTGCTTCTACTATCGTCGCAAGCCGAGGCTGCGTGTGAGGTCACGCCGTTTCGGTTCCTTCCGGGCTCCGATTCCGATGTGGTCTTGACCGTGACCGCCGGGTCTCGTTGCAACGTCACGATCCGGGCGGCTGCGAGGACAAGCTTCAACAGCAACAAGATCTCCAGTCCGCCCGCGAACGGTTTGGCGCGCACCAACGGAACCGCCGGCGCCAGCTACCAGCCCAGGGCCGGCTTCAAGGGCAGCGACGCGTTCGCATTCACCGTTTGCTATACGAGCCTCGGCCGACCCGGCTGCTCGACCCTGCGGGTCCGGGTCACCATTCAATAGTGAATCCGGCCCGATGCCATTTGCGATACCTCAAGGCAGCGGGCCGAAATTGCTGCCAATCGCCGATTGAAAGATGGAACTCGAACTGATCCAGCGCCTCGCGGTCGCGACCGGCATCGGCCTGCTGGTCGGGGTCGAGCGCGGCTGGTGGCAACGCGAGGAGCAGGCCGGCGCCCGCACCGCCGGCATCCGCACCTATACGCTGATCGGGTTGCTCGGCGGCGTATTCGGCGCGATCGCGCGCGCGCTGACCGAGCCGGTGGCGGCCGCAATCGTGCTCGCGGTCGGCGTTCTGGTCTTCTCCGGCGCGTTCACGCTGTTCCGGTTCCGCGAAACCCAGAAGGACAAGAGTTACGGCGCCACCACCCTGGTGGCGGCGATCGGGCTGTTCGCGCTCGGCATCTATGCGGTGATCGGCAACGAGGTGGTGGCGGCGGCGGCCGGCGTCGCGGTCGTGAGCGTGCTGGCGGCGCGCGAGTCGCTGCACGGCTGGATCGCGCGCGTGAGCTGGCCCGAGCTGCGCGCCGGGATCGTGCTGGCGGCGATGACGTTCCTGGCGCTGCCGATCATCCCGGACCAGAGCTTCGGGCCGTTCGGCGGGATCAATCCGCGGCAAATATGGCTGCTTGCCGTGGTGCTCGCGGGCGTGTCGTTCCTCGGCTACGCCGCGGCCAAGGCGCTCGGCGCCGAGCGCGGCCTGCTGGCGGCGGCCGCGGCCGGCGGGCTGGTGTCCTCGACCGCGGTGACCATGACCGCGGCGCGCCGCGCGGCGGCGCGCGAGGCGGACGGGCGATTGCTGGCGGCGAGCGCCACGCTCGGGAGCGCGGTCGCCTTCGGCCGCACGCTGGTGCTGATCGGCGTGCTGAACCAGGAGGTCGCGGCCCGGGTGGTGGCGCCGCTGCTCGCGGGGCTCACGGTCGCAATTCTGATCGTGCTCCTGCTGGCAAGGCGCAACCTGCAGGGCGGCGCCGGTGGCGGCTTCGAGCTGCGCAATCCGTTCTCGCTGCAGGAGACAATCGGGCTCGCGCTCCTGCTCGGCGGCGTCCTGTTCGGGACCCGCGCGGTCGGCGCGCTGTTCGGCCCGGCCGCGGCGATCGCGGCCAATGTGGTCATCGGCATGGGCGATACCGATTCGACGACCTACGCGATGTCGCAGCTGGCGCCCGGGCAGCTCACGCCGGCGGCGGCGGCGGTCGGAATTCTCTTGGCGGTCGCCGCCAACAATCTGTTCAAGTTCGTGGCCGGCGCGGCGCTCGGCGGGCGGGGATTCGGACTGGCGCTCGCGTTGGGGCTCGGCGCGCCGACCGCGGCCGGGGCGGCGGTCTATTTCCTGCTGCTCGGCGCGGCGGGCGCCGGTTGAGCCGCGCGCGCCGAGCCTGCGGCCGATTGACAAGGTCCAAGGCGCGCCGCAAACCGGCTGCCTGTAGCGCGTAGGCCGGGGGCATGTTCCAGAAAATCCTGATCGCCAATCGCGGCGAGATCGCTTGCCGAGTGATCAAGAGCGCGAAGCGGCTCGGCATCAAGACGGTCGCGGTCTATTCCGACGCCGACCAGGACGCGCTGCACGTCGAGATGGCGGACGAGGCCATGGCGCTCGGCCCGCCGCCGGCGGCGCAATCCTATCTGCTGATCGAAAAAATTGTCGCCGCGTGCAAGGCGACCGGCGCCGAAGCGGTGCATCCGGGCTATGGGTTTCTCTCCGAGCGCGCCGCCTTCGCCGAGGCGCTGGCCGAGGCCGGGATCGTCTTCATCGGCCCAAGTCCGCGCGCGATCGCGGCCATGGGCGACAAGATCGCATCCAAGAAATTCGCAGCCAAGGCCAAGGTCCCGACCGTGCCCGGCTTCCTCGGCGAGGTCGCGGACGAGAAGCACGCGCTGAAGATCGCCGAGGAGATCGGCTACCCGGTGATGATCAAGGCCTCGGCCGGCGGCGGCGGCAAGGGCTTGCGGATCGCGCAGAGCCGCGCCGAGGTGGCCGAGGGGCTCGCGCGCGCGCGCTCGGAGGCGCAGGCGAGCTTCGGCGACGCGCGGGTATTCATCGAGAAATTCATCGAGAACCCGCGCCATATCGAGATTCAGGTGCTCGGCGACAAGCACGGCAACGCGATTCATCTGTTCGAGCGCGAGTGCTCGATCCAGCGGCGCCACCAGAAGATCGTGGAGG
>JAHFPN010000169.1 GCA_023269635.1 Hyphomicrobiales bacterium | reverse complement strand
CTGGCCCTCGTAACCGTGCGGCAAGAGCATGACCAGGCCCGACATGCGCAGCCACTTGCGCTCACCGGACGAGATGAACTGGTCGATCATGACCTGCGCGCCGTTGGCGAAGTCGCCGAATTGCGCCTCCCACATCGTGAGCGCCCGCGGCTCGGACAGCGAGTAGCCGTACTCGAAGCCGAGCACCGCCTCCTCGGACAGCATGGAGTTAACCACCTCGAAGCGGGCCTGGCCCTCGCGCACGTGGTTGAAGGGCAGATACCGGCTCTCGTTCCCCTGGTCGATCAGCACCGAATGGCGCTGCGAGAAAGTGCCGCGCTCGCTGTCCTGGCCGGCGAGCCGCACCGGGTGCCCCTCGAGCAGAAGCGAGCAGCAGGCCAGCGCCTCGGCGGTGGACCAATCGATGCGTTCGCCCGCCTCGATGGTCTTGCGCCGGCTTTCGAGGAAACGGGCGATGGTGCGGTGAACATTGAAGCCGTCGGGCACCGCCGTGATCTTTCGGCCGATCTCTTCCAGGGTCTCGAGCTCGATCCCGGTGACGCCGCGGCGCGCTTCGTCCAGTCCGCCCCCGGCCTTCATCCCCGCCCAGCGGCCGTCGAGCCAGTCGGCCTTGTTGGCCTTGTAGCCCTGGCCCGCCTCGAACTCGGCATCGAGCCGCGCGCGCCAGTCGGCCTGCATCTTCTCGATTTCGCCGGCGGTGACCAAGCCGGCGGCTTCCAGCTTCTGGCCGTAGATCTCGACCGCGGTCGGGTGCGCGCGGATCTTCTTGTACATCAGGGGCTGGGTGAACGCGGGCTCGTCGCCTTCGTTGTGACCGAAGCGCCGGTAGCAGAACATATCGACGACCACCGGCTTCTGGAATTTCTGGCGGAACTCGGCCGCCACTTTCGCGGCGAACACCACCGCCTCCGGGTCGTCGCCGTTGGCGTGGAAGATCGGCGCCTCGATCATCTTGGCGACGTCGGAAGGATAGGGCGAGGAGCGCGCATAGCGCGGGTTGGTGGTGAATCCGATCTGGTTGTTGACGATGAAATGCACCGAGCCGCCGGTGCGATGCCCGCGCAAGCCCGAAAGGCCGAAGCATTCGGCCACCACGCCCTGGCCGGCAAACGCGGCGTCGCCGTGGATCAGCAGCGGCATCACCGAGGTGCGGTCGTCGGGCGTCGCGCCATATTGATCCTGCTTGGCGCGCACCTTGCCGAGCACGACCGGGATCACGGCTTCCAGGTGCGATGGGTTCGCGGTCAGCGAAAGATGCACCTTGTTGCCGTCGAACTCGCGGTCGCTCGAGGCGCCGAGGTGATATTTGACGTCGCCCGAGCCTTCCACCTCGTCGGGCATGATCGAGCCGCCCTTGAACTCGTGGAAGATCGCGCGTTGCGGCTTTCCCATCACCTGCGCCAGCACATTGAGCCGCCCGCGGTGCGCCATGCCGATCGCGATCTCCTTCACGCCGAGCGCGCCGCCGCGCTTGATGATCTGCTCGAGCGCCGGGATCATGGCTTCGGCTCCGTCGAGCCCGAAGCGCTTGGTGCCGGTGAAGCGGAGGTCGCAGAATTTCTCGAACCCTTCCGCCTCCACGAGCTTGTTCAGGATCGCGCGCTTGCCTTCGCGGGTGAAGCTGATCTCCTTGTCCGGGCCTTCGATGCGCTCCTGCAGCCAGGCCTTCTGCGCCGGATCGGAGATGTGCATGAACTCGACGCCGAGCGTCCGGCAATAGGTGCGCTTCAGAATTGCAAGAATTTCGCGCAAACTGCCGAACTCGAGCCCGAGCACGTGATCGAGAAAAATCTTCCGGTCGTGGTCGGCCTCGCTGAATCCGTAAGCCGTGGGATCGAGCTCCTCGTGCGGCTTCACGGGCTCGAGCCCGAGCGGATCGAGATCGGCGGCAAGATGGCCGCGGATGCGGAAGGCGCGGATCAGCATCAGCGCCCGCACCGAATCGCGGGTCGCCTGCTGCACGTCGGCGACCGAGAGCTCGACGCCGCTGACCTGGGCGCGGGCGCGTACCTGGTCGCCGAGCGCCTTTTCGACCTCGATCCAGTTGCTGTCGAGCGCCGCCACCAGCTCGCCATTGGCGACGATCGGCCAGCCCGGCTGCTTCCAGGACGCGCCGCGCGCGCTCTTGATCACGTCCGCGCGCTCGTCCTTCAAGGCCGCGAAGAATTCGCGCCAGCCGGCGTCCACCGACGCCGGGTTCTGCTCGAAGCGGGCGTAGAGGTCTTCGATATAGGCGGCGTTGCCGCCATAGAGGAACGAGGTCCTCAAGAAAGCTTCGTTCTTGTCTTCGCGCGCCATCGCCAAATCCGGTTCAGCGTCCGGTTCAATCCGGTCCTAATATAGGGATTTGCAAGTTTCTTGCCGGAGCCGCAAAGCCTAGCCGGCCTCGCTGACGGCGGCGTTGCACCGGACCAAGGCCGCGAAAGGGCCGATTTATCGGCCTTTCAACACCTCGACCAAAGTCTTGCCGAGGCGCGCCGGCGAGGGCGAGACGCGAACGCCGGCCGCTTCCATCGCCGCGATCTTGGACTCGGCATCGCCCTTGCCGCCGGAGATGATGGCGCCGGCATGGCCCATGCGGCGGCCCGGCGGCGCGGTCCGGCCGGCGATGAAGCCGACGCAGGGCTTCTTGCGCCCGCGCCTGGCCTCGTCCTTCAGGAACTGGGCCGCGTCCTCCTCGCCCGAGCCGCCGATCTCGCCGATCATCACGATCGCCTCGGTCGCCTTGTCGGCCAGGAACATCTCGAGCACGTCGATGAACTCGGTGCCCTTCACCGGGTCGCCGCCGATGCCGACCGCGCTGGTCTGGCCGAGGCCCGCGCGCGTGGTCTGGAACACGGCCTCGTAGGTGAGCGTACCCGAGCGCGAGACGATGCCGACCTTGCCGGGTTCAAAGATCGAGCCCGGCATGATGCCGATCTTGCATTCGCCCGCGGTCATCACCCCCGGGCAATTCGGGCCGATCAGCCGCGACTTCGAGCAGCTGAGCGAGCGCTTCACCTTCACCATATGCAAGACCGGGATTCCCTCGGTGATGCAGACGATGAGCGGCACCTCGGCGTCGATCGCTTCCGCGATCGCGTCGGCGGCGCCCGCCGGCGGTACATAGATCACGCTCGCATCGGCGCCGGTCTTGGCGCGCGCCTCCGCGACCGTGTCGAATACCGGGAGCCCGAGGTGGGTCGAGCCGCCCTTCCCCGGCGCCACGCCGCCCACCATCTTGGTCCCGTACTTGATCGCCTGCTCGGAATGAAAGGTACCGTTCTTGCCGGTGATGCCCTGGCAGATGACGCGGGTGTTCTTGTCGACCAGGATGGACATTAGGCTTCACTCCGCCCGTTCCCGGGCCGAGCGTCGCGCCGGCGACGCGAGACCCGGGGCCCAGGGGCAAGTCGCGCCGAGCAAGCAGCCCTGGACCCCGGCTCTCGCTCGCGCGTTATCACGCGCTCGCTCGGCCGGGGAACGATCTGCCGGATCATCGTTTCGCCCCTTGCACGGCCTTGACGATCTTTTGCGCGGCGTCGTCGAGGTCGTCAGCCGGCAACAGGTTGAGCTTGGACTCCACGAGCATCTTCTTGCCGAGCTCGGCATTGGTGCCTTCGAGCCGCACCACGAGCGGCACTTGCAGCCCGACTTCCTTCACCGCGGCGATCACGCCTTCCGCGATCACGTCGCAGCGCATGATGCCGCCGAAGATATTGACCAGAATCCCCTTCACCTTGGGGTCGGCGGTGATGATCTTGAACGCAGCCGCGACCCTCTCCTTGGTGGCGCCGCCGCCGACGTCGAGAAAGTTCGCCGGCGCCTCGCCATAGAGCTTGATGATGTCCATGGTCGCCATGGCGAGCCCGGCGCCGTTGACCATGCAGCCGATGGTGCCGTCGAGCGCGATGTAATTGAGATCGGATTTCGTGGCTTCGACTTCCTTCGGGTCTTCCTCGCTGATGTCGCGCAGCGCCGCGATCTCGGGATGCAGGAACAGCGCGTTGTCGTCGAAGCCGACCTTGGCGTCGAGGCAGACGAGCTCGCCGCTCTTGGTGAGGATGAGCGGGTTTACCTCCAAGAGGCTCATGTCCTTCGCGGTGAAGGCCGCATAAAGGTTGCCTAGCAGCGCGCTCAGTTGCTTCGGCTGGATCTCCGAGAGCCCGAGCGCCTTCGCCACCCGCCGCACGTGATAGGGGCAGATGTTGGCGACCGGATCGATCGAGAAAGTGAGGATTTTCTCAGGGCTGGCGGCCGCCACCTCCTCGATGTTCACGCCGCCTTCGGTCGAGACCACCAAGGCGACGCGCGAGCTTTCGCGGTCCACCAGCAGCGAAAGATAGAACTCACGCTCGATCGCGGCGCCCTCCTCGATCAAGAGCCGGTTCACTTCCTTGCCCTGCGGGCCGGTCTGGTGCGTGACCAGCACGGAGCCGAGCAACCGCTTGGCTTCCCGCTCCACGTCTTCCAGGGATTTCACCACCTTGACGCCGCCGGCCTTGCCGCGGCCGCCGGCATGGATCTGGGCCTTGACCACCCACACCGGCCCGCCGAGTTCGCGCGCGGCCTTGACCGCATCGGCAACCGACATCGCCGGAATTCCGCGCGGCACCGGCACCCCGAACGCCGCGAGCAGCGCCTTGGCCTGGTACTCGTGGATGTTCATGCAGCGCGCCTACCTACCTGTCGTCCCGGATCAGCGGTGCACCGCTTCGCGCTGCACCGCATCCGGGATGACAGATGGAGGTCATTTCCCGAGATCGGGCGCGATCTTGATGCAGGCATCGACCAGGCCCTGCACCGCCGCCACCGACTTGTCGAACATAGCGCGCTCGGCCTTGTCGAGCTCGATCTCGACCACGCGCTCCATGCCCTTGGCGCCGAGCACCACCGGTACGCCGACATAGAGGTTGCGCACGCCATACTCGCCGTTGAGCCAGGCGGCACAGGGCAGCACGCGTTTCTTGTCGCGCAGGAAGCTCTCGGCCATGGTGATCGCCGAGGCCGCCGGCGCATAGAAGGCGGAGCCGGTCTTCAACAGGTTCACGATCTCGGCGCCGCCGTCGCGGGTGCGCTGCAAGATGGCGTCGAGGCGCGCCTGGGTGGTCCAGCCCATTTTCACCAGATCGGGCAGCGGAATGCCGGCCACGGTCGAATAGCGCACCAGCGGCACCATGGTGTCGCCGTGGCCTCCGAGCACGAACGCGGTGACATCCTCGACCGAGACGTTGAACTCGTCGGCCAGGAAATAGCGGAAGCGCGCCGAGTCCAGCACCCCGGCCATGCCGACCACCATGTTGCGCGGCAGGCCGCAGCTCTTCTGCAGCGCCCAGACCATGGCGTCGAGCGGGTTGGTGATGCAGATCACGAACGCGTTGGGCGCGTATTTCGCGATTCCAGCTCCCACCTGCTCCATGACCTTGAGATTGATGCCGAGGAGGTCGTCGCGGCTCATGCCGGCCTTGCGCGGCACGCCGGCGGTGACGATCACGACGTCGGCGCCCTCGATCGCCTCGTAGGATTGGGTGCCGAGGAGCTTCATGTCGAAGCCCAGCACCGGCGAGGACTGCACGATGTCGAGCGCCTTGCCCTGGGGTACGCCCTCGACCACGTCGAACAGCACCGCGTCGCCGAGCTCTTTCAGGCCCGCCAGCAGCGCGAGCGTGCCGCCGATCTGGCCGGCACCGATGAGGGCGATCTTGGCTCGAGCCATGGG
>JAHFPN010000168.1 GCA_023269635.1 Hyphomicrobiales bacterium | reverse complement strand
GCCAAGAACCGCGACATCGGCATGTTCCTCAACATGGCGCCCGAGACGCTCGCGGATGCGGCGGTGTTTCCCGATCTGCTCGGTCTGCTCTAAGCCAACCGCGCGCTCGCCGCTTCGATCGTCATCGAGATCGCGCAAGCCGCGTTCCGCGTGCTCGGCCCGGCCGAGCTGGACGGCCTCTCGGCGCTGGCCGAGCGCGGATTCCGTTTCGCGGTCGACCGGGTCGAGGACTTGAAGCTCGATCCGCGCGCGCTGGCCGAGCGCGGCGTGCGCTTCTTCAAGGTTCCGAGCGAGCTGATGCTGCAGCGGAGCCGCGGGCGGGGCGCGCCGATCCATCCGGCGGACCTTGCCGATCTCCTCGGCCGCCACGGCATCGATCTCGTGGTGGTGCAGATCGAAAGCGAGGGCACGGTGGTGGACCTGCTCGATCACGACGTGCGCTACGGCCAGGGCTTCCTGTTCGCGCCGCCGCGGCCGGTGCGCGCCGAGGTGATGGCCTCGCGCCGCGCCGACGAGCCGGATGAGAGCGAGAAATTCCTCATTGACGTGGTCGAAGAACGCGAACCGGCCGTGGTCCGTGCGGCACCGGCGCCCGGGCCGCGTTCCTGAGCCGGGCCGTTTCATGCTGAAAGCCGCCGTGCCGCCCGTGATCGCGGGACTTGGCCCGATCGCCTCGCGCTACGAGCTGATCCTGTGCGACGTGTGGGGCGTAGTGCACAACGGCGTCGCCGCGTTCCCCGACGCCGTGGCGGCGCTGGAGAACGCGCGCGCCGGCGGCGCCACGGTAATCCTGATCTCCAACGCGCCGCGGCCGGGCGCGGTGATCAAGAAGATGCTCGACCGCATGCAGGTTCCGCACCAAGCCTATGACGCGATCATCGGCTCGGGCGACGTGACGCGCGATGAGCTGAAGAAGTGGCCGGGCGTGCGGCTCTATCACCTCGGCCCGGAGCGCGATCATCCGAACTACGAAGGGCTCGACGTGACGCTGGTGCCAATCGAGGAAGCTGAGCTCGTGGTCTGCACCGGCCTGTTCGACGACACGCGGGAAACGGCGGACGACTATCGCGAATTGCTGGCCGGCATGCGCGCCCGCGGGCTGCCCATGATCTGCGCCAATCCCGACATCATGGTCGAGCGCGGCGACCAGCTGGTCTGGTGCGCGGGCGCGCTCGCCGAGCGCTACGTCGCGCTCGGCGGCGAGACGATCTACGCCGGCAAGCCCCACGCATCGGTCTATCGCACGGCGCTCGGACGTGCGGCTGAAATCCGCGGCCGGAAGTCGGAGCCCGCGCGCGTGCTCGCGATCGGCGACGGCGTGCACACCGATCTCCTGGGTGCGGCCACGCAGGGCTTCGACAGCGTGTTCGTGTTTGGCGGCATCCACGCGGCGGAAGTGCTCGACGCGCGCGGGGAGCTCGACCCGGAGCGGATGGTGCGGCTGTTCGCGGACGGCGGCGCCTGGCCGGCGGCGGTGATCAGAAGGCTGGCCTGGTAACGGCCCGGCTCAGACGAACTGCTTGTCGATCTCGGCCTGGGTCACGGTCGGCTTCTTGGCCGCCAGCAGAAAATCGATGTCGCCCTGGCCATTGCCGGAGTCGGCGGTGGCCGGACCGTGCAACAACAGGCGCTGCTTGCGCCCGGCGAGCGCCGCTTCGTGTTCGCTGGGATGGCCGTCGGCGTCGGCGATACGGGTCGCGCAGGCGAAGCGGGCGATGCGCTGCTCGATCCGCTCCAGGGTCTCGACCACCTTGGCGATGCGCTGCCCGGTGATGTCCTGGAACGAGCAGGCTTCGATCACCGCCAGCATCCGCGCGTTTACGAACGCCTTCTAGGCGGAAAGATCCATGAGCTCCACCGACATCACGGCCTCGGCCCGTTCCATGATGTTGTTGGTGGCGACTTCGGTGGTCTGCACGATGGCGGCGAGCTCGTTGCCGGCGGCCGGAATGTGAACGCGGTGCAGCTCGTTCGGCCGCAACGCGCCGATCTCCTGCCGCAGGCGCGCGATGTAGCCCACGATGTCCCGCAGCTCGCGCTCGATGTTCGAGTTCAACGACCGATGATAGCCGTGCAGCGCCTCGACCATGGTCGCGGCAAGGACGGCGGTGTCGCGGAGCGAGACCTGTTCATCCCGCTTCTGCTTCAGGTGCGCGACGATGCGATCGAGTTTTTCGATATTCTCTTGCGACATGGCGTCTCGCCGAACCCTGCCGCGCGCGACTCAAGCGGCGAATACGGCGTCGATCTTGGTCTTCAAGGTCTGCGCGTTGAACGGCTTGACGATGTAGTTGTTGACGCCGGCTTTCTTGGCCGCGATCACGTTCTCGGTCTTCGACTCGGCCGTGACCATGATGAAGGGCGTCGGCGCGAGCTGGGGATCGGCGCGTACTTCCTGCAGGAACTCGTAGCCGGTCATCGGCTCCATGTTCCAGTCGGAGATCACCAGGCCGTAGCGCTTGCCCCGCATCTTGGCGAGCGCCTCCGAGCCGTCCGTCGCCTCGTCCACCTGCTCGAATCCGATTTGCTTCAGGAGATTCCGAATGATCCGGATCATCGTCTTGTAGTCGTCGACGACGAGGATGGGCAGGGAGTTGTCGACCGCCATCGGGTCCGCTCCGTCACGCGTGTCTCTTGCGCGGCCCTGACACCGGAGCCGATTCTTCGGCCGTAACCGCGCCGGCGGCACCGCGCCGATGCGGGCCGTCCCAACCGTAGGAAAACGTAGGCGGCCACGCTTGATTTTGGGTTAATTTCCGGGCACCGCCGGTTACCGCAAGCAACCGCCGACCCTTGCCGAGCAAGAAGCCCCCGCAGTACGGTGCCGCCCCCGCCGAACCCTGATCCCATGCCAGTTCCGCCTCCGATCCCTTCCACCTTCACGGTGGTGCGCGACGGCGACCCCGTTCCGCCCAAGCTCCGGCGCGCGATCGTCGCGATCGGCAATTTCGACGGCGTGCACGGCGGCCATCGTGCGGTGATCGACGCCGCGGTCGCGGCCGCGGCGGAGGAGCGGGTGCCGTCGATGGCGCTCACCTTCGAGCCGCATCCGCGCATGCACTTCCGTCCGAACGAGCCGCTGTTCCGGCTGACGCCGGAAGAGGCGAAGCTTCGGCTGCTCGCCGACGCCGGGCTCGACGGCGCGGCGGTGATGAAGTTCGACGCCAAGCTCGCGAGCCTGCCGGCCCAGGATTTCGTCACCGAGATCCTGGTGCGGCGGCTCGCGATGAGCGGCGTGGTGGTGGGCGAAGATTTCCATTTCGGCCGGCGGCGGCAGGGCACGCCCGATTTCCTGAAGGAACAGGGTGCGGAGCATTGGTTCTCGGTGCAGTTGGTGAAGCCGCTGATGACGGGCGGCAAGCCGGTCTCCTCCGGCATGGTGCGCGCTGCGCTCGAAACCGGCCGCGTCCGCGAGGCGACCAAGCTTCTCGGCCATTCCTGGTTTGTCGAGGGCGAGGTCGGCCGCGGCGCGCAGCGCGGGCGCGAGCTCGGTTTTCCCACCGCGAACATTTCGCTCGATCCGGCCTGCGGGCTGAAGCACGGCGTGTACGCGGTCCGCGCCTATCTTGGGGAGGAGGGCCATGACGCGGTCGCGAGCTTCGGCCGCCGGCCGCAGTTCGATGATGGCGCGCCCTTGCTGGAAGTGTATCTGTTCGACTATTCCGGCGAGCTCTACGCGCAGGCGCTCACAATCGAGTTCGTCGATTTCATCCGGCCCGAGGCCAAGTTCGAATCGGTGGAAGCGCTGATCGCCGAAATGAAGCGCGACGCCGACAAAGCGCGCGCAATTCTGGCAAAGCACGCGGAATGATGGGCGGTCTTGTCGGCCGCGGGCGCGCCTGCTACTAGGCACGCATGGACGCGCGCTCGATACCGGCAACGGCGATTTCGCGAATTACGGGCCCGGCATCCGCCTGAGCCTTCGGCACGGGCGGGGCCGGCACCGATCAGCCGTTACTGTCCCCGAGCCAGTTCGCGAGATCCGTCCATGACCGCCAAAGCCGCCGAATACAGCGCGACGCTGTTCCTGCCGCAGACCGATTTTCCCATGCGCGCGGCGCTGCCCGAGCTCGAGCCCGCGATCTTGGCGCGCTGGGAGAAGATCGGGCTCTACCAGCGCCTGCGCGAAGCGAGCAAGGGCCGCAAGCGCTTCATCCTGCACGACGGCCCGCCCTACGCCAACGGCAACATCCATATGGGCACGGCGCTGAACAAGATCCTCAAGGACATCGTCACGCGCACGCACCAGATGGCAGGCTGGGACTCCAATTACGTGCCGGGCTGGGATTGCCACGGCTTGCCGATCGAATGGAAGGTCGAGGAGGAGTATCGCGCCAAGGGCAAGGACAAGGATCGGGTGCCGATCGTCGAGTTCCGGCGCGAGTGCCGCGAGTTCGCCGACCACTGGATCGGCGTGCAGCGCGCGGAGTTCATGCGCCTCGGCGTCGAGGGCGACTGGGACACGTATTACACCACCATGAGCTTCGACGCGGAGGCGGCGATCGCGCGCGAGCTGATGAAGTTCGCCATGAGCGGCCAGCTCTATCGCGGCTCAAAGCCGGTGATGTGGTCGGTGGTGGAGAAGACCGCGCTGGCCGAAGCCGAGGTCGAGTACGAGGACTACACCAGCGACACGGTGTGGGTGAAGTTTCCGATCGTCCGACGTTGGAAGTGGACCAGAGATACTCCAAGTCAAGAAGATATTCTTCCGGCAGAAGATCTTCGCGAGGCTGACATCGTAATTTGGACTACGACCCCTTGGACGATCCCTGGTAATCGCGCCATCTCATTTTCTCCGAAGATTCACTATGGGCTTTATGAAATCACCGAGGCGCCCGAAGGAAACTGGGCAAGCAAAGGCATGCGAATTGTTTTGGCGGACAAGCTTGCCGAGGATGTGTGTAAAGAGGCTCGAATTGCCTCTTACCGAAAGCTGCGAGCCGTTGATGCTGCTGAGCTGGCCGCGCTTGTATGCGCTCATCCATTGCACCAGCTTAACTACAAGTTTGATATTCCGCTGCTCGAAAGCGACCATGTCACCGACGAGGATGGCACCGGATTCGTGCACAGCGCGCCCGGCCACGGCCGCGAGGACTTTGACGTTTGGGCCGCCAACGACGCGAATCTGCGGGCTCGCGGCATCGAAACCAGAATTCCGTTCACGGTCGACGCCGATGGCCGCTTCACCAAGGAGGCGCCGGGCTTCGAGGGCAAGCGCGTGCTCACCGACAAGGGCGAGAAGGGCGACGCCAACGCGGCGGTGATCAACGCGCTCAAAGACGCCGGCATGCTGATCGCGCGCGGGCGGCTGAAGCACCAATATCCGCACTCCTGGCGCTCGAAGAAGCCGGTGATCTTCCGCAATACGCCGCAATGGTTCATCGCGATGGACAAGGACATCGCGGGCCCGGGCGACACGCTGCGCAAGCGCGCGCTCGACGGCATCAAGGCCGTGCAATGGGTGCCGCCCGCCGGCGAGAATCGCATCACCGGCATGATCGAGGCGCGGCCGGACTGGGTGATCTCGCGCCAGCGGGCCTGGGGCGTGCCGATCAGCGTGTTCGTGCATAAGGAGAAGCAGGGGATCCTGAAGGATGCGCGCGTGAACCAGCGCATCGGCGACGCCTTCGAGCAGGAGGGCGCCGACGCCTGGTACGCGGACAAGGGCGGCGCGCGCTTCCTCGCGCCGGAGCACAAGCCGGCCGACTACGAGAAGGTCAACGATATT
>JAHFPN010000167.1 GCA_023269635.1 Hyphomicrobiales bacterium | reverse complement strand
TGCCGCCGTGCGCGAGCTCGGCCGCGCCCGGCCGGTCCTCGTGCGCGCCGGTGAAGGCGCCCTTCACGTGGCCGAAGATCTCGCGCTCCATCAGCTCTCGCGGGATCGCGCCGCAGTTCAACGCGATGAACGGACCGCGCGCGGAAGCTGAGCGCGCGTGGATCGCCTCGGCCGCGATTTCCTTGCCGGTGCCGCTTTCGCCGGTGATGAACACCGGAGCCTTGGAGGGCGCGACGCGGGCGAGCTGCGCATAGACCGCGCGCATCGCGTCCGATGCGCCGATGAAGCCCTCGAAGCCGTCGGTCATGGGTTCGGCGTTGGCGGGCATCGCGCGCTCGCAGGTGCCGGAATTTTCGAGCGCGAGCGCGAGGCGGCGCGCGAGCTCGGCGGGGCGGAACGGCTTGACCGCGAAGTCGTCGGCGCCGGCGCGGATCGCCTCGATCGCCACAGTGACCGAGCCCTGGCGGCTGATGGCGAGCAACGGGCCCGCGATGCCGGCGCGGCGAAGTGCCGCGACCGTCTCGGCCCCGCCGCCGAGATCGAGCGAGACCACGGCGGCGTCGGGCGCGCGCTCGCGTGCGACCGCGAGCCCGGCCTCGAGGCTCGTGGCCTCGCGGATTTCGGTTGGCGTGCTTGCCAGCGACGCCAGCGCGGCCGCGAGATTGCGGCGCGTCGCCGGATCGTCGTCGATGATGAGAACGCGAACGGGCTCGGGCGAGCCCCTGCTACCTGACATGTCCGGGCGACCCCTCGACGCGGACGAACTTAAGAGGCTCACGCGGCCCCGAAACCGTCCGCAGCTTGGCAAAACAGGGTAAACAAACCTTTTCTTCGGGTTTCCAGCAGGTTACCGCCGGGCTGGAAGTCCAGGGAGCGCAACGCTTGAGGCGTCGGCTTGCGCTGCTAGGGTGCGCTCCGGGAGATTAGCAATGTCGCGCGTCGCGCCGAAACCGTTGCAACCGAACGACCTCGAGGCCTTGTGGCTCCCGTTCACCGCCAACCGGGCGTTCAAGCAGCGGCCGCGCCTGGTCGCCCGCGCCAAGGACATGCACTATTTCTCGCCCGAGGGACGGCCGATCCTGGACGCGACCGCGGGGCTCTGGTGCTGCAACGCCGGCCATAACCGCGAGCCGATCGTGGCCGCGATCCAGGCGCAAGCCGGCGTGCTCGACTACGCGCCGCCGTTCCAGTTCGCGCATCCGCTCGCGTTCCAGCTCGCGAGCCGCATCGCGGCGCTCGCGCCCGGCGATCTCGATCACGTGTTCTTTTGCAATTCCGGCTCGGAAGCGGTGGACACCGCGCTCAAGATCGCCATCGCCTATCATGCGGCGCGCGGGGAGGGCACGCGCACGCGGCTGATCGGCCGCGAGCGCGGCTATCACGGCGCCGGCTTCGGCGGGATTTCAGTCGGCGGCATCGTGGCGAACCGGCGCTACTTCGGCTCGCTCTTGGCCGGGGTCGATCACCTGCCGCACACGTACAATCGCGAGAAGCAAGCCTTCACCAAGGGCGAGCCGGAATGGGGCACGCATCTCGCCGACGAATTGGAGCGCATCGTTGCGCTGCACGATGCCTCGACGATCGCCGCCGTGATCGTCGAGCCGATGCCGGGCGCGACCGGCGTCCTGCCGCCGCCCAAGGGCTATCTCGAGCGGTTGCGCGCGATCTGCAACAAATACGGAATCCTCTTGATCTTCGACGAGGTCATCACCGGCTTCGGCCGGCTGGGCTATATGTTCGCGGCCGAGCGCTACGGCGTGGTGCCGGATCTCGTCAGCTTCGCCAAAGGCATCACCTCCGGCACCGTGCCCATGGGCGGCGTGATCGCGCGGAAAACCATCCACGACGCTTTCATGAAGGGGCCGGAGCACGTGATCGAGCTGTTTCACGGCTACACCTATTCGGGGCATCCGCTCGCCTGCGCCGCCGCGCTCGCGACCCTCGATCTCTATCGCGACGAGCGCTTGGTCGAGCGCGCGAGAGGGCTCGAGCCGAAATGGGCCGACGCCGCCATGGGGTTGAAGGGGCTGCCGAACGTCCTAGATATCCGGACCATAGGCCTCGTCGCCGGCATCGATCTCGCGTCGCGGCCGGACGCGGTCGGCAAGCGCGGCTATGAGGCGATGGAGCGCGCGTTCTTCGACGAGGGCCTGATGATCCGGGCGATGGGCGACACGCTCGCGGTGGCGCCGCCCTTGATCGTGTCCGAGGCTGAAATCGGTGAGATCTTCGAAAAGGTAGGCCACGTTGTTAAAGCCGTCGCCTGAACAGCCCGCGCGGCAAATGGGCTACGCCGAATGGATCGCGCAGCCGCAGGTGCGGCGGACCGCGCTCGTCGCCGCCGTCGCGCTCGCCGCGGTCGGACTCGCCTACTGGTATGCCGGCCGCGGCACGCCGGTGACGGTCGCGGCGGTCACCCGCGGCACCGCCGCCGAGATCGTCTACGCCACCGGCGCGGTCGAGCCGGTGCGCTGGTCCAAGGTCACGCCGCTGATCAAGGGCCGCATCGTCGAGCGCTGCCGCTGCGAGGGCAAGGACGTCAAGAAGGGTGACGTGCTCGCCCGCCTCGACGACAAGGAAGCGCAGGCGACCTTGAACGAGCTGAAAGCCCGCGAGGGCTTCGCCCGCCGCGAGGTGGAGCGGCAGACCGAGCTGATCGCGCGCAACGTCACCACCACCCAGGCGCACGAGCGGGCGCTCTCCGAGCTGCGCTCGATCCAGGCCTTGATTACGGCGCAGACCGAGCGGCTCGAGAACTACAAGCTGGTGGCGCCGATGGACGGGGTGGTGCTGCGCGAGGATGGCGAGGTCGGCGAGATCGTCGATTCCCTGAACGTGCTCTATCGCATCGGCCTGCCGCGGCCGCTGCAGGTGGTGGCCGAGGTGAACGAGGAAGACATCCCGCGCGTCCGGCTCGGCATGAAGGTGCTGTTGCGCACCGACGCCTTCCCGAACCAGCCGCTGAGCGGCACCGTGAACGAGATTACGCCCGCCGGCGACCCGATAGCCAAGACCTACCGGGTCAAGATGGCGCTGCCCGACGACACGCCGCTCCGCGTGGGCATGAGCGTGGAGGCAAACATCATCGCGCGCGAAAAAGACAACGTGTTGCTCGTGCCCACGACCGCGATCAGCGACGGCCATGCATTCGTGGTGGACGGCTGGCGCGCCTATAGGCGCAAGGTCGAGGTCGGCATCCGCGGCACGCGCATGACCGAGATCGTCAGCGGCCTGCAGCCGGGCGAGATCGTGGTGGGGGCGGTGCCGGCGGGTCTTGCCGACCGCGCGCGGGTCAGCGTCACCGCGACCGTCGGCGCGAAATGAACCTCGTCCTCGATATCGCCTGGACGCACGTGCGCACGCGCGCGCGGCAGACCCTGGTCGCGATCGCGGGCGTCGCCACCGGCGTCGGCTTCTCGATCATGATGGCGGCGCTGATGGAAGGCTCGCAGGACGATTTCATCAAGACGCTGGTGAACGCGCTGCCGCACATCTCGATCAGCGACGAGCGCAGCCGGCCGACGCTGCAGCCCGGCGAGGAAGCCTTCTCCGCCGCGGAGATTCATGGGCTGACCCCGGCGGTGCGCCGGCGCGGCATCAAGAACCCGATGGCGACCA
Organism: Hyphomicrobiales bacterium; assembly: GCA_023269635.1. Taxonomy (GTDB): domain Bacteria; phylum Pseudomonadota; class Alphaproteobacteria; order Rhizobiales; family Xanthobacteraceae; genus JAHFPN01. The sequence continues at coordinate 2,132 of JAHFPN010000167.1, read as the reverse complement.
TGGCGGCGCTCGAAGCCTGGGTGCCGGGCGCGGTCACGCCTTCGGTCCAGTCCAAGGGGCTCTTGCGCTACGCCGGGCGCGACGTTGCCGTGTCGATCACCGGCATCGACCCGCGCACCGAGGGCAAGGTCTCCGCGCTCATAGCGCAGATGCGTCAGGGCTCGCTGCCGGCGCTGTACCGGGCCACCAACGCCATCATTCTCGGCGACCGTCTCGCCGACAAGCTGAGCGCGAAGGTCGGCGCCAATCTCACGATCGCCGGCAGCGGGACCATCCGCATCAACGGCACCGTGGTCGGCACGTTCCATTCCGGCATGCGCCAGATCGACGAGAATTCCGCCTACGTGCTGATGAAGACGGCGCAGATCCTAGAGAACCAGACCGGACTGGTGAACGAGATCCGCGTGCGCCTCGCCGACGCGATGGCCGCGCGCGACGTGGCGCAGCAGATCGCCGCCGAGACCGGCTACAAATCCGTGTCCTGGCAGGAGGCGCAGGAGGACCTGCTCTCCACCATCCAGGTCCGCAATATTCTCATGTACACGATCGTCGGGGCGATCCTCCTGGTCGCCGCGTTCGGCACCTACAACATCATCTCCACCATCACGCACGAGAAGGCGCGCGACATCGCGATCATGAAGTCGCTCGGCTTCAACGAGCGAACGGTTCGCCGCATCTTCGTCATCGAGGCGCTGCTGATCGGCTTCGTCGGCGCCGCCTTCGGCTGGGCGCTCGGCTATCTGCTCTGCCGTGGGCTCGGCACCGTGGAGATCCGCACGCCGTTCTCCGATTTCAACTATTTGCCGCTGGCTTATACGATACGGCACTACCTGCTCGCGACGCTGGTCGCGCTCGTTTCGTCGATGGTCGCGGGCTATTTCCCGGCGCGCAGGGCCGCCGGCGTGCATCCGGTCGAGATCATCCGGGGGGCGACGTGAGCGAGATCCTGATCGAGGCGCGCAAGGTAACGCGCATCCTGCCCGGCATTGTGCCGGTCACGCTGGTGCAGGACGTCGATCTCAAAATCGTGCCGCGCGAGTTCGTGGCGATCACCGGCGTGTCGGGCTCGGGCAAGTCGTCGCTGCTCTATCTTCTCGGTCTGCTCGACTTTCCGACCGAGGGCGACGTGCTGATCCGCGGCCAATCCACCAGCCGCATGCCCGAGGATGAGCGCGCGCGGGTCCGGCTCGCCGAGCTCGGCTTCGTGTTCCAGTTCCATTTCCTCCTGCCCGAGTTCAGCTTGACTGAGAACGTCGGCCTGCCGATGCGGGCGCTCGGCGCGCTTTCGGCCGGCGAGATCCGCGATCGGGCGGAAGCGCTGCTCGATTCGCTCGGGCTCGCGGATCATCGAAGCAAACGGCCGGACCAGATTTCCGGCGGCCAGCGCCAGCGGGTCGCGGTGGCGCGCGCGCTCGCCAACGATCCACCGGTGATCCTCGCCGATGAGCCGACCGGCAGCCTCGATTCCAAGTCCACCGAGCAGGTGTTCCAGCTGTTGCGGAGCCTCGTGGACGAGCGCGGCAAGACCATCGTCGCCGTCACCCACGACCTCGAGCTCGCCAGCCGGATGGACCGGCAGGTGCGCATCGCCGACGGCCGCATTGTCGCCATCGAGAAAGCGACCCGCGCGCACGCTTGAGGCGCTTCCGCGCGAGCGGTCGTCCGGCTATGGTTGGGAGCGCTGAATCGCGGCCCGGCCCGGGCGCGGCCGCATGCGGATCGAGATGCGAGGCCTCGGCTCCTTGTTCGTCGCCGTTTGCATGGCGTTGATCGCGGCTTCGGCCGGGGCGGTGCTGCACTTCAGCGCGGGTTACTCGGCGATCGAATCGGGCCTGTTCGCGCTCGCGCTCCTGTTCGCCATGATGGCCTATCAGGTGCTGGCGGCGCGAAAGCGCGACCGGGCGGAGGCCGCCGAGCGCTTCGAGGATCTGGCGCGCGCCATGGCGAACATCGCGTGCGAGGTGGGTGAGCTCGGACGGCGCGTGAGCGCGGTCGAGGCCGCGCCGGCCGGCGATCTCCGCAGTGCGATCGAGCCCTTGGCGCGCGAGATCGAGGCGCTCGGCAAGCGGGTCGAGACGCTGGCGCAAGCGGGACCGGCGCGCGCGGTGGAGGCGGCGCCGGCGGCTCCGGCG
>JAHFPN010000166.1 GCA_023269635.1 Hyphomicrobiales bacterium | reverse complement strand
GCTGGCGGGATTTTTTGCGGGACTGCTCGGCATCGGCGGCGCCGCGCTGATCGTGCCGGTGCTCTACGAGGTGTTTCGCGTCCTCGGCGTGCCGGACGAGGTGCGCTTTCAGCTCTGCGTCGGCACTTCGCTCGCCTTCATCGTGCCGACTTCGCTCCGCTCCTTCGCCGCGCATCACGCCAAGGGCGCCGTCCGCATGGACGTGTTGAGACTCTGGGCCGTGCCGGTGGTGCTCGGCGTGATCGTGGGCGCACTCGTCGCCTACGTGGCCTCGAGCGCGATCCTCAAAGTTATCTACATCGTCTTCACGGTGCTCATGGCGCTCCGCCTCCTGTTCGGGCGCGAGAGCTGGCGTTTCGGCGACCGGTTTCCGGCGCGCCCCGGCTCGATCGCGGTCGGGTTCTTGATCGGCCTGGTCTCGGCGCTCATGGGCATCGGCGGCGGCGCGTTCTCGGCCTTGTTCCTGGTGCTCTACGGCCAGTCGATCCATGTTGCGGTCGCGACCTCGTCCGGCGTCGGCGTCTTCATCTCGATCCCGGGCACCATCGGCTACATGCTGGCGGGCTGGCCGCAGCAGGCGCTGATGCCGCCGTTCTCGGTCGGCTATGTCTCGTTCCTCGGGCTCGTGCTGTTCGCGCCGGTGAGCGTGCTGGTCGCGCCCTATGGCGCGATGATCGCGCACCGCTGGCCGCGGCGGCGGCTCGAGGTCGCCTTCGGGATCTTCCTGGTCCTGGTCGCGCTACGGTTTCTCTGGAGCCTCGCGCCCTAGCGCGCGTTCTTGGCGCGCAAGAGCAGCCGGCTCGCGCGCACCTCGAAGGATTCGAGCCGGTTCAGGAAACTCATGCCGAGCAAGCTGGTCTTGAGGTCGCCGGGCTCGGATATGAGCGCCGGCACCCGGCGCTCCACGATGCTGCCGACCGCGAGCTTGTCGATCACCACCGCGGCGGCGCGGCCGCGGCCCTTGGCGGTCTCGATCGGCACGTCGTAGCGCAACATCTCGAGCGGAATCCCGGCGGCTTTGGCGGCTTCCGGCGTCAGCACCACGCTCGAGGCGCCGGTATCGACCAGCATCGCGATCCGATGCCCGTTCACATCCGCGCGCACCGTGAACTCGCCGTCGCGGGTGCGCACCACCTCGACCACCAGTCCGGTTCCCGGCCGCGTCACCGGGTGCCCGGGGATGAACTCGGCGATCATCCGGTCGGCGATGGCGCGGAGCTCGACGCGGTAGCTGTAGCCGAGCGCGAGCCCGGCCGCGAGCACGAGCCAGAACAGCGCGGCGCGGAACGCCTCCGCCACCCGTCCGTAGAACATCGACAGCACCCCGCTGCCGATCACGAGCGCGAGCACGATGAACCACACCAGGGTCGCGAACGAATCCGAATCGATCCCGGCCACGTCGCCGGCCTCGTGCCGCCAAATCAGCGCCACGGTGGCGACGGCTAAGAGGGCGAGCACGATCCAGAGCAGTCGGTCCGGGCGCAAGGGAATCCTTAAGAGCTCACGCGGGCCCGGCGGCCGAGTGCCGCCGAATCCCGCGTCTGGCGCCAAACCATCAAGGAATGCGCGCGATGACAAGCACAGCGAACAGAAAGGCGGTCTCGGCCGCGAACTCGACGCCGGCGGCGAAGCCGCGCTCGCCGTTGGCGCCGATGAGCTGCGCGAGGTTGGCCGCGAGCGCCGCGACCACGACGGCGACGACAAGGCCGCCGAGCGCGGCGCCGACGCCATAGGTCGGGAGAATCGCGATTGCGACGATCGCGAGTGCGAACAGGGCGAGGTACTGCAGGTGCGCGGAGGCCGCCGGCGCCGCGGCCGCGGGCTCGCCCGCGGGCGCTTCGGTGGCGACGAAGGCGGGCACGCCCGCCGCGGCGGCGCGCGCGACGGCGCCGGCTGCGATCAGCGCGAGCGCGGCCTTGATCGAGCCCGCCGCGAGCAAGCCTTCGAGTAGTGCTACGCGCAGGAGCAGCGCGAACACGAGTGCCGAGACGCCCGCGTGCAGGAGGCGCGCATCGTTCACGTCCGGGCAAAGACGTTTGCCGGCCCGCCGGCAGGCGTCGGCGAAGCCGGATTCGGCGGCGGCGCCGGTTATGGCCGCGAGCGCGCCGAGCGCCAGCACCACGCTGACGAAAGCCGGCAGCTGGGCCGCGGCCGCGATCACCAGCACGATGCCGCCGACCGCGCCGAGCACGGCGCCCGCCAGCGGTACCGCCTGCACGGCCGCGTCGGATTCCGGCATCGCGCGCGAAGCGGCCTCGGCCGCGCTCTCGCCCGCGATCGGCGGGATCGGCAGCAGCGTGTAGAACCGGAGCCAGGCGAGGAGATCGCGAACGAGCGGCATTTTCATTCCCTGGCGCGGCGCCGGCGCGACTCGCAGCCGCGCGGCGGCGAAATCTAGACCGTAGACGCCTGCCGGCGCCAGCCGTCGTCGGCGTTGGTGCCGGCGTCGGGAATGCGCGGCTGGATCGGCAAAGCGTCGTGCACCGGCGGGAGCGCATGCATCACGCGCTCGGCCGGAAAAGTGACGATCACCTCGGTGCCCTCGCGCAGTTTGGAGCGCAGCGTGAAGGTGCCGCCGTGCAGATCGATCAGGCCCTTGACGATGGGGAGGCCGAGGCCCGCCCCCTGCTCAGCGCTCTTGATCGCGTTCGAACCCTGACCGAATGGCGACAGCACCACCGGTAGCTCCTCCTCGGAAATGCCGGTGCCGTTGTCGCGCACCAGGAGATACTGCCCGCCCGAGGCGGTCCAGCCGACCTTGAGCCACACCTCGCCGCCCTGAGGCGTGAACTTGAACGCGTTGGAGAGAAGATTGAGGCAGATCTGGCGCACCGCGCGCTCGTCGGCCCAGATCTTCGGCAGATCCGGCTCGCAGAGCTCGTGCACGGCTATGTCGCGGTTGTTGGCGCGCATCTTCAAGACGTGCCGGCACTCTTCGGCGACATAGGCAAGGTTCACCGCCTCCTCGTTCAGCTCGTAACGGCCGGACTCGATGCGTGAAAGGTCGAGAATCTCGTTGATCAGATTTAGGAGATGTTGCCCGGAGGCGTTGATGTCGGTCGCGTACTCGCGATAGGTCGGCGTCGAGTGTGACCCGAGAATCTCGCTCTTCATCACCTCGGAGAAGCCGAGGATTGCGTTCAACGGCGTGCGCAGCTCATGGCTCATCTGCGCGAGGAAGCGCGACTTCGCGAGGTTCGCAGCCTCCGCTTGCCGCGCCGCCTCGTCGGACTTGGCCTTGGCTTGCTCGATTTCTCCGAGCAACGAGTCGAACTGCGCGCGCGCTTCGAGCGTGGATAGTTCGGAGTCGTGCAGGTGCTTGGAGACCATGATGAAGTAGGTTTCGGCCGTGACCGTGAGGCTGGCGAGCACGAGGTCCTGCGGCGCGCCGCGAAGGAGATAGAACACGGTAACGGCCCCCGCCACTGGCATGGTCGCGGCATAGACCGCGGCCTGGATGCTCGACGCCAGCATCGAGAACACCGCCACCACCATCAGCATCGCGAACAGCGAGAAGTCGCCGGCACCGTACGACTTGGTGTCCACGAAAATGTAGATGTTGAACACCCACGAGATGCCGAACAGGAGATCGAATGAGGTGAACAGCATCCGGTAGTGGCGGAGGTCCACTGGATTGATCGGCCCTTTGAGAAAGCGCCGGCAGGCTGCGACGTTCATCGAGTGGATGAGCATCGCGAGGGGAATCGAGGTAATTGCGTAGGTATGGCCGGTCCACAGGCTGGCGGCGAAGCCCACGATCGAGATCAGCAGCAAGAGCGCCGGCGAATGGCTGATCCGGTTTTCCGCGTAGAGCTTCAATAGCTCGTAGTCGAAGGCGGGCTTGACCCCGGACGTCGAGGTGAGCTGCTCGCGCACCTCGCGCACGCTGCGCGCGAGCTTGAGCTTGCGCTCGTGCGCGGCCTTGGTGGCCGCCGCCGTGCGCTCGTCCTGCCCGGGCTCGGTGATGGTGGTGTGAGCCATGTCCCGCCGATCGCGGCCACGATTGCGGGAGATTGGTTAATGCGCGGCTCAAATTCGTGGTTAACGAAGCCTTGCCGCTTAGGGCCGGCCGCTTGCCGCGGGCAATACCGCGTGTTCGACTGCCCCCCCGGGAGGGGAAAATGAAACTCTACGACTCCGAGCGCGCGCCGAGCCCGCGACGGGTGCGGATTTTTCTCGCCGAGAAGGGGATCGCGGTCCCGCGCGTGCAGGTCGATCTCAGCAAGCTCGAGCAGTTCGGCGACGCCTTCACCGCCATGAACCCGATGCAGCGGGTGCCGGTGCTCGTGCTCGACGACGGCACTGCGATCTCCGAGACCATCGCGATCTGCCGCTATTTCGAGATGCTCAAGCCGGAGCCGAACCTGTTCGGCCGCGATGCGCTCGAGGCCGCGCTGGTCGAGATGTGGCAGCGGCGGATCGAGCAGCACTTCTATGGCCCGGTGTCGCAAGCGTTCCGCCATCTGCACCCGGCCATGGCCGCGCGCGAGAAGCCGCAGGTGCCGGAATGGGGCGAGGCCAACAAGCCGAAGGCGATCCGGTTTCTCGAAGTATTCGACCGAGAGCTGGGTACGCGCGGCTATGCCGCTTGCAACCGCTTCACGGTCGCCGACATCACCGCCTATGTGACGGTGGATTTCATGCGGCTGTCGAAGATCGAGCTTCCCGATACGATGCAGAACGTACGCCGCTGGCACGCCGAGATCGCGGCGCGGCCGAGCGCCAAGGCATGACGGGGGCAATGCGATGAACTTCAAGACCATCCGCTTCAGCGTCGCCGGCGCGGTGGCGACGCTCACGCTGGCGCGGCCCGAGCGACTGAACGCCATCAATGCCGAGGTGCACGCCGACATCCGCACCGCGCTCGATCAGGTGGAGAACAATCCGGCGATCCGCTGCCTGGTCGTGACCGGCGACGGCCGTGCGTTCTGCTCGGGCCAGGATCTCACCGAGCGCGTGATCGCCGAGAACAAGCCGGTCGATACCGGCGCCTCGCTCGACCGCGACTATAATCCGCTGGTGCGGCGGCTGGTCGGCTTTCACATCCCCACCATCGCCGCGGTGAACGGCCCCGCGGTCGGCGCCGGCGCCAATCTCGCGCTCGCCTGCGACATTCTGATCTTCGCGCGCTCGGCTTACCTGCAAGAAGCGTTCGCGCGCATCGGCCTCGTGCCCGACGCGGGCGGAACCTGGCTGTTGCCGCGCATTGTCGGGATCAAGCGCGCGCTCGCGATGTCGCTCACCGCCGAGCAGATCCCGGCCGAGGAATGCCAGCGCATGGGCATCGCCTGGAAGGTGCTCGATGACGCGAACTTCGGTGCCGAGGTCGCCAAGATGGCGGCGCTCGTGGCCATGGGCCCGACCTTCGCCTACAAGCTGATGAAGCAGGCGCTCTATGCGAGCCTCGACAACGATCTCAAGACCCAGCTCGACGTCGAGCGCGATTCCCAGCGCCAGGCCGGCGCCTCGCAGGATTTCAAGGAAGGGGTGAAATCCTTCCTCGAGAAGCGCCTGCCGCGCTTCGAGGGAAAGTGATGCGGCCGGCAATTGACGCGGCGCGCCGCTGTTATAGGTAAGGGCGGCGGAGGAACCGATGGCCGTCACCGCGGATACGGTGCGCGAGCAGCTGAAATCGATCCAAGGCCCCGACGGCAAGGACCTGGTGGCCTCGAGCAAGCTTTCCGACATCGTGGTCACCGACGGGAAAGTGTTCTTCTCGCTCACCGTCGACGCGGCGCAGGCAGAGGCCTGGGAGGCGGT
>JAHFPN010000165.1 GCA_023269635.1 Hyphomicrobiales bacterium | reverse complement strand
GGCGTCAAAAAATCCCCCAACCCTACCCTCCCCCCAGAGGGGGGAGGGAAAGGAAAAAATCGGGGGGAGGGAAAATGTCGTGGCCCCCGATGCCGCGGTGATGGAGGCGCGCGCGGCGGCGAAGCGTGCCAAGACGCTCGACGAATTGCGCGAGACGCTCGCCCGCTTCGAAGGCTGCGCACTGCGCGCGACCGCGACCCAGCTCGTGTTCGCCGACGGCACGCCGGGCGCGCGAGTGATGTTCGTGGGCGAGGCGCCGGGCGCCGAGGAGGACCGCGAGGGGCTGCCGTTCGTCGGGCGCTCGGGCAAATTGCTCGACCGCATGCTGGCCGCGATCGGGCTTAAGCGCGGCGACGTCTATATCGCCAACATCGTGCCGTGGCGGCCGCCGGGCAACCGCACGCCGACTCCGCAGGAGGCGGCGATCTGCTTGCCGTTCATCAAGCGCCAGATCGAGCTTGCCAATCCCGACATGCTCGTGTGCCTGGGCGGGCCGTCGGCGCAGGCGCTGCTCGGCATCACCGAGGGCATCACCAAGGCGCGCGGCCGCTGGTTCGAGTTCGACACCGGCACGCGCACGATCAAGGCACTGGCGAGCTTCCACCCGGCGTATCTGTTGCGCTCGCCGGCCGCCAAGCGCCACGCCTATCGCGATTTTCTGGCGATCAAAAAGGCGCTGGCGGGGAAGTAGTCGTCATCCCGGGCGCAGCGCAGCACGAAGTGATGCGCTGCAGACCCGGGATCGTCATCAGCGATGCTCATACGATCCCGGATCAGCGGTGCACCGCTGCGCGCTGCACCGCATCCGGGATGACGGATGCCTTTAGAGCCCGGTCAGCCGCAGGCTGAGAGTGCGCAGCTTCTTTCGCGCCTCGGCGTCATAAGCCTGATCGTTGGCACGCGCTTCCTGCAGGCCGTTGAAATAGAGCCCGCTCCGGCCTTCGAGCGCGTCGGAAACGATCAGATTCATCACCGCGTTCGCGCCCTGGTCCACGGTCGAGATCGGCTTGGTGCCGGTCTGGCGCACCATATTGGTGTCCATGAAGGTCGCCGGATGCAGGCAGTTTGCGGTCACGCCGCTCCCCTTCAGCTCCGCGGCGAGGTCGATGGTGAAGAGGATCTGCGCGAGCTTGCTCTGGCGATAGGCGCGGGCGCCGTCATAGGCGCGCTCGAGCATCACGTCGTCGAACTCGAGCGCCTGCTGGCCGAGCGAGGCTACGTTCACGATGCGCGCCGGCGCGCTCTTTCGAATCGTGGGCAGCAGCAGATGAGTGAGCAGAAAGCCCGCGAGGTAATTCACCGCGAAACGCAATTCGAGGCCGTCCGCGCTGATCTGGCGCTGCTTGCCGGGCGAGGCGGAGCCGATGCCGGCGTTGTTGACGAGCACGTCGAGCCGCCGGTGGTCGCGCGACACCAGGGTGGCGAGCTTCCGCACCTCGGCGAGCGAAGACAAATCGGCCTGATAGAAGGCATGCCCCGCCTTGGCGCCGCCGATATCTTTCAGCGCCTCTTCGCCTCGCTCAAGGCTGCGGCCGTGCAGGAGCACATGCGCGCCGGCGGCGGCGAGGCGCTTGGCCACCAGCCGGCCGAGACCGTCGGTCGAGCCGGTGACGAGGACGGTCTTGCCGGCGAGATTCATCGGCTCTGGCGCATATAGGCGGGCACTTCGCCGGTGAGGAACTCTTCGCGCCGCGGCGCGAACACGTCGATCACCTCGGTGTCCTCGGGAAACCAGGCCTCGTGCTCGACCCCGCCGGGGATCACCGCCACGTCGCCGGGGCCGCAGGTGCGCCGTTCATTGCCGAGGCGGAAGTCCATGCGGCCCTTGAGCATCCAGAAAATCTGCTCGTGCGGGTGCTGGTGCGCGCCGGCATGTGCGCCCGCCTGCATGCTCCACCAGACGATCATGGTCTTGTCGCCCGACAGCACGCGGCGGGTGATCATGTCGGTGACGCGCTCTTCCGTGATCTGCTTCAGCGAGCCATAGCCTTTCAGCACGGGCATCTTGCTTCTCCAACCAAAAATCTGTGCAGAAGGTAGTCGATCCGTCCCCTTCAGGGGAGGGTGGCAAGCCGCAATTAGCGGCGAGCCGGGTGGGGTCGCCCCCACCCGACCGCCTTCGCTTCGCTACGGCGGCCACCCTCCCCAAGGGGGAGGGAGAAGTGCCATCAACCGACCGCGAACTTGATGCCGAACAGGACGGCCAGCCCGATCACCGCCGGGGTCGCCTGTTCGCTGCGGCCGGCCAGGATCTTCACCACCGCGTAGGTGAGGAAGCCGAGGCCGACGCCGGTCGCGATCGAATAGGTGAGCGGCATCGCGACCGCGCAGATCACCGCCGGCGCGTACTCGGTCACGTCCTTCCAGTCCATCTCGGCCAGCCCGCGCGCCATCAGGCAGGCGACGTACAAGAGCGCGGCGGCCGAGGCATAGGCCGGGATCATGCTCGCGAGCGGCGCGAAGAACAGCGCGAGCAGGAACAGGATGGCGACGAACACCGCGGTCAAGCCGGTGCGACCGCCGGCGGCGACGCCGGCCGAGCTCTCGATGTAGCTGGTGGTGGTCGAGGTGCCGACCGCGGAGCCGAACATGGCCGCGAAGCTGTCGGAGATCAGCGCCTCGCGCATGCGCGCGAGCCGGCCGCGGCGGTCCAGCAAGCCCGAGCGGTGGGTGACGCCGATCAGCGTGCCGGCATTGTCGAACAGATCGACCAGGAACAGCGTGAACACCACGATCAGGAATGAGAGCTCGAAGGTGCGCGAGAAATCGAACTGCAGGAAGGTGGGGCTGAGCGACGGCGGCGCCGACACGATGCCGGAATAGGTCGCCAGCCCGAACGGCAACCCGATCAGCGTCACCACGATGATCCCGATCAGGGTGCCGCCGAGGATCTTCCGGTAGTTCAGCGCCGCGATCAGCACGAAGCCGAGGAGGCAGAGGATCGCCACCGGATTCTTCAGATCGCCGAGCGTCACCAGCGTGGCCGGATGATCGACCACGATCTTGGCCTGCTCGAGCGCGATGATGCCGAGGAACAGCCCGACGCCGGCCGAGATCGCGAGCTTCATGTTGTAGGGAATGGCGTTGATGATGTACTCGCGGATCTTGAACACCGACACCAGGAAGAACAGGAGGCCGGAGAGGAACACGGCCGCGAGCGCCTGCTGCCAGGAGTACTTGTAGGTGAGCACGATGGTGAAGGCGAAGAAGGCGTTGAGCCCCATGCCGGGCGCGAGCGCGATCGGATAGTTGGCGTACAGCCCCATCACCAGCGTGCAGACCGCGGACGCGAGACAGGTGGCGACGAACACCGCGCCCTTGTCCATGCCGGCGTTCGCGAGGATCGCCGGGTTGACGAAGATGATGTACGCCATGGTGAGAAACGTGGTGAGGCCGGCGATCGCCTCGGTGCGCACGTCGGTGCGCTGTTGGGTAAGCCCGAAATAGCTGTCGAGCGTCGCCCCGAATCCGGACGACGCGTCCCTGCCCGCTTTGGCCATGATTGCCCCCATTTGGCGATCGAGAATGCGCGTCGCCTGCCCCGTCCGCGCCGCCGGCCGCTTGGCCGGGCGGGCGCGAGTCTCCGCCTTCCCCGCCGCTTGTCCATGGCGCCGCGCGGTACCATGAGAAGGCCCGGCCGGGCGGCGCGGAAATCAGGATAACCGATTGAGATGGTTGCGCGTTTCAGCGCCGAAGGGCTCGGCGCCTGGCCGCCGCGGCTTGTGGAAAGCCCGTAGGGAATTCTCGGCAGGGCGCGGCTGCTCGAATCGGGGGAATTCCCCCGCACGATGATTTGGATCAAACTGCTTGCGTGATCGGGCGGTAACCATTTCCGGTTACGCATCGAGTCGGTTTCGACCGTCGGAGGCACCCTGATGGAATTCGATCCGGCGCTCCTCGCCCGCATCCAGTTCGCCTTCACCGTCACCTTCCACATCATCTTCCCGACCTTCACCATCGGCCTCTCCGCCTATATCGCGACGCTCGAGGTGATGTGGCTGCGCAGCGGCCGCGAGCACTATCACCTGCTGGCGCGTTTCTGGACCAAGATCTTCGCGGTCTCCTTCGCCATGGGCGTGGTGTCGGGCGTCGTGCTCTCCTACCAATTCGGCACCAACTGGAGCCGCTTCTCGCTCTTCATCGGCAACGTGGTCGGGCCGCTGATCGGCTACGAGGTGCTGACCGCCTTCTTCCTCGAGGCCACCTTCCTCGGGATCATGCTGTTCGGCTGGAACCGGGTGCCGCCCTGGCTGCACGTGTTTTCGTGCATCGCGGTCGCGGTCGGCACCTCGACCTCCGCGTTCTGGATTCTTTCCGCCAATAGCTGGATGCAGACGCCGGCCGGCCACGTGATCCGCGAAGGCATCGCCTATCCGGCCGACTGGATCGCCATCATCTTCAACCCGAGCTTCCCGTACCGATTCGCGCACATGCTGACCGCGGCGTATCTCACCACCTCCTTCGTCGTGCTCGCGGTCGGCGCGCGCTATCTGCTCGCCGGCCGCCACACCGACCAGGCCAAGACCATGGTGCGCATGGCCGTCGGCTTCGCCGCCATCGTGGCGCCGCTGCAGCTCGTAATCGGCGACCTGCATGGGCTGAACACCGCGAAATATCAGCCGGTCAAGGTCGCCGCCATGGAGGCGCACTGGGACGGCTCCAAGCCCGGCGACTTCCACCTCTTCGCCTGGCCGGACGAGAGCGCGGAGGCGAACCGCTTCGAGCTCTCGATCCCGAAGGGCGCGTCGCTCGTGATCACGCGTGACTGGAACGGGCTGTTTCCGGGCCTGAAGAGCGTACCGGCGAAGGAGCGGCCGCCGGTGCCGCTCGTCTTCTTCTCCTTCCGGCTCATGCTGCTGATCGGCTTCGGCATGATCGGCGCGGCCTGGGTCGGGCTGTGGCTGTGGTTCCGCGGACGGCTGTTCAATAGCAGCTGGTTCCTGAAGCCCGCGGCCAACGTCTGGTGGGCGGGCTTCATCGCGGTGGCGGCGGGCTGGATCGTGACCGAATCCGGCCGCCAACCCTGGATCGCGCAAGGGCTGCTGCGTACCGCCGACGCGATCTCGCCGGTTCCCGGCGGGTCGATCGCGGTCTCGCTCGCGCTATTCGTGCTCGTGTACGGCGTCGTGTTCTCGATGGGCATCTACTACATCAATCGCTTGATCGCGCGCGGGCCGGACGTTCGCGTCCTGGTGACGGAAGAACACGGGCTTCCGAGCCGGCCGCTCTCGGCCGCCGAGCAGGCGGCACGCGCGGCGCTCGGCGGACGCTGAAAAGTAAACTCGTCGTCCCGGACGGCGAGCGCAGCTCGCCGAGCCGGGACCGCGGGCAGTTGGTCGGATGAAATGCAAACGATCCCGGCTCTCGCCGCTCCGCGGCTCGGCCGGGATGACGGAGACCGACGATGGAATGGTATCTGCCGGTGATCTGGGCCGCGCTGATCGGCACCGCGGTGGCGCTTTACGTCATTCTCGACGGCTTCGACCTCGGGGTCGGGATTCTGTTCCCCTATTCCAAGTCCGAGCGCGAACGCGACCAGATGATGGGCTCGGTGGCGCCGTTCTGGGACGGCAACGAGACCTGGCTCGTGCTCGGCGGCGGTGGCTTGTGGGTCGCGTTCCCGCGGGCCTATGCGGTGATCATGCCGGCGTTCTATTTGCCGGTGATCCTGATGCTGCTCGCGCTCGTGTTTCGCGGCGTCGCCTTTGAGTTCCGCTGGGTCGCACGCACGAGCAAGCGGTGGTGGAACCTTGCGTTCTGGCTCGGCTCGACGGTCGCC
>JAHFPN010000031.1 GCA_023269635.1 Hyphomicrobiales bacterium | reverse complement strand
GTGGCCGCCGAGGCGCGCCGCTTCCAGCGCACGACGGGCGATCTGAACGGCGCTCTGGCCTTCCACGATCGGCAACACCTCGATCCCGGTCTCGCGCCCGAGCACCGCGAGCTGCTCCATCGCTGCCGGCCGCCGCGTGTCGAGCGAGGCCATCAGCACCTTGCGCTTGAATTTTTCCGCGAGGCGCTTGCCGAGCTTCGCCGTGGTGGTGGTCTTGCCCGAGCCTTGCAGGCCCACGATCAAGATCGGCACCGGCGGTGCGGCCTCGAGGTCGACGGGCTTTGCATCGGCGCCGAGCACCTCCACGAGCTCGTCGTGGACGATCTTCACGACCTGCTGGCCGGGTGTCACCGAACGGATCACGTCGGCGCCGACCGCGCGCGCCCGCACCCGGTCGATGAACGCGCGCACCACTTCGAGCGCGACGTCGGCCTCGAGCAGCGCGCGGCGCACCTCGCGCATGGCCTCGTCCACGTCGCGCTCGGTGAGCGCGCCGCGCTTGGTGAGGCGGTCGAGGATGCCGCCGAGGCGTTCCGAAAGCGTGTCGAACATTTTTGCCGTTCAAGCTCCTTCGATCGCCCAACGCCGAACGCGCCCGAGGGCGCAACGCGCTGTCGGGCGGTAACCTCCGGGCTCTAAAAGAGCCCGGTCGGCCGCGAGGTTCGCTCGTCGGTCGAAAGTGCGGGACGAGTACGCGGGCCGGCTGTTCGAGTCAAGGAAAGTAAGACTGCCAGCACCTTGGCCCTCACCCTTCGAGACGGCCGCCAACCAAGTCGGCTATTGCCGACTTGGTCATGAAAAGTCCGATCTCGGGTAAACCCGAGATCGGCGGCCTCCTCAGGGTGAGGCCCTATTCATGGCCTCATCCTGAGGAGCCGCGCACCGATGTCGGGTTCACCCGACATCGGCATGTACAGGTACGCAAGTCGGCTACAGCCGACTTGCGTGCGCGGCGTCTCGAAGGATGAGGCGATCGGACCTATTTCGCATTCAGCGGCACGTAAACGTTGATCACCAGCGCGTCCGGCTTCGTGCTCAGGGGATCGGTGACGAACTCCTCGATGAACAAATCCTCGGCCGGCAGGCCCTTGGCGTCGAGCAGGTTCGCGATCGACTCGTACATCGTCTCCATCCCGTCGAACGCGCCGCGGTGCACGAACTTGAGCGCCTTCCCGGCCGGCGCCGGCCCGATCTGGATGTCGCCGCCCGGCGGGCTCGCCGGCGCCGCTTCGATCGGGAACGCGGCCTCGAACTCGAAGCCCTCGTCGTCGGTCGAGCGGTAGATCAGGAACGCGGACCCGTTCACCTTCAGACCCAGCCGGTCGGCGCTTGCGCGCACCGCCGTGAACGCCGCGACCACCGTCTCCCAGGCGCTCTCCCACTTGGCGCTGCCCTTTTTGAAGATCACGGTACGGGCCGGCAGCGTCGTTTCCTCGCCAAAAGCGTCGCGGGTAACGACCGGCGGCGGCCCCGCGGGCGGCGCCGGCTGTTGCGCCGAGGCCGCCGTCGCCAAAGCAACCAAGCCGCAAGCAAGAGCGAGGCGAAGGATCATCGGAGTTCCCCGAATCGGCGCGGGTCGATCGGCGGCTCTCTACCATCATTCCGGGTCGGATTTGGGCGGCCCCGGACTCGCGCAACCGCCCGCGCTTCCCCTATATATCCTTCGCAAGTCCCGGAGATTGCGACGGATTCGCGATGAGCGCGCTTCTCAACCGCTCCTTCGTCAAGATGAACGGCATCGGCAACGAGATCGTCGTGCTCGACCTGCGCGCCGATCCGGTGCCGGTGACGGCCGCCGACGCGCGCGCGATCGCACGGCCCGGCAACTTGCCCTATGACCAGTTGCTCGCGCTCTATCCGCCGAAGACGGCCGGCACCGAGGCGTTCGTGAAGATCTATAATTGCGACGGCTCCGAGGCCGGCGCCTGCGGCAACGGCATGCGCTGCATCGCGGTGCTCGCCGCCAAGGCCAGCGGCAAGCGCGCCGTGAGCTTCGAGACCACGGCCGGATTGATCCCCTGCACCATCGAGGACGCGGAGCGCACCATCACTTGCGACATGGGCAAGCCGAAGTTCCGCTGGGACGAGATCCCGCTGGCCGAGGAATTCCGCGACACGCGCATGATCGAGCTGCAAATCGGGCCGATCGACAAGCCGATCCTGCACTCGCCCTCGGCCGTCAACATGGGCAATCCGCACGCGATCTTCTGGGTCGAGGACGTGAACGCCTATGACCTCGCGCGCGTGGGCTCGCTCTTGGAGCACCATCCGATCTTTCCGGAGCGCGCCAATATCTCGCTTGCGCAAGTGAAGGCGCCGGATCACCTCGTCGTGCGCACCTGGGAGCGCGGCGCCGGTCTCACGCGCGCCTGCGGCTCCGCGGCCTGCGCCGCCGCGGTCGCCGCCGCCCGCACCAAACGCACCGGCCGCAAGGTCGAGGTGACGCTGCCGGGCGGCTATCTCCTGATCGAATGGCGCGCGTCCGACGATCATGTCTTGATGACCGGCCCGGTCGAAACCGAGTTCGAGGGCCGGCTCGACGCGTCCATGCTGGCTGCGGCGTGAGGGCGAGATGGTCGAGGTCATCACCTTCGGCTGCCGGCTGAACGCCGCGGAATCGGCGCAGATCCGCCGCGGCGCGGAAGCGGCCGGGCTCGAAGACACGGTCGTCGTCAATAGCTGCGCGGTCACCGCCGAGGCGGTGCGCCAGGCGCGCCAGACCATTCGCAAGATCAGGCGCGAACGCCCGGCCGCGAAGATCGTGGTCACCGGATGTGCGGCCCAGACCGAGCCCGCGACTTTTTCGGCGATGCCGGAAGTGGATCGCGTGCTCGGAAACCTGAGCAAGAACGCACCCGCGACCTGGATGGATGTGAAACGCGCATTCGATCTCGGAATCGGCGCCGAGGAGAAGGTCGCGATCGACGACCTCGCCTCGGTGCGCGAAACCGCGCTCCATCTCGTGGACGGCTTCGAGGGCCGCGCGCGCGCCTTCGTGCAGGTGCAGAACGGCTGCGACCACCGCTGCACATTCTGTATCATTCCGTACGGCCGCGGGGCGTCGCGCTCGGTGCCGATCGGCGAGGTGGTGGCGCAAGCACGCCGGCTTTCCGACCACGGAACGCGCGAGATCGTGCTCACCGGCGTCGATCTTACGGCTTACGGCCTCGACCTGCCGGGCCCGCTGCGGCTCGGCAGCCTCGTGCGCGCGATCCTGCGCCATGTGCCCGAGCTGCCGCGGCTCCGGCTTTCCTCGCTCGATCCGGTCGAAGTCGATCCCGAGCTGATGCAGGCGCTCGGCGAACAGCGACTGATGCCGCACCTGCATCTGTCCCTGCAGGCCGGCGACGATCTGATCCTCAAGCGCATGAAGCGGCGGCACTTGCGCGCGGATGCGATCCGATTCTGCGAACAGGCGCGCCGCCGCCGCCCCGATCTCGTGCTCGGCGCCGATCTCATCGCCGGCTTCCCGACCGAGACCGAGACCCAGTTCCGGAACACGCTTTCGCTGGTGGACGAGTGCGGACTGACGTTTCTGCACGTGTTCCCGTTCTCGCCCCGCGCCGGCACGCCGGCCGCGCGCATGCCGCAGCTAAAGCGCGCGCTCGCCAAGGCGCGCGCCGCGCGCCTGCGCGAGGAGGGCGAGCGCGCGCTGCGTCGGCATCTTGCGAGCGAGATCGGCCGCCGCCGCCGCGTGCTGGTCGAGAACGTCGAAGGCAAGAGCGAGCACTTCACCCGCGTGCTGCTTGCGCGTCCGGCCGCGCCGGGCACGCTTGTCGACGTCACCATTGCCGGCCACGACGGCCGGCGCCTGCTCGCCGCATGAACGCGGAAAGCGCGCGCCCCGGCTGGCTCCGGCGGCTTGCGGGCGGGCTCGCCCGCACCGCCTCGAAGCTCGGCGACGGCTTGAGCCAGCTTTCGCGCCGCAAGCTCGACGCCGCCACGCTGCAATCGATTGAGGATCTCCTGATCGAGGCCGACCTCGGCCTCGAGGCGGCGAGGAAGATCGTCGCCGCACTCGGGCGCCAGCGTGCCGAGCGCGAGCTCATCCCCGACGAGATCAAGGCGCTGGTCGCGGCAGAAATCGAGAAGGTGCTGAAGCCGGTCGAAAAGCCTTTCCAAGTCGATCCGGCGAAACGGCCCTTCGTGGTGCTGGTCGCCGGCGTGAACGGCTCAGGCAAGACCACCACCATCGGCAAGCTCGCGGCCCGCCTCAACCGCGACGGCAAGGTGGTGATCCTCGCCGCCGCCGACACCTTCCGCGCCGCCGCCATCGACCAGCTCGTGCTCTGGGGCAAGCGCGCGGGCGCCGAGGTGATCGCCCGCGCGCAAGGCGCCGACCCCGCCGGCGTCGCCTTCGAAGCATTGCAACGCGCCCGTCACGAGGACGCCGACGTGCTGCTCGTCGACACCGCCGGCCGGCTGCAGAATCGGCAAGAGCTCATGGCCGAGCTCGAAAAGATCGTGCGCGTGTTGAAGAAGCTCGATCCGAGCGCGCCGCACGCGGTGCTCTTGGTGCTCGACGCCACCGTGGGCCAGAATGCGCTCCGGCAAGTGGAGATTTTCACCGAGACCGCCGGCGTCACCGGCCTCGCGATCGCCAAGCTCGACGGCACCGCCAAGGGCGGAATCCTGATCGCGCTCGCCGACAAGTTCGGCCTGCCGGTGCATTTCGTCGGCGTCGGCGAGACACTCGAGGATCTGGCACCGTTCGACGCCCGTGCCTTCGCGGAAGGCCTGGTCGGGCTGGCGCGCGATTGATATTCGCGTTCCCCGGGCGAGCGCGGACGAAAGTCCGCCCGCGACCCGGGGTCCAGGACTTGCCCGCACGCCCATTCCGGAGCATCAGAGAACCATGCCGCCAAAAGCCGCCGCCGCACCGCGCCCCGAGCTCAATCAGTGGCTCAAGCTGTCCCTCGATCTCGGGCCGCTGCTCTTGTTCTTTTTCGTGAACGCGCGCTGGGGCATTTTCGCCGCCACCGGCACCTTCATGGTCACGACGCTGATCTCACTCGCCGTCACCTACGCGCTGGTGCGCCGGGTCGCGATGATGCCGCTGGCGACGGCCGGCATCGTCATGGTGTTCGGCGGACTGACGCTGTTCCTGCAGGACGAGACCTTCATCAAGCTGAAGCCCACCATCATCTACTCGCTGTTCGCGGCCGTCTTGTTCGGGGGGCTGTTCACCGGCCGGCCGCTGCTCGCGTTCGTGCTCGACAGCGTGTTCCAATTGAAGGACGAAGGCTGGCGCAAGCTCACGCTGCGCTGGGCCGTCTTCTTCGTCGTGATGGCGATCGTGAACGAATTCGTCTGGCGCTCGTTCTCGACCGACGCCTGGGTCGCGTTCAAGACCTTCGGGTTCCTGCCGCTCACCATTGCGTTTGCTCTGGCGCAGACGCCGCTGCTCATGCGCTACGCGGTCGAGCAGAAAAGCGGCGGCTAGCGCGCCCCTTCCCTCTCCCGGTTTACGGGGAGAGGGAAAGCGCCTTCTCGATCGCCGGCTTGATCAGCGCGTCGAGCGACCGCGCGTCGATCGGCCCCACGTGCTTGAACGCGATCTTGCCGTCGCGGCCGACCAGGAACGTCTCCGGCACGCCATAGACGCCCCACTCGATCGCCGCCCGCCCGCCGGAATCGACCCCGATCGCCGCGAACGGATTGCCGTAGCGGGAGAGAAAGCTCTTCGCGTTCGCCGGCGCATCCTTGTAGTTGATGCCGACGAGGCGGATACGCTTGTCGGCGGCGAGCTGCACCAGGAACGGATGCTCGTCGCGGCAGGGCAGGCACCAGGAAGCCCACACGTTCACCACGGTCACCTGTCCTGCGAATTCGGCGGGTGCGAAGGCCGGAACGCCGACGCCGTCGAGCGCCGGCAGCACGAGCCCCGGCGCCGGTTTTCCGATCAACGCCGAGGGCAGCCGCGAGGGGTCGCCGCTGCCGAGCCGGAAATAGAACAGCGCGACCAGCGCCGCGAAGGCCGCGATCGGCAACAGAACGATGACCCGCCGCCGCAGTGCCGGGGCGTCGACCTCGCTCATGCGTCGCGCCCGCCGCGGCGGATGCCGCGCGCCTCCAGCTCGGCGAGCGCGCGCTTCTGCATGCGATGGTCGAGCGCGACCCAGACGACCATGAGCGCGACCACGAACGCGGCCGCCCCATAGGCGGCGAGCACGAAAGGCGTGTTCGCGTCCATCTTAAGCTCCGCCCGCGCCGGCGGCGGCGAACAGCGTCAGCGTGCGCACGCGCCGGCGCAGAATCTCGTTCCGCATCGCGGCGAGGAACAGCGCGAGGAATAGAAGCGCGCAACCGCCGGCGGTGACGAACAACGGCATCAGGATCGCCGGATGAATGGTCGGCCCGTCGAGGCGAAACACCGAGGCCGGCTGGTGCAGCGTGCTCCACCAATCCACCGAGAATTTCACGATCGGCACGTTGACGAAGCCGACGAGCGCGAGGATCGCCGCGGCCTTGGCGGCGCGCAGCGGGTCCTCGATCGCGCGCCAGAGCGCGAGCACGCCGAGATAGAGCAGAAACAGCACCAACATCGAGGTGAGCCGCGCGTCCCACACCCAATAGGCGCCCCACATGGGCCGGCCCCAGAGCGCGCCGGTCAGCAGCGTGATCAGGCAGAACGCGGCGCCGATGGGCGCCGCCGCCTTGCCGGCCACGTCCGCGAGTGGATGCCGCCAAACGAGCGTACCGAGCGCCGCCACGGCCATCAGCGTGTAGATGCCGAGCGCCAGCCAGGCCGAAGGCACGTGGATGTACATGATCCGCACGGTCTCGCCCTGCTGGTAATCCGGCGGCGCGTTGAAGCCGAGCCAGAGCCCGAGCACGATCAGCGCCGCGGCGCCGAGCGCAAACAGTGGCATCAGCACGCGCGCGAGCTGCAGGAACCGGTGCGGATTGGCAAAGTCGATAAGCGGCATGGCGGTCTTCTAGTCCCCGTGAATTGCGGTTTCAATCGCGCGCGTGCCGGAGCGCCGCCGCAGCGGCGACCGGCCCGAGCACCACGAAGAACAGCGTCAACGAGAGCAGGAGGCGAAACGGCGCCCCGAACACGGCCCCGGCGAGCACGGCCTCGGTCGCCGCCGCGCCGAAGATCAGCACCGGGATCGAGAGCGGCAGCACCAGGACCGCGACCAGAAGTCCCGCCCGCGGCAGCATCATCGTGAGCGCCGCGCCGGCTAGCCCCAGGAAGGTGAGCGCCGGCGTGCCGACCAGGAGCGTCAGCGCCACGGCGCCGAGCGTCGCCGGCTCAAGCCCGAGCATCAGCCCCAACAGCGGCGCCGCCACCACCAGCGGCAGCCCGGTCGCAAGCCAGTGGGCGGCGCCCTTGGCCGCGGCGACCAGCGTGAGCGGCAACGGCGCGATCAAGAGCAGATCGAGGCTGCCGTCCTCGTGATCCATCGCGAAGATGCGATCAAGACCGAGCAAGCTCGCGAGCAGCGCCCCGATCCACAAGATTGCCGCGCCGATGCGGGCGAGAAGCTTGAGATCGGGCCCCACCGCGAACGGAATGATCGCGACCACGGCGAGAAAGAAGACCAGCGCAATGCCGGCGCCGCCGCCCGCGCGAAAAGCGAGCTGGAGATCGCGCAGCATGATCGCCGAGAGCGCGCGCGTCATGCGCCGCTCCCGAGCCGGATTTCGCGCGTGGCCGGGAAATCCGGGGCGCCATGCGCCGCCACCGCGACGATGCCGCCGGCCTTCAAGTGGCCGGCGATCATGCCGGTGAGCACTTTCTGCCCGTCGGCGTCGAGGCCGGAAGCCGGCTCGTCGAGCAGCCAGATCGGCCGCGTCGCGACCAGCAGGCGCGCGAGCGCGAGCCGCCGCTTCTGGCCGGCCGAGAGCACGCTCGCCGGGAACGTGCCGTGCCGTGCAAGACCGACTGCGGCGAGCGCGGCCCCGACCGCGCTGCCGCCGCTGCCGAGCACTGCGCGCCAGAATTCGAGATTCTCGGCCGCCGTGAGCGCGCCCTTGATCGCATCCTGATGGCTGAGGAGATGCGACGCCTCGCCGACCCCGCCCTCGGCGCCTTCGAGCGCAACCCGGCCGCGCGCGGGCGCGAGCAGCCCGGCGATCAGCCGCAGCAGCGAGGTCTTGCCCGCCCCGTTCGGTCCGGTGACGCGCAGCGCATCGCCTGCGGAAAGCGCGAATTCGAGGCCCTCGAACAGGGTGCGGCCGCCGCGGGCGCAAGCCAGACCTTCGACTACAAGCCGCAATTTCCACTCCCGGGGGCGGTGCCCTTAAAGCTTATTCGGGTTCGGTTCCGATGACTGACGTTCTAATTCGCTCTATAAAGCCGACCAAGACCGCCGTTCCGGTGCGCGGCCTCGCCGCGCCCCGCCGGATGGCGCTATGTGGTTGAGAACGTTAGAGGATTCGAAGTGCCCGGGCCAGACAGCTTCCGCTGCCGCAAGACGCTGCGAGTCGGCAGCAAGAACTACGTGATCTACAGCCTGAAGGCCGCCGAAGCCAGCGGGCTCGAGGGCATCTCGCAGCTCCCGTTCTCGATGAAGGTGCTGCTCGAGAACCTGTTGCGCCATGAGGACGGCCGCACCGTCACCAAGCACGACATCCGTGCGGTGGCGGAATGGGCGAAAAAGCGGAAAAGCGACCGCGAGATCGCGTTCCGCCCGGCGCGCGTGCTGATGCAGGACTTCACCGGCGTGCCGGCGGTCGTGGACCTCGCCGCCATGCGCGACGCCATGAAATCGCTCGGCGGCGACGCCAACAAGATCAATCCGCTGGTGCCGGTCGATCTCGTGATCGACCATTCGGTGATCGTGGACCATTTCGGCAACGCATCCGCGTTCCGTCACAACGTCGAGCTCGAATACCAGCGCAACGGCGAGCGCTACCGCTTCCTCAAGTGGGGCCAGCAGGCGTTCAACAATTTCCGCGTGGTGCCGCCCGGCACCGGCATCTGCCACCAGGTCAATCTGGAGTACCTCTCGCACGTGATCTGGACCCGCGCCGAAGAGGTGACCGGCAAGGATCAGAAGAAGCAGAAGGTCGAGGTTGCCTATCCCGACACCCTGGTCGGCACCGACAGCCACACCACCATGGTGAACGGTCTCGCCGTGCTCGGCTGGGGCGTGGGCGGGATCGAGGCCGAGGCCGCGATGCTCGGCCAGCCGATCTCGATGGTTGTCCCGGAAGTGGTCGGCCTCCGCTTTACCGGCAAGCTCAACGAAGGCGTCACGGCCACCGACCTCGTGCTCACCGTGACCGAGATGCTGCGGCAGAAGGGCGTGGTCGGGAAATTCGTGGAGTTCTACGGCCCCGGCCTCGGCTCGCTCTCGCTCGAGGACCGCGCCACCATCGGCAACATGTCGCCCGAGTATGGCGCAACTTGCGGCTATTTCCCGATCGACGACGAGACCTTGCGCTATCTCGCCGACACCGGCCGGCCCAAGGACCGGGTCGCGCTGGTCGCCGCCTATGCCAAGGCGCAAGGGCTGTTCCGCACCAAGACCACGCCGGATCCGGTGTTCACCGATACGCTCGCGCTCGACCTCGCCACGGTCGAGCCGTCGCTCGCCGGCCCCAAGCGGCCGCAGGACCGGGTACCGCTCGCGGGCGTGCGCCAGGGCTTCGCCGAGGCGCTCGACCGCGAGTTCCGCAAGGGCGCGGAATTGCTGAAACGATTCAAGGTCCCGGGCAAGAAGTTCGAGCTCGGCCACGGCGACGTGGTGATTGCCGCCATCACCTCCTGCACCAATACCTCGAACCCGAGCGTGATGATCGGCGCCGGCCTGCTCGCCCGCAAGGCGGCGAAGAAGGGGCTGAAGGTTCAGCCCTGGGTCAAGACTTCGCTTGCGCCCGGCAGCCAAGTGGTGGCCGAATATCTCGCAAAATCCGGGCTGCAGAAGGACCTCGACCAGCTCGGCTTCAACCTAGTCGGCTTCGGCTGCACCACCTGCATCGGCAACTCGGGCCCGCTGCCCGACGCAATCTCGAAGGCCGTCAACGAGAACGACCTGGTCGCCGCCGCCGTGCTCTCCGGCAACCGCAACTTCGAGGGGCGGGTCAATGCCGACGTGCGCGCCAATTACCTGGCCTCGCCGCCGCTGGTGGTCGCCTATGCGCTAGCCGGCTCGATGCAGATCGATCTCGCCCACGACCCGATCGGCCGCGGCCGCAACGGTCGCAACGTGTATCTCAAGGACATCTGGCCCAAGACCAAGGAGATCGCCTCGTTCATGCGCCGCTCGATCTCCAAGCGCCTGTTCCAGAAGAAATACGCCGACGTGTTCAAGGGCGACGCCCACTGGCGCGGGATCAAGGTCGCGAGAAGCGACACCTATGCCTGGGACTCGAAATCGACCTACGTGCAGAACCCGCCCTACTTCACCCGCCTGGGCAAGAAGCCGGAGCCGGTGAGCGATATCGTGGGCGCGCGCGTCCTCGGCCTGTTCCTCGATTCCATCACCACCGACCACATCTCGCCCGCGGGCTCGATCAAGGCGGCGTCGCCTGCCGGCAAATACCTCGTCAGCAAGGGCGTGAACGTCATCGACTTCAACCAGTACGGCACGCGGCGCGGCAATCACGAGGTCATGATGCGCGGCGCCTTCGCCAATATCCGGATCAAAAACCAGATGGTGCCGGGCATCGAGGGCGGCGTCACGGTGCACTACCCTTCCGGCGAACGGCTCTCGATCTACGACGCCGCCATGCGCTACCGGCACGACAAGGTGCCGCTCGTGGTGTTCGCCGGCAAGGAATACGGCACCGGCTCCTCGCGCGACTGGGCCGCCAAGGGCACGAATCTCCTCGGCGTGCGCGCGGTGATCGCGCAGTCGTTCGAACGCATCCACCGCTCCAACCTGGTCGGAATGGGGGTGGTCCCGCTCACCTTCCAGGACGGCAGCTCGTGGCAAACCCTCGGCCTCAAGGGCGACGAGACCGTCACCATTCGCGGGCTCGCCGCCGGCATCAAGCCGCGCCAGACGCTCACCGCCGAGATCAAGTTCGCCGACGGGACCGTGAAGCCGGTGCCGCTCGTGTGCCGGATCGAGACGCTGGACGAGCTCGATTATTTCAAGAACGGCGGCATCCTGCAGTACGTGCTGCGGCGCCTTGCGGCCTGAGCCAGACGGCGGCACCGGTTCCTGCCTCACGTCGGTTTGACCGGAATTGACTGGCATGCGGCCCGCGGGAAGCATAAGCAACGCCATCGCGTCCGGTGACCTCCTGATGCTCGCTCGCCCGCTCATTGTCATTGCCACGCTTGCGGCGGTCGCCGGGCCGGTGGCCACGGCGGCCGGCGAAACCAAGACGGTGCTCGAGCTGTTCACGAGCCAGGGCTGCTCGTCCTGCCCGCCCGCGGACCGGCTGCTCGGCGAGCTCGCGAAGGACAACCGCTTGGTGGTGCTTTCGCTGCCGGTGGATTATTGGGACTACCTTGGCTGGCGCGACACGCTCGCGCTGCATCTGCATTCGATGCGGCAACGCGCATACTCCGACGCCCGCGGCGATCGGCAGATCTACACCCCCCAGGTTGTGATCAACGGCGTGGCGCAGACCATCGGCAGCGACCGGCGCGAAATCGCACGCGCGATCACCGCCGCCGAAGTCAACCGCGTGGCGCCGATCCCGGTCTCGCTCAAGCGCAACGGCGACACGATCGAGATCGAGATCGGACCCGGCTCCGGCATGAAGGCGCCGGTCTTCCTGCTCGCGGTCGCCACCGAAACCGCGGTCGCGATCGATCGCGGCGAGAACCGCGGCCGCACCATCACCTATGTCAATTCGGTGCGCTCGTGGCGCCGGCTCGGCGAATGGGACGGCAAGCTGATGCGCGCGACCGTACCGGTCTCCGAGATTCAGGCGATCGGCGCGGATGCCGTGGCGATCCTGGTGCAAGCCGGCTCGGTCGAGGAGCCGGGCCCGATGCGCGGCGCGGCGTTCCTAAGCTTGCGCTGAGCTGCTCCCGTAACCGCAAAAAATTGGGCCGGCTTTCGCCGGCCCTAAGATGCGTTGGGGGATTGAACCGTACGCGGAACTGTAGGGTCGGCTCGCCGAAGCCCGGGGGGCTGGGGGGCTGGGATTGTCCGGCACTCCGGACAAGCCGACCCATTGGGTATTGCGCCAAGATTCCCCGGGAGCTTGGGCGTGTCCGGGGCCGAAATCTGGCGAATTCGTGATTTCGCTAACGATCCTGTGAAGCCGCCTATGCCGCCGATACGCGTTCGGAAACAGGGACTTGCGGGGGCTTGTGGCAAGTGCATTCCGGCGCGATCATGTTGTTCGCGGAGGCGCCATTGAGCGAACTCGAGCCGATAGTGTTTCCGGGGGGCCGCAGACGCATGCGACCCCCCGCATCCCGAGTCACTTTCGACCGGGGCGAACTGCACCGCATCCTCGATCTTTACGGCCGCAAGGTCGCTGCCGGCGAATGGCGCGACTATGCGATCGCCTTCCTGCGCGACCGCGCCGTGTTCTCGGTGTTCCATCGGGCGGCGGAAGTGCCGCTCTATCGGATCGAGAAGGTGCTGGGGCTCCAGCGCCGCGAGGGCGCCTATGCGGTGGTCACCGCTTCGGGCCAGGTGCTGCGGCGTGGGCACGATCTCCGGCGCGTCCTGCGCGCGCTCGACCGCGGCCTGACCGTCGTCAACTGATCGCCGATCGCCAACGAAGAGGCCCCGGCTTGCGGCCGGGGCCTTCGTTCTTGTTTCGCCTTGATCGCGCGCGTCAGTCGCGGCGGCCAAAGAGCTGCAGCAACATCAGGAACAGGTTGATGAAGTCGAGGTAGAGCGAGAGCGCACCCATCACCGCCTTGCGGCCGGCCACGAGCTCCTCATCGCCCTCGAAATACATCTCCTTGATGCGCTGCGTGTCGTAAGCCGTGAGGCCGGCGAACACGAGCACGCCCACGACCGAGATGATGAATTGCATCATGGTCGAAGCGAGGAAGATGTTCACGACCGAAGCGATGATGATGCCGAACAGGCCCATGATCAGGAACGAGCCGAAGCCGGAAAGATCTCGCTTCGTGGCGTAGCCGTAGAGGCTGAGCGCGCCGAAGGCGGCGGCGGTGATGAAGAAGGTCCGCGCCACGCTTTGGCCGCTATAGACCATGAGCAGCACCGCGAACGACACGCCGACCAGCGCCGCGTAGATCCAGAACAATGCCTGGGCAGCCCCGACGCTCAATCGCTGAATACCGAAGCTCAGCACCAGCACGAACGCGAGCGGCGCCAAGATCACCACCCACTGGAACCAGCCGCTGAACAGGAACGCGCCGAGCGCCGTGAGCCGAATGCCGCGGTAGGTCGCGACCGCCGCGGCCGGATCGGTGGTCACCGACAGGATGTAAATGCCGAGGGCGGCGGCGCCGGTGATGGCCAGACCGAGCGCCATGTAGTTGTAGACCCGCAGCATGTAGGCACGCAGGCCTTCGTCGATCGCCACGCCCGTGCGGGCGACGGTCGTGCCGTAACGCCCAGCGGGATTGGTGTTGTATTCGGACATCTGTTTTCTCCTCATCCCGCCGCCGCCCCTGCTTGGGCGAAGTCCGGCGGGAGTTCGCGGCTAATATGGTGACCCGGGATTGTGGCGGCAAGTGAATAAACGGCAACCGGAACCGGCATCCCGGCGGCCAGGAAATACCGCCAGAGTTACAGATTCCTCAATATCGACGCGGGTTTCTCGCCGAGCGCGCGCCAGGTGCCGATCAGCCCTAACGCGACCGTGACCATGACCGCCGCCCCGGCCGCGGCCGCGGCCACCAGCGGGTCGAAGGCGAAGCGGAACCGCATCACCTGCTCCACCACATAGGCCGCGGCCAACGCCCCGCCCACGCTCGCGACCGCGGCGGTCGCCAGCCCGAGGATCGCGTATTCGAGACCATAGGCGAGGATCAGTTGCGGCCGGGTGGCGCCGAGCGTCTTCAGGATCACCGCGTCATAGACCCGCCCCTGATGCCCGGCCGCGAGCGCGCCGGCGAGCGCGAGCACGCTCGCGATCAACGTCACCGCCGCGGCGGCCCGCATTCCGAGCGCCAGATCCGACACCACGGAATAGAACGCTTGAAGCGCCTCCTTCACCCGGATCGCGCTCACCGCCGGAAATGCGGCCGCGACCTCGCGCAACAGCGCGACCTCGTCCTCGACCCGGCCGCCGTCCGGATAGGTGAGCGTCGCCAGCAGGGAGTACGGCGCGTCGCGGAAGGCGTTGGGCGTGAACACCATGACGAAATTGATGGCGAGGCTGTCCCACTCAACCGCACGCAAGTTCGCGATCCGGGCCTCGATTTCGCGGCCAAGCACGTTCACGGCGACCACGTCTCCAACCTTCAGCCCGAGCCCGTCGGCGACCCGCTTTTCGAACGAGACCAGCGGCGGGCCGGCATAGTCCTTCGGCCACCAGGCGCCCGCGACCACGACCGAGCCTTCCGGCACGACTTCCGCGAAGGTGATGCCGCGGTCGGACTGCACCGCCCAAGCGGATTCCGGATCGGCGCGTGCCTGCTCTACCGGCGTGCCCGCCAGGCGCACGATGCGTCCGCGCAGGAACGGCACTTCGGCAAGCCGGCCCTGGGGCGCGCGCGCGCGCACGAAATTCCGGAACCGCCCGGCATCGCCCGAGGCAAGGTCGAGGAAGAAGAAGCTCGGCGCCCGTTCGGGAAGCGACGCGGTGAGCTCGCGCCGCATGTTGGCTTCGACCAGCACGAGGGTCACGAGCAGCGACATGCCGAGCCCGAGCGAGAGCATGACGCTCGCGGTGAGCGCCGCCGGCCGGTGGATGTTCGCCAGCGCCAACCTCAGCGCCGTCGCGCGCGGCCGTGGCAGGCGCCGCGCGACCGAAACGAGTGCGAGCGCGAGCAGCCACAGCGCCGCCAATACGGCGGCCGCGGCGACGACATAAAAGATCGCGATGCGCCGCTCGTACGCCGTGCCAACGACGAACAGCACCAGCGCCGCGGCGGCGAGCGCCGCCAGAGCGACATAGCGGCGGCGCGGCCAGCGCGGGTCGGGCTCGATCGCGTCGCGGAACAATGCCGAAACCGGCACGTCGTGCGCGCGCCCGAGCGGCCACAGGGCAAAGGCGAGCGCAATCAGCAGGCCGAACGCACCGGCCTCCGCCAGCACGTCGGGATGGAGCGCGGGCGCCAGCGGAAACGGGATCAAGGCCTCGAAAAAGCGGGCGACGACGAACGGCAACGCCGCGCCGATCGCGAGCCCGATCGCGATGCCGATCAATCCGATCAGGCTGATCTCGGCGAGATAGATCGAGAACACCGTGGCGCCCGGCGCGCCCACCGCCTTGAACACCGCGATCGCGCCGCGCTTGCGGTCGAGATAGTGCTTGACCGCATTGGCGACGCCGACACCGCCGATGAGCAGCGCGGTGAGGCCCGCGAGCGTGAGGTATTCCGCGAAGCGGCGCAGGTTGCGCTCGATCTGGGGCGAGACGCTCGTGCGGGTGCGCACTTCCCAGCCTGCGGCCGGATGCCGTTCGCGCGCCTCGCGCATGAGCCCGGCAAGCGCCGGCTCGCGCGCGTCGTCGAGCTTCACCCGGTAGCTCCAGCGAACCAGGCTGCCCGGCTGCAGGAGCCCGCTCGCGCGCAGGGCCTCCTCGGAGACTAGCACCCGCGGTCCGAAGCCGACGCCGAGCGAGATGCGGTCGGGCTCCGCCGTGAGCGCGGCCACGATCTCGAAGGTCGCCGCACCCACCTGGATGCGCGCGCCGGGCGCGATCCCGAGGCGCACCAGCAACGCCGGCTCCGCCACCGCGCCGAAGACTTCGCCTCGCCGCGCCAGCGCCGGCGCGAGCGGGCCGGGCGGATCGAGCGCGACCGCGCCTGCGAGCGGATAACGAAGGTCAACGGCCTTGAGCTCCACGAGCGTGGCCTCGGTGTGGGCGCGCGCCATGGCGCGCAGCGTCGCCACCGCCGAGACCGTGCCGCGGCGCTCGAGAAACGCACGCTCCTCCGGCCGCGCTTCCCGATTGGCAAGCGAGAATGCGACGTCGCCGCCGAGCAGCGTTCCGCCCTCGCGCGCGAACCCGTCGGAAAGCGCCCGCGCGAACGAACCGACGCCCGATATCGCGGCAACGCCGAGCGCGAGACAGGCGAGAAAAACGCCGAATCCGCGCACGCCGCCGCGGAGCTCACGCAGCGCAAAGCGAATCGCGACGCCAATGCG
The DNA here is from genome assembly GCA_023269635.1 of Hyphomicrobiales bacterium. Taxonomy (GTDB): domain Bacteria; phylum Pseudomonadota; class Alphaproteobacteria; order Rhizobiales; family Xanthobacteraceae; genus JAHFPN01. The sequence goes on along the minus strand of JAHFPN010000031.1, from coordinate 2,990 downwards.
GCTGCCGGGCGTCGCGCGCGCGGGAACGGAAACGGTCATGCGCGGACGGCGCGCGCGTCCGCCGCCGCCTCGATCCGGCCGGAGCGCATGCGCACGATCCGGTCGCAGCGCTGCACCAGCATCTGATCATGGGTCACGACCACGAGCGTGGCACCCCGCTCGGCGCGCTTCGCGAACAGGAGGTCCAGGATCTCGCGCCCCGTGGCCTCGTCGAGATTGCCGGTGGGTTCGTCGGCGATGATGAGCGTAGGGCCGGGCGCGAGCGCGCGGGCCAGCGCCACGCGCTGCTGCTCGCCACCCGAGAGCTGGGCCGGATAGTGGCCGAGCCGCTCAGCCAGCCCCACGCCCTCGAGCTCCCGGCGCGCGCGCGGGAGCGCGTCCTCGATGCCGGCGAGCTCGAGCGGCACCGCCACGTTCTCGAGCGCGGTCATGGTCGGGATCAGGTGGAAGGATTGGAACACGATGCCGATGCTGCGGCCGCGGAAGCGCGCGAGCGCGTCCTCGTCGAGCGCCGATAGCTCCTGCCCGGCCACGCAGATGCGGCCCCGGTCCGGTCGCTCCAACCCGGCCATCACCATGAGCAGCGTCGATTTGCCCGAGCCCGAGGGCCCGACCAGCCCCACCGCCTCGCCGCCGCCGATTTGAAGCTTGATTTCTTTGAGGATATGTACGCGCGCGGCGCCGCTGCCGAGCGAAAGATCGACGCCCTCGAGCAGGATTGCGAGTTCGCGCTGGCGCTGCGGCGGAGAGACGTTCATGCGGTTTCTGCGTTCGACGTCGGCTTCCGGCCTATCGACCAAAGATGCGGCGCCGTCGAGGCGGCGCCGGCTGTTGGTAGCACGGCTCGCGCTCGCATGTGCGCTTCTGGCGTGGCTGCTGCCGGCAGCGGCGGAGCCGCTCCGCATCGTGGCGATCGGCGACAGCTTGATTGCGGGCTTCGGGCTCGCGGCCAACGACGCGTTCCCGGCCCGGCTCGAGGCCGCGCTCAAGCGCAAGGGCTTCGAGGTGCGGGTCGAGAACGCCGGGGTCACCGGCGACACCGCGACCGCGGGCCTCGCGCGCCTGCAATGGTCGGTGCCGGAGGGCACGGCGGCCGTGATTCTGGCGCTCGGCGCCAATGACGCGCTGCGCGGCGTCAAGCCCGCGGTCACCCGCGCCGCGCTCGACGCCATGCTGCGGCGCCTGAAAGAGCGGCGGATCGAGGTCCTGCTCGCGGGCATGCGCGCGCCGCCCAATCTCGGCGCCGACTACGGCGCGGCGTTTGATGCGATCTATCCGGAACTTGCGCGCGCGCACGGGATCGCGCTCTATCCGTTCCTGCTCGACGGGGTCGCCGCCGAGACGAAGCTCAACCAGCGCGACGGTATCCATCCCAACGCCGACGGCGTCGCGGTGATCGTCGAGCGGATATTGCCCGCGGTCGAGGCGTTGATCGCGCGCGCACGGGCGCGCACCCAGGATTGAACCATGCCGCGCCTCTTCACCGGCATCGAGATTCCGGCCAAGGTCGCTTCCGGCCTGGCCGCGTTGCGCGGCGGGCTTCCGGGCGCGCGCTGGATCGAGCCCGAGAACTACCACATGACGCTGCGCTTCATCGGCGACGTCGATGAGGTCGTCGCCCACGAGATCGGCGAGTTGCTCGGGCGCGTGCGCCGCTCGGGCTTCGAGCTCCTGTTCGACCGGCTCGACCAGTTCGGCGGCAACCGGCCGCGCGCGGTGTTCGCCGCGGCCGGCGCCAGCCCGGCGCTCGCCGAGCTGCAGGCCGAGCACGAGCGGCTGTTGCGGCGCATCGGCTTGCCGCCGGAATCGCGCAAGTTCTCACCGCACGTGACGCTGGCGCGGCTTCGCGACTCCACCACCCGCGCGGTCGCCGAATATCTTGCCACCCGCGGCTTGTTCCGCAGCACGGCCTTCCGGGTGGAGCGGTTCGTGCTGTTTTCCTCGCGCGCCTCGACCGGCGGCGGGCCCTATGTGGTCGAGGCCGACTATCCGCTCGAATGAGCGATCGGAGCGCTTGATGAGCGAGAAACCTTCGCGCCAGAAGCTGGTGGGCGACGCCCGCCGGCAGGCGCTCGCGCGCGTACCCGGCTGGCGCGAGGTCGAGGACCGCGACGCGATCGCGCGGAAATTCCTGTTCAAGGATTTCAACGAGGCCTTCGGCTTCATGACCCGCGCCGCGCTGGTGGCCGAGAAGATGAACCATCACCCGGAGTGGTCGAACGTCTGGCGCAACGTCGAGGTGACGCTTTCCACCCACGACGCCGGCGGCCTCACCGAGCTCGACATCCGCCTGGCCGAGGCCATGGACAAGATCGCATCCGGTGGGTGAGCCGATCGGCCCAATCGGCAGGTCTGTGATCGCGGCTGGCAAAAAGTCTTTCTGAGCCCCATCTGATTCAGGGGAGGACGCCATGCCGAACGCCGCCAATCTGCCGATCGTGATCCGCGCCGGCGACCGTGCCCGCGTCGAGCGCGGGTTTTGGCGCAAGCTCGCCGCCGTCGCCCGCCACATTCCGTTCGCGCAGGACGCGCTCGCCGCCTATTATTGCGCCTTCGATCCCGCGACGCCCACGCGCGTGCGCGCGCTGTTGTTCGCGGCGCTCGCGTATTTCGTGATGCCGGTGGACGTGATTCCGGACTTCGTGCCGGCGCTCGGCTTCACCGACGACGCCGCGGTGATCGCCGCCACGCTTCAGCTGATCGCCGCCCACCTGCGGCCCTAGCACCGGGAGACCGCGCGCAAAGCGCTCGAATCGCTCACTCGCGAACCGGGAGCGTGAATCAGGGCTTGAGCACGATCTTGCCCTTCGCCTTGCGCTGGGCGATCGCCTCGAACGCCTCGGCCGCGCGCTCGAGCGGGTAGACCGCGTCCACGTGCGCCGAAATCTTGGCCTTCCGCGCGAGCGAAAGTATCTCCGCCATGTTGGCGCGATGGGCGTCCGGATTGCGGCGGATGAACTCGCCCCAGAACACGCCGAGCAAATCGGTGC
>JAHFPN010000164.1 GCA_023269635.1 Hyphomicrobiales bacterium | reverse complement strand
CATTTCGACACTCTTGCTGCGATGCAGCATAACCATCTTTTCTGCCTTTGTTTTCCAAGGCTTGACGGGTCTTCGGCACTTCCTGTCAACTGACTCCGGATGCGGAAGGGCCGACCGGTTTAGCATTCGGGTGGAGCCATGAAGGCCCGATCCGCGGTTAGAGCTGTGCGCACCACTTCCAGGCGCGCCGGATTCCGCGCCCTCCTCTTCCTCGCGCTCGCCGGCGCGGCGCCGCTCGCCGCCCAGGACAGCGGCTATCTCAGCGTACGCCTCGATCCCAACCAGTCCATCCGGCAGGTTGCGGAGAAATATCTCGACGATCCCAATCTCTGGCCGGAAATCCTGCAGGCGAGCGGACTTGCCTCCATCACCGCGCTCCGCCCCGGCGCCACGCTGCGCATTCCGGCCACGGAAATCTCGACCGCCAACAAGGCGCTGGTCGACGCGCTTCCTTCCGTATAATCGCGCGTCAGCGTAACTAGCGCCCGTCCCGGCGCGCGGAGGATTTCATGCTGCGGCTAAACTTGCGCAGCAAGCTGCTCCTGTTTTCGGTCGTCATCGCCATCATTCCGCTGCTGATCGCCGGGCAATCGCTGATCCGCATCGCGCGCGACGAGCTGAAGAGCTCGGCCAACGACCAGCTTGTGACCACCGCCCGCCAGGTGAGCGAGGAGATCGACGCCCTGTTCGAGCACGCCTGGGCGGCGCCGCTGTTCCTGATCCGCAACGCCGTGGACGGCGAGGGACTCGGCGTGCAGGAGAAGATCGCGTTACTCAAGCAAGGCATCGCGGATCTCGCCGACGTGGTGTCGCTGCAAATCACGCTCGAGGGCGGGCGGGTTCCGCCGGTGGTGTCGCAGGAGCGCTACACCGAGCGGCTGAAGCAGGCCTCGATCGATCCGTTGTCGGTGCTGCGCACGCCGCCCGAGCTCGTATGGGAGACGGTTGCGAAAGGCGGCAGGCTCGGTCTGCGCATCGACTTCGTGCCGGGCATCGACGGCTGGATCGCCACCTTGATCATGCCGCTGCAGACGCCGATCGCCGGCAACCGCGCGGCGTTCTCGGCCAAGATCGACCTCACGCGGCTGCGCGCCTCGGTCGAGACCAACCCGTTCCAGCGCACCGGCTCGATCCTGATCGCGGATGCCGCCGGCCGCCAGGTGCTCGACAAGAACCGCGCCGACCTCACCGGCCGGGAGATCGTGACACAGGCGCTGAAACTGCTGTCGTCGAGCAGCAGCGTCGTTTCGGTCGACCGCTACACCCGCCCCGACGGCGAGGTCATGCTCGGCGCGTTCTCGTTCGCGCGCGCGTTCCAGTGGGCGGTGATCGCCGAGAAGAGCGAGCGCAACGCCTACTACGCGGTCGGGCAGATGCTCTTGAGCCTCGGCATCTGGCTCTCGGCCGGCCTCGCCGCGGCGGCGATCGGCGCGGTCGTGTTCGCGGTCCGCATCAGCCGCCCGATTCTCAAGATCGGCGAGGCCGCGATCGAGGTGGGCAAGGGCAATTTCCGCGCGCGCGTGACGACGTGCGCTCGCGCGACGAGATCGGCGAGCTCGCCGAGCGCATCAACACCATGATCGTGCAGCTCAATGAACGGTTCCAGTTCGCCAAGTTCGTCTCGGGCGGCACCATGGCCGCGATCCAGAAATCCGACCACGAGGGCGTGAAACTCGGCGGCGAGCGCCGGCAAGTGGCGATCCTGTTCGCCGACATTCGCGGCTACACCGCGTTTTCCGAGGGCCGCGATCCCGAGACCGTGGTCGAGGTGCTGAACTACTACTTCCAGCAGCTCGCCGACACGGTGGCCGAATATCACGGCGACATCGACAAATACGTGGGCGACCAGATCATGGCGATCTTGCTCGGCGACCAGATGGTGGAGAATGCGCTGGCCTGCTGCCTCGCCATTCAGGACGTGATGCATGACCTCGCGAGCAAGCATCCCGACTGGGGGCTCGAGGTCGGTGCCGGGGTCGACGCCGGCGAGGTCGTGATGGGCGCGATGGGCAGCAAACAGCGCATGGACTACACCGTGCTCGGCGACCACGTGAATCTGGCGGCCCGGCTCTGCTCGCACGCGGCGCCGAAGCAGACGCTGGTGTCGGAGCTCGCCTACGAGCGCTTGAACGACAAGAGCGGGTTCGATTTCGAATCGCTCGAGCCGATCCACGTGAAGGGCAAGAGCAAGCCGCAGGTCATCTTTGCGCTGCACCGGAAAGCGCCGGCCGCGGTCGCGCAGCAGCGCTGAGCCTCGTAGGGCGGCCAAAGGCGCAACGTCGCCGTGACCATGCCCATCGACTCTCGATGGCGCCTTTGCCCAGCTTACGGATTCAAGCCGATGCGGATATGCGCAGGCCGATCAGCCGGTCGAGCGTGGCCGCGTCGTTCAGCAATTCCTGCGAGCCGGCGCGGTGCACGATCTTGCCGCGCTCGAGCACCAGCGCCTGGTCGGTGAGCGAAAGCGCCACCTGCGCGTGCTGCTCGACCAGGATCACGGCGGTGCCCTCCTCCGCGCGCATGCGATGGATCGCGCGCGTGAGCTCCTCGACGATGATGGGGGCGAGGCCCTCGAGCGGCTCGTCGAGCAGGAGCAGCGCCGGATTGGTCATCAACGCGCGGGCGATGGCGAGCATCTGCTGCTCGCCGCCCGATAGCTGGTTGCCCATTGCTTGGCGCCGCTCGGCGATGCGCGGAAACAGGTCATAGACGCGCGGCAAGGCCCAGGTCCCGGGCCGCGACGCCACGGTGAGATTCTCCTCCACCGAAAGCGACGGAAAGATTTCGCGCTCCTGCGCGACCCAGCCGATGCCGAGGCGCGCGCGCCGATGGGGCTGAATGTTGGTGATCGCCTCGCCGCGCCACCGGATCGCGCCGCGCTGCACGTTGGTATAGCCCATGATGGTGAGCAAAAGCGTGGTCTTGCCGACGCCGTTCCTGCCCAATACGGCGAGGCTCCCCTGTTCCGGGATCTCGAGCGAGAGATCGTCGAGCACCACGGCGTCGCCATAGCCGGCCCGCACGTCGCGCATGGCAAGCAACGGCTCAGCCATGGCCGGCCTCGCCGAGATAGACTTCGCGCACGCGCGGATCGGCGGCGATCTCCTCGGGCGTGCCCGCCACGAGAATGCGCCCGCCGACCATGACGATAATCCGGCTCGCGAAGCGGAACACGAGGTTCATGTCGTGCTCGATGAAGAGCACGGTGATGTCCTGGGAGAGCCCCGCGATCGCCCGGAACAGCTCCGCGCTCTCGTCCTTGGGCACGCCGGCGGCCGGCTCGTCGAGCAGGAGCACCTTGGGCCGCGTCGCCAGCGCCAGCGCGATTTCCAGGAGCCGCTGCTGCCCATAGGCAAGCTCGCGCGTGCGCCGGTAGCAGACGCTGCCGAGGGAGAGCGAAGAGAGAATCTCGAACGCCTCGTCGGCCTCCTCGCGATAGCCGGCGAGCCCGCGCCACCAGGTCGCCGCCACCCCGCGCCGCTCGCAGATCGTGAGTGCCACCGACTCGAGCGCGTTCAGGTCCGGAAATAGCGTGTTGATCTGATAGGTGCGGACGAGGCCGCGTTTCACCCGCGCTTCCGGCTCCAGTCTCGTGATGTCGTCCTCGCCCAGGAAGATCTGGCCCGCATTCGGCCGCACCATGCCGGTGATCATGTTGATGAGCGTGGTCTTGCCGGCGCCGTTCGGACCGATCAGCGCGTAGCGCACGCCCTTGGGCAGCGCGAGTTCGATGTTCTTGGCAACCACGAGCGAGCCGAAGCTCTTGTCGAGCCCGCGCGTGGACAGAACCGGCGCGCTCATGACCGGCTCCGCCAGCGCGCAGCGAGAGCCGCGAGCCCGCCGAGGATGCCGTTCGGCAGGAAGATCACGACCGCGACCAGGAGCGAGCCGATCCAGAAGTACCAGAATTGCGGATTGATGCCGGAGAATTGGTCGCGCGCGACCATGTAGATGATCGCGCCGATGAGGCCGCCATAGAGGCGCCCGGCGCCGCCGAGGATCAGGATCACCACCACGTCCGCCGACCGCCCGAAGCTCAGCACCTCCAAGGACACCGTCTCGGTGGTTTGGGCGAGGAGAGCGCCGGCAACGCCCGCGATCACTGCGGCGATCGTGTAGACGGTGCGGATGTGCGAGCGGCTGGGTGCGCCGATCGCAGGCATGCGCACCGAGTTCTCGCGGATGCCGCGCAACGCGAGGCCGAACGGCGAGTGAATCAACCGCCGCGCCACCAGGAACACCAGGAACAGGACGATGAGCGAATAGGCATAGGCGGTGTAGCCCCAGAGGTCGAAATTGAAGCGTCCGAGCAGCCGCCAGATCTTCACGCCCTGCAGCCCGTCGGCGCCGCCGGTGAGCCAGTGCGCGCTGTTCGCGGCCTCGTGCAAAAGCAGTCCGAGCCCGAGCGTGATCATGATCAGCGCCAGGTGGCGGAAGCGGGCGATGATGAAGCTCGAGGCGTAGCCGACCGTGCCGGCGAGGATCGAGGCGACCAGCAGACCGCTCAGCGGCTCGCCCCATCCGAATTTGGAAATGATGCCGGCCGTATAGGCGCCGAGCCCGAAGAAGGCCGCATGTCCGAGCGAGACGATCCCGGCATAGCCGAGGATCAGATCGAGCGAGAGCGCGAACAGCGCGGTGATCGCGATCTGGCTCGCGAGCACGAGGTAATTCGGGAGCAGGACGAACGGCAGCAGCGTCGCGAGCCAGAACGCGACCTCGATCGCGCGCCAGCGCGCCTGTGCCTGGAGATAGAGCTGCGGCGCCAGCGCCGTGCCGGTCATGTCGGCCATGGCCTAGCGCCTCCCGAACAGCCCCGCCGGCCGCCACATCAGGAGGCTGACCATGACCAGATAGATCAGGAAGGAGCCGATCTCGGGAACGTAATATTTGCCCGCCATATCGCTGATGCCCAAGAGCGTCGCCGCCACGAACGAGCCGCCGATCGAGCCGAGCCCGCCCATCGAGACCACGATCAGGACATAGATCAGATAGGTCAGCGCAAAGGAGGGATCGAGGCCGATGATCTCGATGGCGAGCGCGCCGCCGAGGCCGGCAAGCCCGCTACCGAGCGCGAAAGTGACGGCGAAGGTGCCGTCCACGTTGATGCCGAGCCCGCGGGCCATGCGTTGATTGTCCACCGCCGCGCGCACCTGGGCGCCGAAGCGGGTGTATTCGAGCGCGGCGATCAGGAGGAGCGTGATCACGAGCGAGACGCCGACCAGGAACAGCCGGTACACCGCGATGCTCACACCCATGACGGTGAACGAGCCACGGAGATAGGAAGGCAGGCGCACCGGCTGCTGGATGGTCCCGTATATATAGGCCGCGATTGCCACCGAGATGAAGGCGATGCCGATCGTGAGCAGCACCTGATCGAGCTCGCTGGCGCGGTAGAGCCGTCGGTAGAGCACGCGCTCGAGCACCACGCTCGCCAGCGCGGCCGCGAGAAACGCAATCGGCAGCGTGGCGAAGAAGGGCCACCCGGCCGCCTCCATGAGGGTGACGGTCACATAGCCGCCGAGCATGGCAAAGGCGCAGTGGGCCAGGTTGACGAAATTCATCATCCCCAGCGTCACCGACAGCCCGACCGAGAGCAGGAACAGGAGCATCCCGTAGGCGAAGCCGTCGAACAGGACGCCCACCACAGGCGCGATCATCGTCGCCTGCCCCCGATCATCGAACCCATGAAGAACCGGCTGCGCGTCACTTCATCCGCGCCTTCACCGGATCCTTGACGTTTTCGACCTTGTCGAACTCGACGTTGACCAGCTTGCCGCCGACCTTCTCGACGCGGCGGATATAGACCGTCTGGATGATGTCGCG
>JAHFPN010000163.1 GCA_023269635.1 Hyphomicrobiales bacterium | reverse complement strand
CGCCGCTTCCGCGAGATTCCCGGCTGCGCCGACGTGCCGGTGGTCGTGCTTACCGTGTACGAGGAGCGCAGGTCCCGCATCCGCGCGCTCGAAGCCGGCGCCACCGATTTCCTGCAGAGCCCGGTGGATCATCACGAGTTTCTGACGCGCGCGCGCAATCTCCTGAAGCTTCGCAAGCAGCAGCTCATCATCATGAGTCGCGCCCACAGCCTCGAGCGCGAACTCGAGAAGAGCGAGCAGTCGCGCGAGGACGCGTTGCGCGACAGCCGTGACCGCCTGGCCCAGGTCATCGACACGGTCCCCGCCATGATCAGCGCCGCCGATCACAACGGCCGCTGCATTTTTGTGAACGCGCTCAAGGCCGCCTTCTACGGCGTCGATCCCACCAGCGCGGTGGGCAATAGCAGCGCCGAAGTGTTCGGCAAGGAACAGGCCGAGCGCAACCGCGGGCTTGACCGGCTCGTGTTCGAGAGCGGCAAGGCGCTTCCCAGCTTCGAAGAGGAGATCGAAGACCGCGCGGGCGAGACTCGCGTCCACCTCACTACCAAATCGCCGCTGCGCGACGGTTCGGGCCGCGTCACCAGCGTGCTCACCACCTCGCTCGACATTACCGATCGCAAGCGGGCCGAGAGCCACCTCCTGCACCTCGCCCATCACGATACGCTCACGGATCTGCCGAACCGCACGCTGCTGCGCGACCGCCTCCGCCGCCAGATCGCGCGTACGCGCCGCGGCGACCGCATGTTCGCGCTGCACGTTCTCGATCTCGATCGCTTCAAGGGCGTGAACGACGTGCTCGGCCACGAACTGGGCGACCAGTTGCTGAAGGCGGTGGGCGAGCGTCTCAGCTCCTCGCTCGGCGAAACCGAGATGGTGGCGCGCCTCGGCGGCGACGAGTTCGCGATTCTGCAGACCGACGTGAAACGAGCCGAGGACGTGGCCGAGCTTGCGAGCTGGGTGCTCGAGTTCCTGGCCGAGCCGTTCGATCTCGACGGCCACCAGGTGAGCACCGGCGCGAGCATCGGCATCGCCATGCATCCGACCGATGGCAGTGACGCCGATGCGCTCATGAAGAACGCGGATCTAGCCATGTACCGCGCCAAAGCCGAGGGGCGCAGCACCTACCGGATGTTTGCCGCCGACATGAACACGATCGCGCGCGAAGCCGTGGTGCTGGAAACCGACCTGCGGCAGGCTTTGGCGCGCAGGGAATTCGAACTGCACTATCAGCCGCAGGTCGACATCCGCACCGGCGAGATCGTCGGCGCCGAAGCGCTGTTGCGCTGGCGGCGCGCCGGCGGGTCGCTGGTGAGCCCGGCGGAATTCCTGCCGCAGGCCGAGGAGAACGGCCTCATCGTGCCGATCAACGAGTGGGTGATGCACGAGGCCTGCGCACAGGCCAAGGCCTGGGAGCGCGCCGGCTTGCCGCCGATCCGGATCGCGGTCAATCTCTCGCCCGTCCAGTTCGCCAAGCAGGACGTCGCTCAGCACGTGATCGAAGTGCTCGAGCAGACCGGCCTCGAGCCCGCCCGCCTCGAGCTCGAGCTCACCGAGAACATCGTCATCCAGAACAACAAGAGCACCGCGAACAATCTGCGCCGCCTGCAGGAGCTCGGCGTCACCTTCTCGATCGACGACTTCGGCACCGGCTATTCCTCGCTCGCCTACGTGAAGAATTTTCCGGTCAACCGGCTCAAGATCGACCAGGGCTTCATCCGCAACCTGGAGAACGATGCCAACGACGCGGCGATCGTGCGCGCGATCGTCAATCTCGGTCACAGCCTCAATCTCGACGTCATCGCCGAAGGTGTGGAGCGCGCCGAGCAACTCGATATTCTCCGCAAGGAGGGCTGCGACGAAGTGCAGGGCTATTTCTTCAGCCGCCCGCTACCCGCCCGCGACTTCATCAAGCTGTTCGGCCGCGACTCGGCGGCTTCGGAGACCGCCTATGCGCAAACGGCCTGAATCTGAAGCGCGCCGCGCCCGGGAGGCCGGGCGATGAGCGTGGCCAAGACGCTCCGGCTCGAGCGCGTGCCGTTCCTGCGCGCGCTGAAGGAGCGGTTCCGCGACCGCCCCGACCGCGAGCACGAGATGGTCGTCAACCGGCTGGTCTTCAGCTTGCTGATTCTCGGTTATCTCCTGCTGACCGCGACCAATTCGCCGAAGGCCCGCGAGATGCTGATCATCAGCATCCTCTATTGCGGGTTCGCGGTCGGATTTCTCGTCCATATCCTTTGGCGTCCGCAGGCGTCGCCGACGCGCCGGCTGATGGCGATCGGGGCCGATCTGGTGACACTGTCGTTCGGACTGCACACCGGCGACGAGGTCACCGCCGTCCTCTATCCGATGTATCTTTGGATTATCTTCGGCAACGGCTTCCGCTTCGGTATTCCCTATCTCATCGCCGCTACCGTGACCGCGGTGGCCGGCTTCACCGCAGTGATCCTAGCCACGGAATATTGGCACGAGCACCCGCACCTCGCCTTCGGTCTGCTCGGCGGACTGATCATTCTACCGCTCTACGCCGCGACGCTGATCCGCACGCTCTCGAAAGCGAAGCAGGAGGCCGAGGAGGCGAGCAAGGCGAAGAGCGTGTTCCTGGCGAGCGTCAGCCACGAGCTGCGCACGCCGCTCAACGCCATCATCGGCATGGGCGACCTCCTGCACGAGACCGCGCTCGATCACGACCAGCGCGACATGACGCGGACGATCAAGGCCTCCGCAAAATCGCTGCTCTCCTTGATCGACAAGCTCCTGAACTATTCCCGCATCCAGGCGGGCAAGATGCGCCTGCAGGTCGTCGACATCGACCTCTATTCCGCGCTCGACGAGGTCAAGGCGATTCTCGCCGTCCCCGCGCGCGAAAAGAATCTGCGACTCGTCTCGCATATCAGCGCACGCACGCCCCGCTTGCTGCGCGGCGATCTGCAGCATCTGCAGGAAATCCTCACCAATCTTGGTAGCAATGCCGTGAAGTTCACGGAAACGGGCAGCGTGGTAATCGCGGTCGATGCCGAGAAGCAGGATCCCGCGCGCGTACGGCTGCGCTTCGAGATCACCGACACCGGCATCGGCATTGCACCCGAGGCCCTCGCCAGGATCTTTGAGAGCTTCACCCAAGCCGACGAGACCATCGGCGGCCGCTACGGCGGCACCGGGCTCGGGCTCGCCATCGTGAAGGAGCTGGTCGAGAAGCTGGGCGGCGCCATCGGCGTCGAGAGCGAGCCCGGCAAGGGCAGTACATTCTGGTTGACGCTCGAGCTCGAGCGCGACCCGCTCGCAACCGAGACCACGATCGACGGCGCCGAGGCGCGGGCGGTGGTGCTCTCCGCCGACCCGCTGATCACCGAGCCGCTCACGCAAGCGCTTGCGCGCCATGGGATCGAAGCCAAGGCGGCCGTGACCTCGGCCAAGGCCTATGACCTCGTAGCCCAGGCTTCCGCTGCCGGCATCCGGCGGCGCGTGCTGTTCGTGGACGAGAACCTGTTCGCCGGCGGCGTCGAAGCGATCGCGACCACGCTGCGCACGCTCGACGGCGCGCAAGCGCCGGCGCTCGTGCTGTTGCCGGCAAATGCGCAGCCCGGTCTTCTATGCAAGGCGCTGCGGGACGATTTCGTCACAGCTCTGGCTCATCCCTACGACGACGAGGCGCTGCTGGCGGCGCTGCGCATTGCGGGCGTCCGCGAAGCCGCCGAGGCCCGCGGCAAGGTTGCGGACGCGACCAAGTTCACGCGCGGCCGCAAGCTCACGGTGCTGGTCGCCGACGACAACCGGACCAACCGCAAGGTCATCGGCAAGATCCTCGAGCGCGCCGGCCACGAGGTGATCCCGGTCGATAACGGCGAGCGAGCGCTCGACGCGCTGAACGAGCGCGCGATCGACATCGCGCTCATGGACGTCAACATGCCGGTGATGAACGGCATCGAAGCGACCAAGCTCTATCGTTTCGCCGCGCTCGGCAAGAAGCGCGTGCCGATGGTGGCGTTGACCGCGGACGCGAGCCCGGAGATGGCCAAGCGCTGCGAGGATGCCGGCATGGACGCCTGCATCACCAAGCCGATCGAGCCGGCGCGGCTCTTGAGCATCGTCGATGCCATGGTGGAGGGATCGGAGACGCAGATCTCAGCGCCGGTGGGCGAAACCGAGACCGTCAAGAAGATCGCCTCGCATCCGAAGTTCAAGCCGTCCGGGCCGGTCGCGGTCGACCTGCGGGCGCTCGAGGATCTGGAATCGCTCGGGGGCAAGAAATTCGTCGCCGATCTCGTAGCAGAGTTCAACCGCGACGCTGAGATCGTGCTCCATGCGCTGGCCGACGCGGTCACCAACAACGATCTGCAGGCCTTTCGCGACCAGGTGCATGCGCTACGCAGCAGCGCGGCCAATATCGGCGCGCGCCAGATCTACAAGATGTGCCTGGCCTGGCGGCATATCGGTACGCGCGAGCTCGAAGCGCTGGGCAAGGACCACGTGCGCAAGCTCGAAGCCGAATTCTCGCGCGTTCGGATCGAGCTTGTCCAACACACTACCGGCGCCGGGGAAGCGCGGGCAGGCCGCTGAGCGCTGGCGTCAGTCGGCGACGATGCGCGGCCCGGTCGCAAACGACAGCGGTGCGCATTCCTCGCGCGTACCATTTGCCGCGTCGGGGTCCGTCCGTCGGCGGTTCTGCGCCGCAGCGAGCCGCTCCATCCGGCGCAAATCCTGCTCGTTTAGCCGCAGCGCGGTATCGACCCAGATCTTGGTGACGTCTGCGAGCTCGGCGTAGGAGAGGGGCAGCACGCGCTGGCGCACCTGATAGATCGCCCGGTGTGCGCCGTGCCGGCGGCCCTGGCGGGAAATGTATTCGCGCACCGCCTCTTCGCCCTTGCCATCCTCGGCGAGGACTCCGATCAGCCCGATCTCGTGCAGCTCCTCGGCGCTATAGATGCGGCCGCTCATGATCATCTTCTCAGCGCGGATCGCGTCGAGCCGCCGCGCGAGCAGGCTGTAGGCACCCATTCCCGGGAACAGGTTGAACAGGATCTCGGGCAGGCCAAACTTGGCGCTCTTCTCCGCGACGATGACGTTGCAGGAAAGCGCCGACTCGAACCCGCCACCGAGCGCCTCGCCCTGCACCAGTGCGATAGTTACGATCGGCAGATCGACGCTAGTGGCCGTCCGATACAGAACATCGATGCAGGCGGACGCGTATTTCTCCAGCTCTTCGCGGTTGCCGCTGCGGATTAGCTCCGCGAACAGCTTGAGGTCGCCGCCATAGCTGAAGATTCCGGGGATGCGCGAGGCGCCGATCACGTAGCGAATGGGGATGTCGCCGTCGTGAGCGTAGGCGTCGTATAACCGCTTGATCGAATCCCACATCCGGATCAAGTCTTGCAGGAGGCCGGGCGTGTAGCTCGGCGAGCTGCGCGGCTTGAGGAAGCACCAATAGGCGCGATCGTGCGGGTCGAATTCGACGTCGAGCTCGCCGTAGCTGTCGTTCGCCACCTGCACATGCAGCGAGGCCGGCAAGGCGTTCGCCGCGTGCAGGGGGGTCGGGGCGGCCTCGCGGCCGTCCACAAACTTTTCGCTATTCAAGGGAGTCATGGTGCCGCCGCTTTCTTGCGCGGTGGCCGCCGGATGACCCACGCCGGCGACCACACGCTGGTACGCAAACATTTGCGGGGGCCTCGATTTCCGAACCCGCAGGCGATCCCCTTAACCCATAATTAACCAGTTCGCTTGGGATTCCAGTAACTTGGTTAATCGACATGCGGCGACTCCGAACTCATATTGGCCCGTACAATTAGAACGGGTAGGTGGAAAACGTACAGTTTCGGTGGGTATCTTGCAACCGACTGGCGGCCACTTTTTTGGGCATGTAAGTCGGTCTGCCTGCGTCTTTCCGCGTCATGTTGTCCGATCAACGCCTCTCCCGATATTCGAGCAGAATG
>JAHFPN010000030.1 GCA_023269635.1 Hyphomicrobiales bacterium | reverse complement strand
CACGCGTGCGCAACTGATGCTCGCGCTGATCCCCGGCGAGCCCGCGCCGGTCACCCAATAGGAGCGCCTGGATGCTGAAGTTTCGTTCGCCGCGTGTTGCCCGCATTCTCCTGGTCGCGATCTTGCTCGCGCTCGGGGTCGCCGGCTGCGACGGCCTCGACTTCTTCGACAAGCTCGACTTCTTGACCCCGGCCAAGAAGCCGATCGTGGGCGACCGCCGCGCGGTGTTCCCGGAAGGCGTTCCGGGCGTGGAGTACGGCACGCCGCCGCCGCAGCCGACCAATTCCAACATCCCGATCAATCCCGCCGCCCCGGCGGCCACGACCGAGCCCGAGACGCCGGCGCGCCGCGCCCAGACCGTCGCGCGCAAGAAGTCGTCCGATCCCTGGGACGGGACGCGCTGAGCCGCGCGTCGGCGCCGGCGAACCCGAGCCATGCGATGCCTGCGACCGTCGCCATCGTGGGCCGGCCCAATGTCGGCAAATCGACCCTGTTCAACCGCCTGGTCGGCCGGCGGCTTGCGCTGGTGGACGACACCCCGGGCGTCACCCGCGACCGGCGCGAGGGCGAGGCGCATCTCGGCGGGCTCTCCTTCCGGGTGATCGACACCGCCGGCTTCGAGCCGGCCGCGACCGGCTTAGAGGCGCGCATGCGCGCGCTGACCGAGGCCGCGATCCGCAACGCCGACGCGGTGCTGGTGCTGGTGGATGCGCGCGCCGGCATCCTGCCCGCGGATCATGAATTCGCCGATCTCGTGCGCCGCTCCGGCAAGCCGGTGGTGCTGGTCGCGAACAAGAGCGAGGGCAAGCGCGGCTTGGAGGGCGCCTATGAGGCGTTCGCGCTCGGCCTCGGCGAGCCGGTCGCGGTCTCGGCCGAGCACGGGGAGGGGCTCGCCGATCTCTATGATGCGCTCGCCGCGGTTCTGCCGGCGCGCGGTGCGGCGCCGGAGCTTGCGCCTGCGAAGCCGATCCAGGTCGCGGTGATCGGCCGGCCCAATGCCGGAAAATCGACGCTGATCAACGCGCTCATCGGCGCCGAGCGCCTGCTCACCGGGCCCGAGCCGGGCATCACGCGCGACTCCATCGCGGTCTCGCTCGCGCGCGGCGGCAAGCATTTCGAGCTTTTCGATACCGCCGGCCTGCGTCGTCGCGGCAAGGTCGCGGGCAAGCTCGAGAAGCTCGCCGCCGCCGACGCGCTGCGCGCGGTGCGCTTCGCCGAGGTAGTGGTGTTGTTGATCGACGCCACGCATCCGTTCGAGGAGCAGGATCTGCGGCTCGCCGACCTTGCACTTCAAGAGGGCCGCGCGCTCGTGCTCGCCATCAGCAAGGCCGATCTCGCCGACAAGAAGGAGCTTAGCGCCAAGCACCTGCGCCGCGAAGCCGATCACTGGCTGCCGCAAGCCAGGGGCGTGGCGGTGGTGCCGGTCTCGGGCTTGAGCGGGGAGGGGCTCGACCGTCTGATCGACGCGGTCGTCGCGACCCACGAAATCTGGAATCGCCGCGTGCCGACCGCCGCGCTCAACCGTTTTCTGGCAACCGCGCTCGAAGCCAATCCGCCGCCGGTCGCCGGCGGCCGCATCAAGCTCCGCTACATGACTCAAGCCAAGGCGCGACCGCCGAGCTTCGTGCTGTTCGGCACGCGCACCAAGGCGCTCCCGGAATCGTACGTGCGCTATCTCGTGAACGGCATGCGCGAGGCGTTCGATCTCCCCGGCGTGCCGATCCGGGTCGCGTTCCGCGAGGCGAAAAATCCCTATGCCGGCAAGAATCGGCGCGCCGGACGCTAGCGCAAGCCGGGGATGCGGCGGATCAGGCGCAACGCGGCCGTCATCATTCGCACGAATTGCGCGAACGGCTGGCCGGGCAGCGCGGTGAGCGGCAGCAGGCGCTGTTCGGCCACGGTCTGGCTCTCGGTGAAGCGGTAGAGGCCCTCGCGGCCGTGCCGGCGGCCGAGTCCTGAGGCCTTCATTCCGCCCATGGGCGCGTCGACCGCCGACCATGCGGCCGAGTAGGCCTCATTGATATTGACGGTGCCGGTGTTGAGGCGGGCCGCGATCGCGTGGGCGCGCGCCGAATCGCGCGACCAGATGCTGGCGCTGAGGCCGTATTCGCTCGCATTGGCGAGCCGGATCGCCTCCTCGACGTTCTGAAAAGAAGCGACCGCCACCACCGGCCCGAACGTCTCCTCATTGCAGGCGAGCATTCCCGGCTTCACGCCGGTCAGAATCGTGGGCTCGTAGAAATAGGGACCGAGGTCGGCCCGCGCGCGGCCGCCGACCACCACACGGGCGCCCTTGGCGCGGGCATCGTCCACGTGCGCGACCACCTTGGCCAATTGTTCCGCGCCGATCAGCGAGCCGATCTCGGTGTCGTAGGAGAAGTCCGCCGCAATTTTCAGCGCGCGCGTGCGCGCGGCGAAGGCATCGAGGAAGCGGTCGTAGAGCGCGGCTTCGACGTACAGACGCTCGATCGCGATGCAGAGCTGGCCGGCATTGGTGAAAGCCGCGCGGACCGCACCGTCGATGGTGCGCTCGAAGTCGGCGTCCGCGAGCACGATCATCGGGTTCTTGCCGCCGAGCTCGAGTGAGGCGTGCACCAGCCGCGCGCCGGCGCGCGCGGCGATTTGCCGCCCGACCGCGGTCGAGCCGCTGAAGCAGATGGCGTCGGCCGCCTCCACCAGCGCCGCGCCCGTGAGCTCGCCGCGGCCGGACACGATTTCGACCAGGCCCGCGGGCAGGCCGGAGCGCATCAGGAGATCGACCGCGAAGCTGGCGGTCAGCGAGGTCGCTTCCGCGGGCTTGAGCACGATCGCGTTGCCCGCGAGCAGCGCGGGCAGCGCGTCGCCGACCGCGAGCGTGAGCGGATAGTTCCAGGGCGCGATGATGCCGACGACGCCGATCGGATGCCGCAGCTCGGTGACGCGCGTCAGCAGTGGGATCAGGCCGCGCCGGCGGCGCGGCCGCAGGAGCCGCGGTCCGTGATAGGCGTAGTAGCGGGCGGTGATTGCGATATCCACGATCTCCTCGACCGCGTCGCGCCGCGCCTTGCCGGTCTCGATCTGCATCAGATCGAGGATTTCGTCCCGGTGATTGAGCACGAGGTCGTGGAAGCGGAGGAGCGCGGCCGCGCGCTGAAGCAGCGGGCGCGCGGCCCATTCTGCCTGCGCGCGGCGCGCCCGCGCGATCGCGGCGGCCACATCCTCGGCGATCGCGATCGGGATTTCGCCGATCGCCTCGCCGGTGAACGGCGCCTCGACCTTGAGCGTGCCGCGCCCCGGAAACGCGTCGCGCAGGCGTCTCGCCGCGTTGCCTGCGAGCTCGCGCGCGCGTTGCGGCAATCGGTTGCGGACTTGCTCGACGGGCCGGTTCATGTTGCTCCCGCTGGCCGGTCCGGATAGTAACGAAGGTCCCGAGCCCGCGCACCCTGTTCGATTCACTCCTGCCATGAACGCAACAAAAACGCCGACCGGGCCGCGCCGCGCCGCGCTCGTCTTCATCTTCGTCACGCTCGTGCTCGACATGTTCGCGCTCGGCTTGATCATTCCGGTGCTGCCGAAGCTGGTGGAGAAGCTCTTGGGCGGCGACACCGCCGCCGCGGCGCAAATGTTCGGCTTGTTCGGGACCACCTGGGCGCTGATGCAGTTCCTGTGCTCGCCCGTGCACGGCGCGCTCTCCGACCGCTTCGGCCGCCGGCCGCTGATCCTGCTGTCCAATTTCGGGCTCGGGCTCGATTACATTCTGATGGCGCTGGCGCCGGATCTCTGGTGGCTGTTCGTCGGCCGCCTGATCTCGGGCATCTGCGCCGCGAGCATCTCGACCTCCTACGCCTATATCGCCGACGTGACGCCGCCGGCCGAGCGCGCCGGCAAGTTCGGAATCCTCGGTGCCGCGATCGGTGTCGGCTTCGTGCTCGGCCCCGCGGTCGGCGGTGTGCTGGGTGCCACCGATCCGCGGCTGCCGTTCTGGGTGGCGGCGGGCCTGAGTATCGCCAATGGCATGTACGGCTTCTTCATCCTGCCGGAATCGCTGCCGCGCGAGCGGCGCATGGCGCTCGATTGGCGGCAGGCCAATCCGATGGGCTCGCTCCGGCTGTTGCGCTCGCATCACGAGCTCAGCGGGCTCGCGAGCGTGAATTTTCTGACCAATCTGGCGCACGTCGCGCTGCCGAGCATCTTCGTGCTCTACGCCGGCTATCGCTACGGCTGGGACGAGCGGATGGTCGGGCTCTCGCTCGCCGGCTACGGCGTCTGCTTCATGCTGGTGCAGGGCGTGCTCACCGGCCGGCTGGTCAAGCGCTACGGCGAGCGGCCGATCATGTTGATCGGGCTCGCGTTCGGCATTGCCGGATTCGCCATCCTCGGATTGGCGCCGACCGACGTCTGGGCCTGGATCGGAATCCCGGTGATCTCGGCCTGGGGCTTCGCCGGGCCGTCGGTGCAGGCGCTGATGTCGCGCCGCGTAGGCGCCAACGAGCAGGGCCAGCTCCAGGGCGCCAACGGCTCGCTGCAGGGAATCGCATCGATGGTGGGCCCGACGCTGTTCTCGCTGCTCTTCGCCTATTCGATCGGCGCCGGCAAAGCCTGGAACCTGCCGGGGGCGGCGTTCCTGCTTGCCGCGTTGCTCGTGGCCATTGCCGGGATGCTGGCCTGGCAAGTGACGCGGCCGCGCGTGGCCGCGGCCTAGCCGATCGGCTTCGGCGGCTGGAACTCCAGTAGCGCCTTCATCGGATAGCTGTAGAACTTGCCGCTGTCGGTGAAGCTCGGCAGGCACATGCGGACAATGTATTCGGCCGCCTGCTCGGGCACGTCGAGCGTCATCGGGTCCTCGCCGGGCAAGGCTTGTGCGCGCATCTTGGTGCGGATCGGCCCCGGGCCGAACAGGTTCACCCGCACGTTGGTCTTGGCGGTCTCCGCCGCATAGATGCGCGCGAGCATGTCGAGCGCGGCCTTGGAGACCGAATAGGGGCCCCAATAGGCGCGCGCGTGCGCGGTGATGCCCGAGGTCACGAACACCACGCGGCCCGCATCGGATGCGCGCAGCAACGGATCGAGCGCGCGCACCAGCCGCCAATTGGCGGTGACGTTCACCGCCATCACCTCGTCCCAGGCCTTGGGGTCCACGTGGCCGAGCGGCGAAACCGGACCGAGCACGCCGGCATTGCCCACGAACACGTCGAGGCGCCGGTAGCGCTCGAACAGGCTGGCGCCGAGCCGGTCGATGCCTTCGAAGTCCTTGAGATCGAACGGAACCAGGGTGGCGGTGCCGCCCTTGGCCTTGATCGCGTCGTCGAGCTCCTCGAGCCCGCCTTGCGTGCGCGCGAGCGCGACCACGTGTGCGCCGGCCTCGGCGAGCGCGAGCGCGGTCGCCCGCCCGATGCCGCGCGAGGCGCCGGTGACGAGCGCGATCTTGTCGGAGAGGGCTTTGCTCATCACGGCGATCCCGGGCGCGTCATCCTTCGAGGCTCGCTTCGCTCGCGCCTCAGGATGACGCGATCAGTAGCCGAGTGAAGAATACCCGTCATCCTGAGGTGCCCGCCGAAGGCGGGCCTCGAAGGATGACGGGCGAATGCGAAAGCTCAGCTCGCCTCGGCGAGCAGCGACAATTGTTTCGGCCCGACCTCGCCGGAGCGGTCGGTGAGCAAGGTCGGGTATTCGCCGGTGAAGCAGTGGTCGGTGTATTGCGGCCGCTCGGCGTTGCGGCTTTCGTGTCCCATGGCGCGGTAGATGCCGTTCACCGACAGGAACGCCAGGGTGTCGGCGCCGATATAGTCGCGCATGCCTTCGAGATCGTGGGTCGCGGCGAGCAAGTTGTCGCGCTCGGGCGTGTCGATGCCGTAATAGTCCGGGTGCGTGATCGGCGGCGACGCGATCCGCATGTGCACTTCGCGCGCGCCCGCTTCGCGCATCATGCGCACGATCTTGACCGAGGTGGTGCCGCGCACCAGCGAATCGTCCACCAGCACGATGCGCTTGCCGGCGACCGCCGCGCGATTGGCCGAGTGCTTGAGGCGCACGCCGAGGTCGCGCATGTACTGGCTCGGCTCGATGAAGGTGCGGCCGACATAGTGGTTGCGGATGATGCCGAGCTCGTAGGGGATGCCGGCTTCCTGCGCGTAGCCGATGGCGGCCGGCACGCCCGAATCCGGCACCGGCACGACCACGTCGGCTCCAGCGCGCGCCTCGCGCGCGAGCTCGCGGCCGAGGCTCTTGCGGATCTCGTATACCGACTTGCCGCCCACGATCGAATCCGGCCGCGAGAAATAGATGTATTCGAAGATGCAAGGTCTCGGCGCGGTCGCCGGGAACGGCTTGATCGACTGCAAGCCTGCTTCCGTAATGACCACGACCTCGCCGTTCTCGATGTCGCGCTCGTGGCGCGCGCCGATGATGTCGAGCGCACAAGTCTCCGAGGCGAGAATATAGGAATTTCCGAGCCGGCCGAGCACGAGCGGGCGAATCCCGAGAGGGTCGCGCGCGCCGATCAGCTTCTTGTTGGTGAGCACCACGAACGAATAGGCGCCCTCGAGCTGGCGCAGCCCCTCGATGAAGCGCTCGATGAAGCGCGGCATCCTGGAGCGGGCGACCAGATGCAGCATCACCTCGGTGTCGGTGGTGGACTGCATCATGGCGCCGTCGCGCACGAGCTGGCGGCGGAGCGAAAGGCCGTTGGTCAAGTTGCCGTTGTGGCCGATGGCGAAGCCGCCGGCGTCGAGCTCGGCGAACAGCGGCTGCACGTTGCGCAGGATCGTCCCGCCGGTGGTCGAATAGCGCACGTGGCCGATCGCGGCCCGGCCCGGCAGCCGCTCGATCACGTCGCGGCGGGAGAAGTGATCGCCGACCAGGCCGAGCCGGCGCTCGGAATGGAAGCGCTTGCCGTCGCACGAGACGATGCCCGCCGCTTCCTGGCCGCGGTGCTGGAGCGCGTGCAGGCCGAGCGTGGTGACGGCCGCGGCATCGGGATGATCGAAGATGCCGAACACGCCGCACTCCTCGCGCAAGCGGTCGCCGTCGGCGTCTGTTCCGAAACCCGTCACGCCGTCTTCGACTTCGGCCATTTCGGCCCTCCGGCCCTTGAGCCTCAGCGCGTGGTGCGCGTGCTCTCGAGCAGTTGTTCGAACCACTGGCGATCGGAACGCTTGTAGCCGGTTTCGTTGGTGGTGGTGCGTTCGGCCAGCCGCGGCGGCGCAATTTCGCGTTCGCCGCGCTGTTCGGGCGTCGGCTCCTCGTCGCCGTCGCGCGGGCGTTTCAAGCGCTTCAAGATGGCGGTTTCGGGGTCGTCCGGGAGCATGGAGAGCAGCCAATCGCCGGTACCCTGCAGCACCACCCGCGAGCGGGCGTTGCGTGCCCAATCGGGCTGCGTCTTGGCCGGCACCAGCCAGACGAAGAACAGGAAGGCGACCACCATGATCACCAGGCCGCGCGCGAGCCCGAATACGAAGCCGAGCGTGCGGTCGAGCGCGCCGATGCGGCTGTCCAGGATCGCGTCCGAAATCTTCACCGTGACGATCGAGACCACCAGCAGCGTGCCGAGGAACAGGCCGCCGACGGCGATGCCGTTGGCGACCAGGTCGTTGGTCACGTACTGCTTCACATAGGGCACGGCGCGCGAATAGCCATAGAGCGTGACCCCGGCGGCTACGGCCCAGGACGCGATCGACAGGATCTCGCGCATGAAGCCGCGCACCATGGCGAGCAATCCGGAGATCAGCATCACCACCAGGAGCACGATGTCGAGAAGCGTCAGCGGCATTATGGCTCCGGGGCGGCCGAGTCGCGGGTGCAGCAGCCGCGGGCTGTATAGCCTCGCCGTCCGCCGCCGTCACCCGTCATCCACACCTCCCGCGACCGAGCGACGCGGCCGCGGCGCGCGGGCGACGAGGTCGGCGACGACGCCGGCCAGCGCCGTCACGGCCACGACCTTCAGGCCTTCGGTCGCGGCCGTGCGGCCGCTCTCGGGTATCACGGCCCGGGTAAAGCCGAGCTTACCGGCCTCTTTCAGGCGGGCCGCGGCCTGGGGTACGGCCCGGACCGCGCCGGAAAGGCCGACCTCGCCGAAATAGACCGCATCGGCCGGGAGCGGCGTGCCGGTCAGCGCCGAAACGAGCGCGGCCGCGACCGCTAGATCGGCGGCCGGCTCCACGATGCGCAAGCCCCCGGCGACGTTGAGATAGACGTCGTGTCCGGAGAGCCGCACCCCGCAGCGCGCCTCCAAGACGGCGAGAATCATCGAGAGCCGGTTCGGGTCCCAGCCGACCACGGCGCGGCGCGGCGTGCCCAGCGTAGTCGGCGCCGCGAGCGCCTGGATCTCCACCAGCAGCGGACGGCTGCCCTCGATCCCGGCAAATACCGCGGTGCCCGGGCTGCCGAGGTCGCGCTCGGACAGGAACAGCTCGGACGGGTTCGCCACTTCTTTTAGCCCGAGGCCGGTCATCTCGAACACGCCGATCTCGTCGGTGGGGCCGAAGCGGTTCTTGAGCGCGCGCAGCACGCGGAACGCGTGGCCGCCCTCGCCCTCGAACGAGAGCACGGTATCCACCATGTGCTCGACCACGCGCGGGCCCGCGATCTGTCCCTCTTTGGTGACGTGGCCGATCAGCACGATGCATGCGCCCGTGGTCTTGGCGAAGCGGAACAGGAGCTGGGTCGCGGCGCGCACCTGCGTCACGGTGCCGGGCGCGGACTCCACCGTCTCGGTCCACATGGTCTGGATCGAGTCCACGACCACGAGCGCCGCCGGCTCGTCGGCTTTCAGCGTCGCCACCACGTCCTCGACATTGGTCTCGGCCATGAGCTCGACCGGCGCCGCGGCGAGGCCGAGCCGCTCGGCGCGCATGCGAATTTGTGCGATCGCCTCCTCGCCGGACACATAGACGGCGCGGCGGCCTGTGCCTGCGAGCTTGGCCGCGGCCTCGATCAGCAGGGTCGATTTGCCGATGCCCGGATCGCCGCCGAGCAACACGACCGAGCCCGGCACGAACCCGCCGCCGGTGACGCGGTCGAATTCGCCGATCCCCGTGGATGTGCGCGGCGCCTCGACGCCGCCGCCTTGCAGCGTCTCGAGCTTGATCACGCGGCCCTTGCGGCTAGTGCGCTGGGCCGCAGGCAGCGCCGCGGCGGAAGCGGCCGCTTCCTCGGCGATCGAATTCCAGGCGCCGCAGGCCTCGCACTTGCCCTGCCAGCGCGGATAGACCGCGCCGCAGGCCTGGCAGACGTAAGTTGGCTTGGCGCGCGCCATGAATGGTTCCGGATTCGGATCAAGCTTAGCACGCGCCCGGCTGCGCGCGCCTTATTCGATGCCGCGGAAGCGCGGGTTCTTTTCGGCGCGCGCGGGAACCTTCACCAGCGCTTCGCCGTCCAGCACCGTTTCGTCGCCGACCGCGCAGACGCAGCTGAGCCGCGCGCGGTGCCGTTCCGGCATGAGCTCGGCGACCGCGACCGTCACCTTGACCGTGTCTCCGATCCGCACCGGCGCGCGGAAATTGAGTGTCTGCGAGATATAAACCGCGCCCGGTCCGGGCAGGCGGGTGCCGAGCACCGCCGAGATCAGGCTCGCCGTGTAGAGGCCGTGGGCGACGCGCGTGCCGAAGGGGGTCTTGGCCGCGAAATGTTCCGACAGATGAATCGGGTTGCGGTCGCCCGTGACCTCGGCGAACCCGACCACGTCCGAGGCCGCGATGGTCTTCGACAGCGTTTCGGTCATCCCGACGGCGAGATCTTCGAAATAGAGGGTCCGCAATTCGGCGATCATTTCGGAATGAACTTGCCTGCGGTTCAATGCACGCTCGGCCCCTTCAGGAACCGGTTGCGGTCGCCCGAGGCGACCCGCACGTCGAAGGTGCGGCCCTCGCGCCAGATCTTGAGCGGGACCTCGACGCCGGCGTTGCCCAGCGTCCAGATTTTGTGGAAGAAGCCGGCGAGATCGCTCACCGCCTCGCCGGCCACCGAAACCACCACGTCGCCGGTCTTCAGATCGGCGCGCTGCGCCGGGCCCTTGCCCGCGAGCCCCATGATCACGATCCGGTTCTCGACCTCGGTTGCGTAGAGCCCGAGCCAGGGCCGCGGCGGCTTGCTGGCCTGGCCGAGCGTGAGCATGTCGTCGAGGATCGGCTTCAGGAGGTTGATCGGGACCACCATGTTGATGGGCTCGGCGCGGCCGCCCTCGCGCGCGCGCTCGAGCTGCAAGGAGCCGATGCCGATAAGATTGCCCGCCGGCCCGATGCAGGCGGTGCCGCCCCAATGCGGGTGCGCGGGCGCGGTGAAGATCGCCTCGTCGAGCACGTATTCCCAGTAGCCGGCGAATTCCTGTTTGGCCACGATCCGCGCCGCGACTGCGCGCGCGCGGCCGCCGGCACCCGCCACTACCACGCGCTCGCCGGTTTTTGCCGCGGCCGAGTCGCCGAGCAGGAGCGACGGCAATTCGAGCCGCGCCAGCGCCTGGATCAATCCGAAGCCGGTGGCCTGGTCGTAGCCGAGCACGTGGCCGGGAACGGTGCGGCCGTCCGCGAGCCCGAGCCAGATCGTGTCCGCCTCGGTGACGAGGTAGCCGATGGTGAGCACCACGCCGTCTTTGCGGATCAAGACGCCGTGGCCTGAGCGCTCGGTGCCGAGAATCTCGGCGGTGAAGGCCTCGGCCGGGATCGACGCCCGCACGTCCACCACCGCGGCCAGCGCGGCTTCGAGGTCGTACCGATAGTCCTGCGGCTTTGGCCGCGCCGCGGTCGGAATCTGCCAGTCGCTCAAGGAAGGCATCGCAGGACTCCTTCGCCTATCCTGCACAGCTTATTGCTCGCCGGAAGGGCGGAACCGTCAACCGCCCACATAATGGCGATGATAGCGCCGGCCAAGACGGGTGAGTATTTCGTAGCCCACGGTGCCGGCGGATTCGGCGAGATCGTCGACATTGATCCCTTCGCCGAGCAGGGTCGCGACATCCCCGCGCTTGACCGCGCCCACAGGCAGGTCGGTCACGTCGATGCTGATCAAGTCCATGGATACCCGGCCCAGAATGGGGCAGCGCCGGCCCGCGACGATTGCGTCGGCGCCCTTCTGCCGGTTGCTGCTGCCGGAAGCGCGCGGGATGCCGTCGCCATAGCCGGCCGAGACCACGGCGATCCGGGTAGGGCGGCCAAGCGTTTGGGCCGCGCTGTAGCCGACGGTGTCGCCCTTGTTCGCCTCGCGCACCTGGATCACGCGGAGATCGAGCCGCACCACCGGCCGCATGGGGTTGTCGCCCTTTAAGAGCGCACGGCCGCCATAGAGCGCGATCCCCGGGCGGACCAGATCGAAGCGGGCGTCGGGGAGCGCCAGCAGCGCTGCGGAATTGGCGAGCGAAGCGGGCACTCCCGGGAAGCGGGCCGCGAGTGCCCGGAAATCGGTGATCTGCCGCGCGTTCATCGGGTGATCTGGTTCATCGGCGCAGGCCATGTGGCTCATGACCAGCGACGGGGAGAAGTGCAAGAGCTTCAGGCCTTTCGCCAGTGCTTCGGCGTCCGCCGGCGCCAGCCCATGGCGGCGCATGCCGGTGTCGATATGGAAGGCGGCCGGGAGCCTGATCTTGGCCTCGCGCGCGAACACGTCCCATTCCTCGATCTCCGGCATCGAGCCGAGCACTGGCTGGGCAGCGAGCTCCCGGAAGCCGGCCGCGGTGCCATGGTGCAGGCCGTTCAGCACGTAGATCGTTGCCGCCGGCACGACCGCGCGTAGCCGCCGGGCCTCGTCGAGGAGCGCCACGAAGAAAGTGTCGCAGCCGGCCTTGGCCAACGCCGCGGCCGCGGGCTCGAGGCCGATTCCATAGCCATCGGCCTTCACCACCGCGGTGCAGCCCGCGGGCGCCGCGCGGCGCACGAGCTCGCGGTAATTGGCGGCCAGCGCGCCGAGGTCGACGGTCAAGATGCCGCCGGCCTCTGGCGCACGATCGTCTAGGGCCCGGACCATGAAGGCGCTTATAGCGCGTCGCCGTGCCTGCGAAAGCGGGGGGGCGCGGCTAACGGGTGCGTTCCGGCAGCCGCTCCTCGCGGGCGAGATTGCCGAAACGGGTGAATTGCGCCTCGAAGGTGAGCTGCACCGTGCCGGTCGGGCCGTGGCGCTGCTTGCCGATGATGAGCTCGGCACGGTTTTCGGCCGCCTTCAGGTCGCTCTCCCACTTGAACCATTCGTCGGTACCGGTCCGCGGCTCGCGGTTGCGCAGGTAATATTCCTCGCGGAACACGAACAGCACCACGTCCGCGTCCTGCTCGATCGAGCCGGACTCGCGCAGGTCCGAAAGCTGCGGCCGCTTGTCATCGCGCGCCTCGACCTGGCGCGAGAGCTGGGAAATGGCCACGATCGGGATATCCAGTTCCTTGGCCAGCGCTTTCAGGCCGGTCGTGATCTCGGTCACCTCTTGCACGCGGCCTTCGAGCGCCCGGCGGGTCGAGCCGGACAGGAGTTGGAGGTAATCGACGATCATGAGATCGAGCCCGCGCTGGCGCTTGAGCCGGCGCGCGCGCGCGGCGAGCTGGGCGATCGAGATGCCGCCGGTCTCGTCGATATAGAGCGGGATCGACTGCATGACCTGGGCTGCGGCGGCGAGCTTGGCGAAGTCGCTGTCGGTGATGTCGCCGCGGCGGATGCGGGAGGAGGGGATCTCGGTCTGCTCGGAGAGGATGCGGGTCGCGAGCTGCTCGGCGGACATTTCCAGCGAGAAGAAGCCCACGATGCCGCCGGATACCGTCTCGATCGAGCCGTCGGCGCGCGGCCGTCCGCGGTAATCGAACGCCACGCTATAGGCGATGTTGGTGGCGAGCGCGGTCTTCCCCATGGCCGGCCGCCCGGCAAGGATCACGAGGTCCGACGGCTGCAGCCCGCCCATCAGGTGGTCGAGGTCGATCAGGCCGCTGGCGATGCCCGAAAGGTGGCCCTCGCGTTGGTAAGCGCGGCTGGCGAGATCGACCGCGTCCTTGAGCGCGTCGGAGAAGCGCAGGAAGCCCTGGTCGTAGCGCCCGGTCTCGGCGAGCTCGTAGAGCCTTCGCTCGGCGTCCTCGATCTGGTCGCCGGGCTTGAAGTCGACCGGCGCGTCGAAGGCGACATTGACCATGTCCTCGCCGATGCGGATCAGGTCGCGCCGGATCGAGAAGTCGTAGATGGTACGCCCGTAGTCCTCGGCATTGATGACCGTGGTCGCCTCGGCGGCGAGGCGGGCGAGGTACTGCGCGGGCGTCAGCCCGGCGATGTCGCCCTCGGGCAGGAAAGTCCTCAGCGTGACCGGGGTTGCGATCTTGCCGGCGCGGATCAGGCTGGCGGCGAGCTCGAAGATCTTCTGATGGATCGGCTCGTAGAAGTGCTTGGCCTCGAGAAAGTCGGAGATCCGATAGAACGCCTCGTTGTTGACCAGGACGGCGCCCAACAGCGCCTGCTCCACCTCCACATTGTGCGGCGCCTGCCGGTATTCGTCGGCCGGCTCGGCGTCGGGTTTGCGGAGGGTGGAGTCGAGGGCCATTGCATTCCGTCTTGGAGTTCGACGCCACGAGCCGAGGTGTCTGCCTTAGCACGTCGCGCGCGCGCGTCATCGCTCGTCGCGCCGTAAAGCTCATTATTCACACGCCGCGCGATTCGGTGCGCAACGAGCGAATCACCCTTGACGATAGGATGAGAACAATGCGGACGAAAATTTGTCCGCCGGCTCTACACCGCCTTCAACACGCGCGCCGAACGCGGTTCGTGCGACTCGTACATGTAATTGCGCGTGAGCGGAACCGCGTCGAGCTTCTTGGTCATCTGGATCTGGAATACGGCGAGCCCGCCATGGCGGAACGCCGGCTCGAACCCGGCCAAATAGAACTCCCACATGCGCAAGAATCTCTCGTCGAACAGTGGCTTGCCGTCATCGGCAATCTTCAGCACCTGCTCGCGCTGGGCAAGAAAACGTTGGCGCCACGCCTTGAGCGTCTCGGCATAGTGCAGCCGCAGCACTTCGAGGTCGCTGAGGATGAGGCCCGAGCGCTCGATCGCCGGGGCGAGCTCCGAGAGTGCCGGGGTGTAGCCGCCCGGAAAGACGTAACGGTTTACCCACGGGTTGGTTTCGGACGGTCCATCGAGCCTACCGATGGTGTGCAGAAGGATCACGCCGTCGTCGGCGATCAGTTCGCGGCACTTGGCCAGGAATGCGTCGTAGAATGATACGCCCACATGCTCGAACATGCCGACCGAGACGATACGGTCGAAGGGCTGTGCGACCTCGACGACGTTTTCCGCGCGATCGGCGAGCATTCCGTCCGGTCGTCTTGCTGCCGGCTTGCCGAGGATCCGATAGTCGATCGTGCCGGCGCGCCTGGATTGGCTCGCCGCCACGCTAGCGCTTGTGGATTGGCCGGCAAGGACCACGTTCCGGTAGTCGATCAGCTCGAAAGCGACCTGGCGGGCAAGTCCGCTGCTCTCGGCACGCTTGCGGCCCTCGCTCATCTGTTCTTGCGAAAGCGTGATGCCCATCACCGAGGCTTCGACCGAGCGGGCGAACTCGAGCCCGAGCCCGCCCCAGCCGCTGCCGATGTCGAGCACCCGCAAGCCCGGCCGGTCGAGCAGGAGCTTCATGCCGATGTGGCGCTTCTTCGCCTGCTGCGCCTCCTCGATGCTCATGTTCGGCCGTTCGAAATACGCGCACGAATATTGCCAGTCGCTGTCGAGGAACAGCCGATAGAGGCGATGATCGATGTCGTAGTGATGCGCCACGTTGCGCGATGAACGGATCAGGTTGTTCATCTTGAAGACGCGCCAATAGAAACTGCGCATTGCCCGCAACGCCGCGGACCAGGGCGTCGGCGCGCGGCCGGCCATATTGCGGAAGCCGAGATCGAGGAGGTCCGCGATCGAGCCGCGCTCCATGCGCAAGCTGCCGTCCATGTAGGCCTCGCCCAGCCGCAGCTCCGGGTCGAGCAGCATCCAGAGCAGCGTCCGCCGATTGGGGAACGAGATCGCGATCGGGGTTCCGGTGCCGTCGCCGGCAGTGAAGGAGCGGCCCGGCCCGCTGGAAACCATCAGCGTGCCCTTACGGACGATGAGGGAGAAGATCTTCCGCAGCAATCGATCCATGCGCGCGCTCCGGCCCGCGACATGACCGGCGGGATCGCACCCGTCCGGCCGCCCGGCAAGAGTGTAATCAAACCTGTCGGCGGGCGGCAATCGCCGCCCACCGGCCGTCATTCCTTCGGCTTGGCCTCGGGCTTGGCCTTGGCGGGCCGCTTCTCGACCTTCTTCTTGCCGTCTCCGGCTTCGTGCGCCGGGGCGGCTTCCGCCCTGGCCGACTTCTCCCGCTTGCGTCTTGCGGGCTTTTCGGCGGGCTCGGCCGTAGCAGCGGCTTCGCCCTCGGGCTTGGCCTCCGCGCGCTCCTTGGCGCGCTTTTCGAAGAACTTCTCGCCCTCGGCACCGGCCTCGGCGCGCGCCTCCTCTTCCTCGGTGCGCGTCTTGGTGAGGTCCTCGCCGCGCGCCTGGCGCGCCGCCTCGTCGGCGCTGCGCGCGACGTTCACGGTGACGAAGACTTCGACCTCCGGGTGAAGCTGGACCGGTACCTTGATCAGCCCGATCGACTTGATCGGCGTATTCAGCACGATCTGGCGCCGGTCGACGTTGAAGCCTGCTTCGGTCAGTGCGGCGGCGAGATCGCGGGTCGAGACCGAGCCGTAGAGCTGGCCGGCTTCGCCGGCCTGACGCAGCAGCACGACGCCCTGGCCATCGAGGCGCTTGGAGACCGACTCGGCCTCGCCCTTCAGTTCGATGTTACGGGTCTCGAGCTGCGTTTTCATCGACTCGAATTTCGTGCGGTTTTCTTTGGTGGCGCGGAGCGCCTTGCCCTGCGGCAGCAGGAAGTTGCGCGCGAACCCGTCGCGCACCCGCACCACGTCGCCGATCTGGCCGAGCTTGGCCACGCGTTCCAAGAGGATGACTTCCATGACGTTACTCCTGTCGGTTCGGATTTCCGGGAAGGGTGGGTGTGTTCGGCGGCCCGCGCCGCCGCGCCACGCGGCCGCGCAAATCGAGCATGCCGTCGGCGAGGCCGACGATTGCGACCAGGATCAGCGGCCACCCGATGATGAGGACGAGGACCCACAGGGCGCCGAGAATGAAGGGGCGGCTGCCGAGCCCGCGAGTGATGCCGTGCAGCACCGCGAATCCCATGATCGCGTAAGCCGTGAGCAGGGTGGCCGCGAAGATCGCCGCCAACAGCGACACCAGCCCCGAAAGCAGCGAGAGCCCGACCGCGATCACGAGCGCGATCGGCGTTGCGACCGGAAATGTCATCGCGGAGATGTCCGGCCAGGGCCGGCGCAGCCGGCCGGAGGAGCGGGCGATACGGCCCGCGAACCATAGGTTGGCGAGGTTCGTCACCATCATCAGCACCGCCGCCATGGGCGGCAGCGCCACGACCAAGAGGTCGAGGAGGCGCGAAGGATCGCCGCCGCCCGGGAGTCGGACGGGCTGGCCGGCCGGCGTCGCGGTCTGCAGCCGGAGCACCCGCTCCAATGCCGACTTGAACGCCGCGCGGAAGCTTTCGAAATCCAAGCCGAAGGCTGGGATTACCAGCGATACCGAGAGCGCGGCCACGACCGCGCTCGCGAGCACGAGCCGGCCGGCCGGATACCATTCGAGCCGGTCGGGAGCGGACGGCGTCGGCGCCGGCCGCGCCAGCAGCGCGAGATAGCCGAGCAATGCCGCGGGCAGACCCACGCCGATGAGATGCGCGAAGATGAACCAGCGCCCGAGGAAGGCGCCGAGCGCAACGGCGGCGATCACGGCGGCCGCGAACCCGGCGACGTGCGACCACGCCATGCCCGCGAGCAGCACCGGCAGCGGCGCGAGGTAGAACAGCCCGACCGCGAGAATCGAGCCGGAGGCCAGCGCCGCGAACATGAGCGCGGAGGCCGCAGCGGCGCCAATGCTGACCAGAACGATCTGCGTCATCGTCGAGCTGTCCCGCCTTTCAGCGGTTAGAGGCTTTCGCCCCAACCATCGCCCCCGGGGACATCCCGACGGCTGTTCGACCCGCGAACCGGGCGGCGAGCGCCGCCCGGCACTTTCACCGTATCACGTAGGGCAGCAGCCCGAGGAAGCGTGCGCGCTTGATGGCTTGGCCGAGCTCGCGCTGCTTCTTGGCCGAGACCGCGGTGATGCGGCTCGGCACGATCTTGCCGCGCTCGGAAATGTAGCGCTGCAGGAGCTTCACGTCCTTGTAGTCGATCTTGGGCGCATTGGCGCCGGAGAACGGGCAGGTCTTGCGCCGGCGGAAGAACGGACGCCGGGCGCCCGCGGCTTGCGCGTTCATGGCCTGGCCTCCTCGGTGGCGGCGGGCAGCTCGACCTCGTCCACGCCCTCCGGGCCGTCGCGATCACGCTCGCGCCGGCGTTCGCCGCGCCGCTCTTCGCGCCGCTCGTCGCGGTCGCGCTTCTGCAGCATGATCGAGGGGCCTTCCTCGAGCGCATCCACGCGGATGGTCAAGAAGCGCAGGATGTCCTCGTTGATGCGCATCTGCCGCTCCATCTCGGTGACCGCCGCGGGCGGCGCGTCGAGATTGAAAAAAGCGAAATGCGCCTTGCGGTTCTTCTTGATGCGGAAATTGAGGGTCTTCACGCCCCAGTATTCGGTCTTGGGGACCTTGCCGCCGTTGCTTTCGATCACGCCCTTGTACTGGGCGGTCAAATCCTCGACCTGCTGCGCGGTGACGTCCTGGCGCGCGAGGAATACATGCTCGTAAAACGGCATGGAATGCCTTTCCTGTTCTGCGGCCCGGCGCCGAGCCCTTCGAGCCCTGGGTAAGGCTCGAGAGTCGAAGGCGGGGACACGGGACGACGGGCGATTTGCCCTACCGCTTGCGCGGCCGTCCGTTCAGCCCCCGGCCGGGGCCTTGGTTGCGCGCGGTTATAAGCGATTTCGGGCCTTAGGCAACCCCCGAACCCAAGCACCAGGCTGCTTGACAGGGCGGGGCGCCCGGTTTCTCTCGCCCTTCGAGACCGAGCGGGGACCAGGCGTGACCACGGCGTTCACTTTTCCCGGCCAGGGCAGCCAGGTAGTCGGCATGGGCAAGCCGCTCGCCGACGCGTTCCCGGCCGCGCGCGCGTTGTTCGACGAGGTGGACGCGGCGCTCGGCGAGAAATTGACCGCGACCATGTGGCAGGGCCCCGCCGACAAGCTCACCCTCACCGAGAACGCCCAGCCCGCGCTCATGGCCGCCTCGCTCGCCGCGATCCGCGTGCTCGAGGCCGAGGCCGGGCTCGATCTCGCGCGCGACGTCGCCTATGTCGCCGGCCATTCGCTCGGCGAATATTCGGCGCTGGCCGCCGCCGGTGCGATTTCGGTCGCGGACACCGCGCGCTTGCTCCGCACGCGCGGCCGCGCGATGCAACAGGCGGTGCCGGTGGGACAGGGCGCGATGGCCGCGTTGCTCGGTCTCGAATTCGATGCGGCCAAGGCCGTGGCGCAGGAAGCCGCCCAGGGCGAAGTCTGTGATCCGGCCAACGACAACGCGCCGGGTCAGGTGGTGGTTTCCGGAAACAAGGCCGCGGTCGAACGCGCGGTTGAAATCGCCAAGGCCCGGGGCGCCCGCGCCATGATGTTGCCGGTGTCCGCTCCATTCCATTGCGCGCTGATGCGGCCCGCGGCCGAGGTCATGCGGGAGGCGCTTTCCAAGGTGGATGTGCAGGCGCCGAGAGTGCCGCTCATCGCCAATGTCACCGCGGCTCCGGTACGGGAGCCGGCCGAGATCGTCCGTGGCCTGATCGAGCAGGTGACCGGCACGGTTCGCTGGCGCGCTTCGATCGTCTATCTTGTCGGCCACGGCGTCGACCGGCTCTGCGAGGTGGGGACCGGCAAGGTCCTGACCGGCCTTGCCCGCCGCATCGCCAAGGAAACGAGTGCGATCGTCGTGGACAAGCCCGAGGACATCGCCGCCTATCAGGCTGCGCGCGGAGGCCCCTGATGTTCGATCTATCCGGCAAGACCGCGCTCGTCACCGGCGCCTCCGGCGGTATCGGCGGGGCGATCGCGCGCGCGCTGCACGCTCAAGGCGCGACCGTGGCGCTTTCCGGCACCCGCAAAGAGGCGCTCGAAGCGCTCGCGGTCGCGCTCGGCACGCGCGTTCACGTGCTACCGTGCGATCTCTCCAAGCTCGCCGACGTGGACGCGCTGGTGCCCGCGGCCGAGGCTGCCATGCAGAAGCTCGACATCCTCGTCTGCAACGCCGGCGTGACCCGCGACAATCTTTTCGTCCAGATGCGCGACGAGGAATGGGACCAGGTCATCGCGGTGAATCTCACCGCCACGTTCCGCCTCGCGCGCAAGGCGGTGGCCGGCATGATGCGCCGACGCTTCGGCCGGGTGATCGGGATCACCTCCGTGGTTGCGGCGACCGGCAATCCGGGCCAGGCCAACTATGCCGCGGCCAAAGCCGGGATGGTCGGCATGATGAAGTCGATCGCGCGCGAATATGCCAAGCGCGGCGTCACCGCGAATTGCGTGGCGCCCGGCTATATCGCCACCGCGATGACCGACAAGCTGAACGAGAAGCAGCGCGAGGCCATCCTCGGGATGATTCCGGCCGCTCGCATCGGGACCCCCGACGAGGTCGCCGCCGCGGTCGTGTTCCTCGCTTCCGACGAGGCCGCCTACGTCACCGGCGACACCCTGCACGTGAACGGCGGCATGGCGATGATCTGAGGCGCCGCAAGGGTTTGCGGCATGGTCGCGTGCTGGCAAAGGATTTTGAAGTATGGTAACGACCGAAAAGGTCTCGTGGCGACGAGGGGCGTGCGCGGCCGAGGCGTTCGGGCGGCTGGACGCGGTTCCGTGTCGGATCGCGCCGCAAATCGTACAATCGGGGCT
>JAHFPN010000162.1 GCA_023269635.1 Hyphomicrobiales bacterium | reverse complement strand
CCAGCCGAGGACGCCGAAGGCGCCGAGTTGCTCGATTTCGTGCAACTCGGCGCCTTCGGCGTCCTCGGCTGGCTGATGAAGCGCGCGCATTGGCCGCGCGCGCCGCTCCTGGTGGGCTTCGTGCTCTCCGAGCCGATCGAGCGTAATTTCTGGCTCGCCTACCAACTGCACGGCTGGAGCTGGCTGTCGCGGCCGATCGTGCTCGGCCTGATCGTGGTGATCGTGATCCACATCTTCCTGACCGTGCGGCGCGCGCGCGCGATCCGCGCCGATCCCGCGATGGCCCGGCAGGCGAGCTTCATTGCCGAGCCGGACGCGCCGGCCGCCGCGGCCGCAAGCGGTCGCTTCGACCTCGGCCTCCTGCTCGCATTGGGCGCAGCCGTTGCATTCGCCGCCGCGATCATCGTGAGCTTCGACTATCGCGAGGACAGCCGGCTGGTGCCGCTGCTCGCCGCGGTGCCGGGCCTCGCCTGCGCGCTGGTGCTGCTCGCCGCCTACCTGCGCGGCCGCGCGACGCATTTCGCTTGGCCGCCGCGCGGCGATCTCGTGCAGATCGGGCTGTTCCTCGCGCTGATCGCGGCGATCCCGGTCGTCGGTTTCTTTCCAGCGATCGCAAGCTACGTATTGGTCCTGCTCGCGACGCGGACGAGCCTGCGGCTGATGATGTTGCCCTATGCCGCCGCCATCGTTGCCGCCGCCTTCGGTCTTGCGCGAGTGTTGAACATGGCGCTGCCCTGACGCAGTGACGCATGCGTCTGCAACCCCCTGCGCCAGCAAGCGAATTATTGACCGTCAATTCCCGAAAATGTACGTACAAGAAAAAGCGGCCGTGCAATAATCCACGCGACTGCGGACAATAACTTCGCCTCATGAATGCAGGGAGGAAGGCATGCGCAGATGGTTGGCTCTTCTGTCGGCGGCGGCGGCCGCCGCCATCGTCTTTGCCGGCGGGCTCGCGGCGCAGGAAGCGCCGAAATCGATCAAGGTCGGCTACGTGATCTCGATGTCCGGTCCGCAGGCGGCCGGCGCGATGCTCACCACGGTTCCGAACTACCGGCTGTGGGTCGACGAGGTGAACAAGGCCGGCGGCCTGATGCTGAAGAAATACGGCAAGCGGATTCCGATCGAGGTCATCGAGATCGACGACCGCTCCAACAACGAAGACATGGTGCGCCTGGTCGAACGGTTGATGAGCGTGGACAAGGTCGACATCGTGCTGTCGCCCTGGGGCACCGGACCCAATCTCCAGGTCGCGCCGACCTTCGCGAAATACGGCTATCCGCTCTTGATGGGCACCGCCGCGACCGACGCGATCCCCGAACTCGCCAAGCGTTTCGACAGCGCGTTCTGGTTCCTCGGCCGGCCGACCGAGGGCGTGCAGGCGCTCGTCGACATGCTCTCCGAGATGAAGAAGAAGGGCCAGATCAAGGACACGGTCGCGCTCTTCACCGTACAGCATCCGTTCGGCTCAGAGTTCCTCACCCCCGCGAAGCCCGCACTCGCCAAGGCCGGCTTCAAGATCGTCTATGAGACCACCTATCCGCTCGGCGTCTCCGACCTCTCCGCCCAGATCAAGGCAGCCAAGGCGGCGAACCCCGACGTGATGATCGCCTTCTCCTATCCGCCCGACACCTTCATGCTCGCCGAGCAGGCCATGGCCAACGACTTCAAGCCGAAGGTCATGTTCCTGTCGGTCGGCGTCGCTTTCCCGCCGTTCAAGGGCAAGTTTGGCGAGAAGGTGAATGGCATCTTCGGACTTGGCGCTTGGGACCCGACCGGCCCCGGTGTGAAGGAGTACGTCGAACGGCACAAGGCGGTGAATAAGGGGCAGGAGCCTGACCGCTGGGCCAGCTCCAACACTTACGCTGCGTTGCAGGTGTTGCAGCAGGCGATCGAACGCGTCGGCGAGATCGACCGCGCCAAGATCACCCGGGAGATGAAGACCGGCACCTTCAAGACCATTCTCGGCGACATCAAGCTCGAGGGGAATCGCCTGACCAAGCTCTGGTGGGTCGGCCAATGGCAGAACGGCGAGTACGTGGGTATCTCGCCCGCGAACATGCCGGGCGCCAGGGCGCCGATCGTCGGCAAGTAAGTTCCGCACATGGATTCCGGGCCCGCGCGCGTGCGGGCCCGGTTCCGCTTCAAGGCAAGTCCGCGTAACGCGTACGAGTACGGATTTCCTTCATGGTGTTGCTCGACTTCCTGCTCGCAGGCCTGGTCGTCGGCGGCATCTACGCCCTGATCGCGATCGGCCTCAATCTGCAGTACGGCGTCGCGCGCGTTTTGAACCTCGCCTACGGCGAGTTCCTGATGCTCGCAGGCTACTTGGCGTTCTGGGGCTTCTCGCTCCTCGGCGCGCCGCCGTTCGTGACCGTGCTGGTCGGCGTCCCGGTGGCGTTCGCCGCGAGTTGGCTGCTGTTCGTCTACGTCCTGCACCCGTTGCTCGGCCGCGCCCGCGACCAGGGCAAGCGCGAGATCGACTCCATTCTTTCCACCTTCGGCCTCCTGTTCGTCCTGCAGGGGGTCGCGCTCGTGCTGTGGACCGGCACCGACCGCGCCTACAGCTTCCTTGCCGTACCGATCAACCTGTTCGGCGCGGTGATCGGCGCCAACCGGGCGGTGGTGCTCATCGCCGCGCTCGTGCTCGCGGCCGCGGTCTATGCCTTCCTGCGCTATTCGATGATCGGCCGCGCGCTGCGCTCGATCGCGAGCAACCCGCAGGCCGCGCCGCTGGTCGGCGTCGACGTCGAACGCTATAGCGCGATTGCCTTCGCTGCCGGCGGCGCGCTCGCGGCGATGGCCGGCATCCTGCTCAGCTCCTTCATCGGCATCAACCCGACGGTCGGCGTCGCCTACACCATGAAGGCGCTGATCGTGGTGGTGATGGGCGGCATCGGCCAAGTGCTCGGCGGCCTGGTCGCCGGGCTCGTGCTCGGCATGGCCGAGACCATGGCCGCGCTCCTGCTCGATCCCGGCCTGATCACGGTGATCAATTTCGCGATCTTCTCGATCGTGCTGTTGTGGCGCCCGCAGGGCCTGTTCGGCCCGAGCGCGCGCACCGGCCTCGGCGAGATCCGAATCCCCAAGGAAGCCGTGGCGCTCGTGGCGCTCGCCGCGCTCCTGGTCGTGCCGCACTTCGCCAATGCCTATTGGCTGTCGCTGCTGATCAACATCCTGACCTATGTGGCGCTCGCGACCGGCTGGGCGTTCTTCTCCGGGCCCACCCGCTACGTCTCGCTCGCGGCCTCGGCCTTCTTCGGCGTCGGCGCCTATTCGGTCGCCACCATCGCGCCGGATTATTCCTACGGCGTCGCCGTGCTCGCGGGGGTCGCGGCCTCGATCGTGCTCTCCGCCTTCATCGGGCTCGCGACGCTCCGGCTCTCCGGCATGTATTTCGTGATCTTCACCTTCGGGCTCGCGACCCTCGTCCGCGAGATCGTGAGCTGGTGGGAGTTCAACATCGCGCAGAAGGCCGGCCGGCACCTGTTTCTGTCGATCACCACCACCGACATCTACTATCAGCTGCTCGCGCTCTGCGTGGTCGTGATCCTGCTCTGGATCATCCGCGACCGTAGCCGCATGGGCTTCGCACTCACGACGCTGGGCGCCGACGAGACCGTCGCGCGCCAGGTCGGCATCAACACCACGGCGCTCAAGATCGGCACTTTCGTGGTGAGCTCGGTGGTGATGACGCTGGCGGGCGCGATTCTGGCGCCGCGCTGGAGCTATATGGACGCCACCGTCGCCTTCAATCCGATGACCTCGTTCCTGACCGTGATCATGGCGCTCTTGGGCGGCGCCACCTCGGTCTGGGGCCCGATGCTCGGCGTGGTGCCGCTCGTGCTGATCTCCGACTATCTGTCGGTGACGGTGCCCAATTATTTCAGCGTGGTGCTCGGGCTCTGCTTCCTCGGCATCGTGTTCTTCGTGCCGGACGGTCTGGTCGGCCTCCTGCAAACCTGGGCCGCGTGGCTGCGCGCGCGCGGCTGGATCGTCCGCGGATGAACGCGCGCGCCACCGTGCTCGAAGTGATCGGGCTGAGCCGGCGCTTCGGCGGACTCACCGCGCTCGACGGCGTCTCGCTCGCCGTCGGCCGCGGCGAAATCCTCGGGCTGGTCGGGCCGAACGGCTCCGGCAAGACCACGCTTCTCAACATCGTCTCCGGCCGCCTCTCGCCGACCCGGGGCGAAGTGCTCAAGGACGGCCAGTCGCTCACCGGGCTGGCGCCCGAGGCGGTCTGCCGCGCCGGCGTCGCCGGCACTTTCCAGCTCGTGCGCATGCCGGACGCGCTCGACGCGCGCGACAACGTCGCGGTCGCCGCCATGTACGGCCGCAAGCGCATGAACATCGGCCCCGCCCGCGCCGAGGCCGAACGGTTGCTCGAGCGCGTGGGCTTCGAGGGCAGCCGCTTCGTGCATGCCGATGCCCTCACCTATTTCGACCAGAAGCGCATCGAGCTCGCGCGCGCGCTCGCCTGCGCGCCGGATATGCTGCTGCTCGACGAATGGCTCGCCGGGCTGAACCCGACCGAGCTCGAACGCGGGATCGCGCTGGTGCGCTCGCTCAACGAGGACGGCTTGACCATCGTGCTGGTGGAGCACGTGATGCACGCGATCCGCTCGCTCTGCGAGCGCATCGTGGTGCTGAATGCGGGCCGAGTGATCGCCGCCGGCAAGCCGGAGGAAGCGCTCGCCCACCAAGAGGTGGTGCGCGTCTATCTCGGAGAGAACGCATGATCGAGGCGAAAGGGCTCTCGGTCTCCTACGGGCGCCACATCGCGCTCGAGGACGTGTCGCTCAACGTGGCGCGCGGCGACATCACGGTCGTGCTCGGCGCCAACGGCGCCGGCAAGTCGACGCTCGTCGCCGCGCTCGCCGGCGTCGTGCCGCTGCGCGCGGGCACGATCCACCTCGACGGCAGCGACATCACCTTTGCGCCAGCGCACCGGCGGGTGGCGCTCAGGCTCGCCACCGTGCCGCAAGGGCGCGGGTTGTTTCCCGACATGTCGGTCGCCGACAATCTCGCGCTCGGTTCCTTCGTCACCGATCAGGACGATTTTGCGAGCCGGCGCGAGGCCGTCTTCAGCCTGTTTCCGCGGCTCGCCGAGCGCCGGAACCAGGCCGCCGAGACCATGAGCGGCGGCGAGCAGCAGATGCTCGCGATCGGCCGCGCGCTGATGGCCTCGCCTGCCTATCTCCTGCTCGACGAGCCGTCGCTGGGCTTGAGCCCGATGCTGGTCGCCGAGCTGTTCCGCGCCGTGCGCGCGATCGCCGACCGCGGCGTGGGCGTTCTGCTCGTGGAGCAGAACGCGCTGCAATCGCTGAAGATCGCCGAGCGCGCCTATCTGGTGGAGAACGGCCACATCGTGGACCAGGGGCCGGCCGCCGGCCTCCGCTACGACCCGGGCGTGATCGACACCTATCTCGGCGGGCGCAAGCTCCTGCCGCCTGCGCGCGGCGGCAAATGAGCGGCCGGCCGCTCAGAGCATTTTCGAGGGCAGAAAAGTCGCGATGATCGGGAACACGATCAGAATCACGAGCCGCAGGAGATCGGTGATGATGAACGGCAGCACGCCGTAGAAAATCGTCGAAATCTTCACGTCCTCGATCACGCTTTTGATCACGAAGATATTCATGCCGACCGGCGGATGGATCAGGCCGAGCTCCACGGTCATCACGATGAGCACGCCGAACCAGATCGGATCGAAGCCGAGCGCCACGATCACCGGGAATATGATCGGAACCGTGAGGATGATCATGGCGAGCGCGTCCATGAGGCATCCGAGCACGAGGTACATGAGCATGATCAGCGCGAGCACGCCGTAGGGGCCGAGGCCGAGGCCGCTCAGGAACTCAGTCAACTTCTGCGGCGTCTGCGTCACCGTGAGGAAATAGCCGAACAGGATCGCGCCGATCAGCACCGTGAACACCGCGGCGGTGGTGCGCGTCGTCTCCAACAGCGAGCG
Source organism: Hyphomicrobiales bacterium (assembly GCA_023269635.1). GTDB lineage: Bacteria > Pseudomonadota > Alphaproteobacteria > Rhizobiales > Xanthobacteraceae > JAHFPN01. Next base: position 55 of record JAHFPN010000162.1, on the reverse strand, counting down.
GCGGATATCGTCGCCCGAAAGCCGCCGGCGCAGCACGGCGATGATGAAAGCGCCG
>JAHFPN010000161.1 GCA_023269635.1 Hyphomicrobiales bacterium | reverse complement strand
GTCGGTGAACCCGGCATAGCCCGCCGCGGCCGGATGGCGCGCGAGGAAGCGCCGTCGCGCGGCCGGATCATCGGTCGGTGCGATCCGGCCGGTGAGGCTGACGCGTGCGCCGGTGAGCGGGTCGCCGCCCGCGCGCTCATCCAAGAGCAGCGACACGCGCGCATCGCGCCGGACGTTCTCGGTGTGGCGCGCGAGCCGCGACAACAGCAGCACCGGGGAGATGTCGGCGAGCGTGCCCACGCTGACCAGCGAGCCATAGGGCGCGCCGCCGGGGAGCAAGCTCGCCAGCGCACCGCTGCGCGCCTCGCGCACGAGCCGCTTGGTGGCCCGTACCGGATCGAAATCTTCGGCGTTCATTCGCCTACCTCGTGCCCTAAGGGCCATGGCCCTTAAGCATGGGTCAAGGTCGGCCGTCCTTTGCTTGGCATCGGCACCGCGAAGGCGCTAGGTTGCGGCCACGGGGGCTGTCGGGCCGTCACATTTCGGCCCTTCCTGGGGGTTTAACCGCTGGGTTCCCGCCGATTCCAGGGCAAGGAGCGTGCATGCCGACCATCGCCCTCGTCGATGACGACCGCAATATTCTGACTTCGGTTTCGATCGCGCTCGAGGCCGAGGGCTATCGCATTCTCACCTATACCGACGGCGCCTCCGCGCTCGAGGGCTTCAAGACCAATCCGCCGGACCTTGCCATCCTCGACATCAAGATGCCGCGCATGGACGGAATGGAGCTCCTGCGCCGCGTGCGCCAGAAGGCGGACATGCCGGTGATCTTCCTCACCTCCAAGGACGAGGAGATCGACGAGCTGTTCGGCCTCAAGATGGGCGCCGACGATTTCATCCGCAAGCCGTTCTCCCAGCGGCTGTTGGTCGAGCGCGTCAAGGCGGTGCTGCGGCGCGCCGCCCCCAAGGACGGCCAGCAGACCAAGGAGCAGCTCGACGCCAAGGCGCTCGAGCGCGGGCAACTGCGCATGGACCCGGAGCGCCACACCTGCACCTGGAAGGGCGAGCCGGTCACGCTCACCGTCACCGAATTCCTGATCCTGCAGGCGCTCGCGCAGCGGCCCGGCGTGGTGAAGAGCCGCAACGCGCTGATGGACGCCGCCTACGACGATCAGGTCTATGTCGACGACCGCACCATCGACAGCCACATCAAGCGGCTGCGCAAGAAGTTCAAGTCGGTGGACGACGACTTCGAGATGATCGAGACGCTCTACGGCGTCGGCTATCGATTCAAGGAGGTCTGAGCCGCGGGCTCGGCCCACGCCGGACCGCCGGCACCACCGGCGCCATGAAAGCGGACGTCGACAAGCTGAACCAGCAACGCGCTGCCGGCCGCACCCGGCGGGCGCTCGACGGTTTGCGCGCCTTTCGCCGCAAGCTCTCCAACCTCGGCTTCTCGAGCATCACCCGCCGCATCGTGCTCCTCAATCTCGCAGGGCTCGTCGCGCTCGTCGCCGGCATTCTCTATCTCTCCGAATACCGCGCCGGCCTGATCGACGCGCGCGTGCAGAGCTTGCTCACGCAAGGCGAGATCATCGCCGGCGCCATCGCGGCTTCCGCCACCGCCGACTCCCATACCGTGACCATCGACCCCGAGCGGCTGTTGGAGCTGCGCGCCGGCGAGACCTATGGGCCGGGCGAGGACATGTTCACGCCGCTCGAGTTCCCGATCAATCCCGAGCGCGTGGCACCGCTGTTGCGCCGCCTGGTGACGCCCACCGATACCCGCGCCCGCATCTACGACCGCGACGGCACGCTGCTCGTCGACTCGCGCACGCTTTACATCCGCGGCGAGATCCTGCGCTTCGACCTGCCGCCCCCGACCGCGCCCAAGCCCGGCTTCTTCCGCCGCCAGTACAACACCATCATGAAGCGCATCGGCCGCGGCGACCTTCCGCTTTACCGCGAGCTCGGCGTCGAGAACGGCAAGGCCTATCAGGAAGTGGCGGTCGCGCTGGTCGGCCAGAAGGCGAGCGTGGTGCGCCAGAACGACCGCGCCGAGGTGATCGTCTCGGTGGCGGTGCCGGTGCAGCGCTTCCGCACGGTGCTCGGCGCGCTGCTGCTTTCGACCCAGGGCGGCGAGATCGAGGCCGCGGTCGAGGCCGAGCGCTGGGTGATCGTGCGCGTGTTCCTGGTGTCGGCGGCCGTCATGGTGGTGCTGTCGTTCCTGCTCGCGGGCTCGATCGGCGGGCCGGTGCGGCGGCTGGCGCAAGCCGCCGAGCGGGTGCGCGGCCGCGCCCGCGGCCGGGTCGAGATCCCGAACTTCACCGAGCGCTCCGACGAGATCGGCCACCTGTCCGGCGCCATCCGCGAGATGACCGACGCGCTCTATGCGCGTATCGAGGCGATCGAGAGCTTCGCCGCCGACGTGGCGCACGAGCTCAAGAATCCGCTGACCTCGCTGCGCTCCGCGGTCGAGACCCTGCCCTTGGCCAGGACCGACGACGCCCGCAAGCGCCTGCTCGCGGTGATCCAGCACGACGTCAAGCGGCTCGACCGGCTGATCAGCGACATTTCCGACGCCAGCCGGATCGACGCCGATCTACAGCGCCACGAGATCGCGCCGGTCGACCTCGGCAAGCTGCTCACCACCGTGGTCAATATCGCGAACGACGTGCCGCGCGAGGACAAGGTGAAGGTCATTGTCGCGTTCGATCGCGCGCCGGGCGCGCCCACGGGCTACGTGGTGCCCGGCTTCGATTCGCGGCTGTCGCAGGTGGTGGACAATCTGCTCGACAACGCGCTCTCGTTCTCGCCGCCCGGCGGCACCGTCAAGATCATCTGCCGGCGGCTGAAGGACGAGGTCGAGATCTTGGTCGAGGACGAAGGCTCAGGCATCAGGCCGGAAGCCCTGGCGCGCGTGTTCGAGCGCTTCTATACCGACCGGCCGGAGCAGGGTTTCGGACAGAATTCCGGCCTCGGGCTCTCCATCACCAAGCAGATCGTGGAAGCGCACGGCGGCCGCATCTGGGCCGAGAACCGGCTCGCCACCGACGGCCCGGGCCGCGAGCCGCGGATCGCCGGCGCCCGCTTCGTCGTGCGCCTGCCCGCCGCCTGAACCATGGCCGAAACCGTCCATGCCAGCTGCGTGCTGGTCGGCGCGCGCGCGGCGCTGATCCGCGGTCCGGCCGGAACCGGCAAGTCGAGGCTCGCGCTCGATCTCGTCGACGCCGGCCGCGCCGGACGCCTTCGCTTTGCACGACTGGTTGCTGACGACCGGGTCGAGCTTGCGGCCGCCGGCGGCCGCCTCATCGCGTCTGTGCCCGAGAATATCCGGGGCCTGATCGAGGTACGCGGCCTCGGCATCCGGCGCCTCGTTGCCGAGCCGCGCGCCGTGGTCGGGCTCGTCGTCGATCTTCGAGCCCTCGATGCCGAGCGTCTGCCGGCGGGCGCGGCGCTCGCCGCGGAAATCAACGGGATCAGGCTGCCGCGGCTCCCGGTCGCGCCCGGTGCCGACCCCTTACCCCTTGTTTTAGCTTGGATTTTCACCGCCGCTCAAGCCTGAGCGAACGGGCCGCTTCCGGCTTGCCTTCGCAGGTGCACATAAGGAATATGCCGCCCCGCCGGGACAATGCGGGGGCCAACGCTCCCTGGACCCGGCGGATCGCATGATCGGTCTTGTCCTCGTCACCCACGGCCGTCTCGCCGCCGAGTTCCGCTCGGCGCTCGAGCACATTATGGGCCCGCAGACCCAGATCGAGACGGTGACCATCGATCCGTCCGACGACATCGAGCGCCGCCGCCGCGACATCATCGAGGCGGTGGCCCGGGTCGATTCCGGCCAGGGCGTCGCCATCCTCACCGACATGTTCGGGGGCACGCCTTCGAATCTCGCGATCTCGGTGATGAACGCGCCGAATGTGGAGGTGCTCGCCGGCATCAATCTGCCGATGCTAGTGAAGCTCGCCGCCGTGCGCGAGGAGACCCCGCTCGGCGAGGCCGTGGCCCAGGCCCAGGAGGCCGGCCGCAAGTACATCAATATCGCGAGCCAGGTGCTCGACGGAAAATGACCGTCAAGCCCTTAGGCCCCGACGACGAATGCCCGCCGGATCCGGTGCCGCCCGCGGGCGCGCTGGTGCGCGAGATCCCGATCGTGAACAAGCGCGGCCTGCACGCGCGCGCCGCCGCCAAGTTCGTGCAGACGGTGGAGCAGTTCCGCGCCGAGGTCACCGTCACCCGCTGCGGCGAGACCGTGGGCGGCACCTCGATCATGGGCATCCTGATGCTCTCGGCCGCGCCCGGCACCTCGATCACGGTCACCGCGCACGGGCCCGAGGCCGAAGCCGCGCTCGAGGCGGTGAGCGCGCTGATCGCGGGAAAATTCGGGGAAGACGACTGATCGAAGCTGGGACCAGCGCGAGAACGCCCGCCCTGACCGCCCGGAACGACTGTACTGCCAACGCTTGCAATCATATAAGGATATCTTTATATCCTTATCGCCCGCGCAAAGTCCGCGTGCCACCGAAGCCGCGCCGCCCGGCGCTTCATCCAATCCGGAGTTCGCGCCAATGCCCGCCGCCAAGGACTACGTCGTGAAGGACATCGGCCTCGCCGACTGGGGCCGCCGCGAGATCGCCATCGCCGAGACCGAGATGCCCGGGCTGATGGCGACGCGCGCGGAATACGCGAAGGCGAAGCCGCTGAAGGGCGCCCGCATCTGCGGCTCCTTGCACATGACGATCCAGACCGCGGTGCTGATCGAGACGCTGAAAGCGCTCGGCGCCGACGTGCGCTGGGCCTCGTGCAACATCTACTCGACCCAGGACCACGCCGCCGCCGCGGTCGCGGCCGGCGGCACGCCGGTGTTCGCGGTCAAGGGCGAGAGCCTCGAGGACTACTGGGAATACACCCACCGCATCTTCGAATGGGCCGACGGCGGCACGCCCAACCTGATCCTCGACGACGGCGGCGACGCGACGCTCTTGGTGCATCTCGGCGTGCGCGCCGAGAACGGCGACATCGGCTTCCTCGACAAGGCCTCGAACGAGGAGGAAGAGGTCCTGTTCGCCGCGATCAAGCGCCGCCTCAAGCACAAGCCCGGCTGGTACGGCACGCTCGCGAAGAACATCCGCGGCGTCACCGAGGAGACCACCACCGGCGTGCACCGCCTCTACGAGATGCAGAAGAAGGGCACACTGCTGTGGCCCGCGATCAACGTGAACGACAGCGTGACCAAGTCGAAGTTCGACAATCTCTATGGCTGCCGCGAGTCGCTGGTGGACGGCATCCGCCGCGGCACCGACGCGATGATGGCCGGCAAGGTGGCGATGGTCGCGGGCTTCGGCGACGTCGGCAAGGGCTCGGCCGCATCTTTGCGCAACGCCGGCTGCCGCGTGATGGTGGCTGAGATCGACCCGATCTGCGCGCTGCAGGCGGCGATGGAAGGCTACGAGGTGACCACCATGGAGGACGCCGCCGCGCGCGCCGACATCTTCGTCACCGCCACCGGCAACGTCGACGTGATCACGGTCGAGCACATGCGCAAGATGAAGGACCGCGCCATCGTCGCCAACATCGGCCACTTCGACAGCGAAATTCAGGTGGCGGCGCTGCGGAATTTCAAATGGCACAACGTCAAGCCGCAAGTCGACGAGATCGAGTTCCCCGACGGCAAGCGGATCATTCTGTTGTCCGAAGGAAGGCTGGTGAATCTCGGCAACGCCATGGGCCACCCGAGCTTCGTCATGTCCTCGAGCTTCACCAACCAGACGCTGGCGCAGCTCGAGCTCTGGACCCATCCCGGCAAGTACGAGAAAAAGGTCTACACACTGCCGAAAGAGCTCGACGAGAAGGTCGCGCGGCTGCACCTCGACAAGATCGGCGTGAAGCTCACCAAGCTCACCAAGCAGCAGAGCGACTATATCGGCGTGCCGGTCGCGGGGCCGTACAAGCCGGAGCAGTACCGGTATTGACCTCTGGTCGCCTCGTCCTTCGAGACGCCGGCTGCGCCGGCTCCTCAGGACGAGGCGATTTGTTTCGCCCTCATGGTGAGGAGCGTCGCGAAAGCGACGCATCTCGAACCATGAGGGCG
>JAHFPN010000160.1 GCA_023269635.1 Hyphomicrobiales bacterium | reverse complement strand
GGCGGATCTGCGGATCATCTCCGCCGTGGATGTTCAGGCTGACGAGTCGATGCTGACCGGCGAATCCGTGCCGGTCGAGAAGCGCGCGACCGAAGCTATCGCGGAAGCGACGGCGCTCGCCGATCGCGCCAACATGCTCTATGCGGGCACGAACCTGCAGCGCGGTCACTGCGAAAGCGTGGTGGTGGCGACCGGTCGGGCGACGGAAATCGGCCGCATTGCCCAGGCGCTCGAGGAGCCGTCCACCGCTCCGCCGCTCAAGCGCCGGCTCGATCGCTTCATGCGCAATCTCGGCGCGGTCTCGCTGCTTCTTGTCGCGGGCATCGTCTGCCTGCAGTTGCTGGCCGGCGCTTCGCTGCGCGACACCTTCTTTCTCGCGGTCGCGCTCGCAGTCTCGATCATTCCAGAAGGCATGCCGGTCGCGATCACCATCGCGCTCTCGGCAGCTACCCGCCGCATGGCGCGGCGCAATGTGATCGTGCGTCATTTGCCGGCGGTGGAAGGGCTCGGTGCCTGCACCGTGGTCGCCACCGACAAGACCGGCACGCTCACCATCAATCGGCTCACGGCCAAGCGGGTCTGGCTGCCCGGTCGCGGGTTGATCGAGGTGGGGGGCAGCGGCTACGAGCTCGCCGGCGAATTCACGCTGGGAGGCGCGGCGGGCCCGCTGGAGCTGCGGAAGGCGATCGCAACGCTCGCGCGCACGAGCACGCTCTGCAACGATGCGAGCCTCGACCCGGCGCTGGGCGCGGCCGGCCGCTCCGGCGACACGGTGGACCTCGCCTTCCTGGTACTGGCGATCAAGGCGGGCATCGACCCCGACGAATTGCGCCGCAACGCGCCGCGCGTGGGCGAAGTTCCTTTCGCCGCGGAGCGGCGCTTCGCCGCCAGCCTGAACCGGCACGCGGGCGGCGCGCTCGAGCTGCACGTGAAAGGCGCGCCCGAGGTGCTGATCCCGCACTGCCGCAATCTCGACCATGGCGAGGCACTCGGCGCCGCGCACCGGATCGCGGTCGCCGGCTATCGGGTCATGGCGGTGGCGAGCAAGCCGATGCCGGCCGCCGCGCCGGAGGAGCGAGCACCGCTCAAGGACGGGCTCGCGGGCCTGACCCTGCTCGGGCTGGTCGGCTTCATCGACCCGCTGCGGCCCGAGGCGCGCGCGGCGGTGGCCGACTGCCGGCGCGCCGGCGTGGCGGTGAAGATGGTCACCGGCGACCACGCCGCCACCGCGCTCGCCATCGCGCGCGAGCTCGGCATCGCGCAATCGCCAGAAGATGTAGTGGTGGGGGTCGAGCTGGTGCGGCTGCCGGAGCTCGACGCCGAAGCGCAAGCGCGCGTGGTGCGCGCCAGCGTGTTTGCGCGAGTCGAGCCGAGCCAGAAGGTGCAGATCGTCGACGCGCTGCAGGCGGCCGGCCACTTCGTAGCCGTGACCGGCGACGGCGTGAACGATGCGCCGGCGCTGCACCGAGCCGATCTCGGCGTGGCGATGGGGCGAAGCGGCACCGACGTGGCGCGCGCCGCCGCCGACCTCGTACTCGCCGACGACAACTTCGCCTCGGTGGTGGCCGGCATCGAGGAGGGCCGCGCCGCCTACGCCAATATCCGCAAGGTGATTTATCTCTCGATCAGCACGGGGGCGGCCGAGGTGGCGGTGTTCTTGCTGTCGATCCTGAGCGGCCTACCGGTGCCACTCACCGCGATCCAGCTCCTGTGGCTCAATCTGGTGACGAACGGCGGACAGGACGTGGCGCTCGCGCTCGAACGGCGCGAGCCGGGATTGCTCGAACGGCCGCCGCGGGCTCCGAACGAGCCGATCTTCGACCGGCTGATGATCCGCGAGAACACGATCTCGGGCATCTATATGGGCACGGTCGCCTATGCCTTCTTTGCCTGGGCGTTGGCGCAGGGCTGGAGCGAGTTCGAAGCCCGCAACATGCTCTTGTTTCTGATGGTGGCGTTCGAGAATGCGCATGTCTTCAACTGTCGCTCGGAAACGCACTCGGCATTCAGCATCCCGTTCCGCAACAACTGGTACCTGATGACGGCGGTGGCCGCGGCGCAGGGCGTGCATATTGGCGCGGCTTTTGTTCCGGGGCTGCGCGACGTGCTGCAAATCGCGCCGATATCGCCGGCCGCCTGGCTCATGCTGGTGCCGATCGCGGCCTCGGTTCTGGCGGTGATGGAGATCGACAAGGCGCTGCGCCGGCGGCAAGCGCGACGGGCATGATCACTCCGCCGGCTTCAACTGCACCCGTACCGGCTCGCGCGGCCGGAGCCATTTCCAGAGCGCGCTCGCGAGCGCGATCGCGAGCGTCGTCACCAGCACCCAGAACGACGGCCGCAGGAACGAAATATCGATGAACATGAAATTGGCCGACAGCACGCGCACGAAGCTCACGCCGGTGAGCGCGCCATACCAAAGGGCTTCGTAGAGCGCCGCGAACAGCGCGGACGAGACCGCGAGCACGAGCAGCCAGGGGAACGTCACCTCGCGGGCGTAGCGTTGCACCACGCGGAAGGCCAAGAGCCAGAACAGGAACCCGGTCATCAAGACCGGCTCGTAGATCTCGAGCTTCTTCTGCAGCGCGAAGTGCACGACGGCGATGACGCCGATCACGTAGGCACATCGATGCAGCGTGCCCCAGCGGCCGCCGAGCCGGCGGATCATGGCGTCGGTCGAGGTGGCGGCGAGCGCGATCAGCCCGATCAGCCCGACGAAGCCGATGGTGAGATAGAATCGGAGCGCGATCTCCGAGGCGACGGTCAAGAAATCGAACTTCTGGTCGATGTTATAAAGCGTGAAATGCGCGAAGATGTAGAAGGCGGCGGCGACGCCGAGCGTGCGCCGCGCCTGAATGAGCTTCGGCAGGTTGAACAGCCGCCGCACCGGCGTGATCGCGAGCGTCACCAGCAGAATGCGCACCGCCCAGTCGCCGACGCGGTGAATGAGCTCGATCACCGGCCGCGCCCCGAGGTCGCCGGCGCCGGTGCGGTAGGCGAGCCAAAGTGCCGGCAGGCACACGCCCACGAAGGCGACGATCTTCTCCGGCGACCAGCGCCCGGATTTTTCGCGCAGGAACGGCATCGCGGCGGAACCTATGCCGGGGAAGGTTTCGACGGTAGATTTGAGCTTCCAACGAGTGCGTGAAGTCGCTATGAGCGGCCGCTCGGTGCTTGACGGGCCCCGGCGCAAGGGCTAAACAATCACGCAACTTTAGGAACAAACCAGATGTCTTCGCGCAATATTATTACTCTGGTAGGCAGGCGCGCCGCACCCGGCACGGCCTGACGGCCGTCCTGTTGTGCGGTGCGCGAAGGGGCCTCATGGGCCCCTTTTCGATTTCTGAAGCACCCCCGAGGCAAGATCGAAGACGGACGAGTGGAGCGGACCATGCAGCACGAAATGACCGGCGCCGAGATGGTGATCCAGGCGCTCGTGGACCAGGGCGTCGAGCACCTGTTCGGCTACCCGGGCGGCGCGGTGCTGCCGATCTATGACGAGCTGTTCAAGCAGGAGAAGCTCCGCCACATCCTGGTGCGCCACGAGCAGGGCGCGGTGCACGCGGCCGAGGGTTATGCGCGCTCGTCCGGCAAAGTCGGCGCCGTGCTCGTGACCTCCGGTCCGGGTGCCACCAACGCGGTCACCGGCCTCACCGACGCGCTCATGGATTCGATCCCGATCGTGGTCCTCACCGGCCAGGTGCCGACGCACCTGATCGGCAACGACGCGTTCCAGGAATGCGACACGGTCGGCATCACGCGGCCCTGCACCAAGCACAATTATCTCGTGAAGAACGTGAACGATCTGTCGCGCGTCATCCACGAGGCGTTCTACGTGGCGGCCAACGGCCGGCCCGGCCCGGTCGTGGTCGACATCCCGAAGGATATCCAGTTCGCCAAGGGCACTTACGTCGGCCCGCGCAATATCCAGCATAAAACCTATCGGCCGAGGCTGAAGGGCGACATCGAGAAGATCAAGCAGGCGATCGAGCTGATGCGCCACGCCAAGCGCCCGCTGTTCTATACCGGCGGCGGCGTGATCAATTCGGGTAACGAAGCCTCGGTGCTCTTGCGCGAGCTCGTGAAGCTCACCGGCTTCCCGATCACCTCCACACTCATGGGCCTCGGCGCCTATGCCGCGCACGATCCGCAATGGATCGGCATGCTCGGCATGCACGGCACCTACGAGGCGAATCTGTCGATGCACGGCTGCGATCTCATGATCTGCATCGGCGCGCGCTTCGACGACCGCATCACCGGCAAGCTCGATGCGTTCTCGCCCGGCTCGAAGAAAATCCACGTCGACATCGACCCCTCGTCGATCAACAAGAACGTCAAGGTCGATGTGCCGATCATCGGCGACTGCGCGCACGTGCTCGAGGACATGATCCGGATCTGGCGTTCGATCTCGGCGCAGCCCGACAAGAAGGCGCTCAGCCAGTGGTGGAAGCAGATCGACCAGTGGCGGGCGAGGAAATCGCTCGCCTACAAGAACTCAGATAAGATCATCAAGCCGCAATACGCGATCCAGCGGCTCTATGAGCTGACCAAGGACAAGGACACCTACATCACCACCGAAGTCGGCCAGCACCAGATGTGGGCGGCGCAGTTCTATCAATTCCAGGAGCCGCGGCGCTGGATGACGAGCGGCGGCCTCGGCACCATGGGCTATGGGCTGCCGGCCGCGGTCGGGGTGCAAATGGCGCATCCGAATTCGCTCGTCATCGACATCGCCGGCGAGGCGAGCGTCTTGATGACCATGCAAGAGATGTCGACGGCCGCGCAGTACGAACTGCCGATCAAGATCTTCATCATCAACAACCAGTACATGGGCATGGTGCGCCAGTGGCAGGAGCTCCTGCATGGCGGGCGCTACTCGCATTCCTACACCGAGGCGCTGCCCGATTTCGTCAAGCTCGCCGAGGCCTATCACGCGGTCGGCATCCGCTGCTCGAAGCCCGCGGACCTCGACGGCGCGATCGAAGAGATGATCAAGGTCAAGAAGCCGGTGCTCTTCGACTGCGTCGTGGACCCGAACGAGAACTGCTTCCCGATGATCCCGTCCGGCCGGCCGCACAACGAGATGATCCTCGGCGACGCCGGGGTCGATCCGGAAAGCGCCATTACCGAGGAAGGCAAGGTGATGGTGTGAACGGCCGTCGCCCTTCGAGGCCCGGCTTCGCCGGGCACCTCAGGGTGACGGCACATTCAATCGCGTCATCCTGAGGTGCGAGCGGCCGCCGGCCGCGAGCCTCGAAGGATGACGCCCATGCGAGTGAAACCCATGTCCAAATCCGAACCCGCCAGCGCCACCCACTATCCCGCCGCCAAGAGCGTCGAGCGGGTCGAGCACCGCACGCTCTCGATCCTGGTCGACAACGAGCCCGGCGTGCTCGCGCGCGTGATCGGGCTGTTCTCCGGCCGCGGCTACAATATCGACAGCCTCACCGTGTCGGAGACCGAGCACGAGAAGCACCTCTCGCGCATCACGATCGCGACCCAGGGCACGCCCATGGTGATCGAGCAGATCAAGAACCAGCTCGAGCGCCTGGTGCCGGTGCATCGCGTGGTGGACCTGACCGCGGGGCAGACCGCGATCGAGCGCGAGTTGGCGCTGGTCAAGGTGCGCGGCAAGGACAACAACCGGGTCGAGGCGCTGCGCCTCGCCGACGCGTTCCGCGCGCGCGTGATCGACGCCACCACCCTGAGCTTCGTGTTCGAGCTTACGGGCAAGCCCGAGAAGATCGATCAATTCGTGGTGCTGATGCAGCCTTTGGGGCTCGTCGAGGTCTCGCGTACCGGCGTCTGCGCCATCGCGCGCGGGCCCGAGGGGATGTGATACAAGTCCGGCCACGGCGACAACGAATGATGGGCGAGGGGTAAGAACCATGCGCGTTTATTACGACCGCGACGCCGACCTGAACCTGATCAAGGGCAAGAAGGTTGCGATCATCGGCTATGGTAGCCAGGGGCACGCGCACGCGCTGAACCTGCGCGATTCCGGCGTGAAGGAAGTCGTGGTCGCGCTGCGCAAGGG
>JAHFPN010000159.1:3302-6067 GCA_023269635.1 Hyphomicrobiales bacterium | reverse complement strand
CTCGGGTTCTGGCGCGATCAGATCGAGGGGCCGCTCCATTCGGTCACCGTCGCGCACGCGCGGCTGATCCGGCCTGCGGAAATCCGCGCGATCGGGCGCGAATTCCGGCTGCACTAATAGCCGAGCTTCGGAAACCAATCCTTGCCGCGGCCGCCGGGCGTATAGTCGAGCAGGTTCCAGAGCGGCCAGATCATGTCCACGTGGCGATGATTCTGGCCGGGCTCTGCCGGGGGAAACAACAGCTCGGTGTGATAGAAATGGCGGATCTCGCCGTTCTGCCGCACGAATACATTGAGCGACGGCCATTGCGAGCCGTCCGGCCCTTCGCCGTAATAATCGCGGTTGTAGGTGTTCTCCGCCGAAGACAGGAGCCGCAGTTTCGACCAACCGCGTTCGCGCGCGAAGGCGCGGATGCGCTCGAGCGGCGACTTGGCGATGACGACGAGGCTCACTCGCTGGCCAATGTGCGGCGCCTGGCCGTTCAACCCGTCAAGCATCGAGGTGCACATGGGGCAGGCCTTCGCCATGGCGGGCCCGTACATGAAGCTGTAAGCGACGAGCGTGTCCTTGTCGCCGAAGAGTTCGGACATGCGCACGCGGCGGCTGGTAGCCGCGTCGGCGAGATCGTTACCGCCCTCTTCGAATAATTAATCCACCGGCACCGGCCCGCCGAGCGGCAGCTTGCGCCGCGCCGTGGCCACGCGCTCGATGCCGCGACGAAGCTCCGTCTCCGACCGCAGCAGCGCATTGCGTGCCTCGCGGTAGGGTGTGCTCTCGCCAGGAAAGCGCTTGTCGTGCAACGACGGCGCGGATCGCTTCGCTGGCTTCCGGGCTTTCGATTTGCGGGTCCTGGCCATGGTGGCCTCGTGTTCGCGGTTATTTATTTAGCTGATATGTTAAATAAAGAACGGTCGAAAATCAAGCCGGCGCCGTTCGCCGTCTCACCGGTCGCTTCATTCCGTGCCATGGCATTCACCGCGCCGGCGCGAGCTACCGCAGCAGCCCATCCGGCTGGCGCATGCTCCGGCGCCGTGTCAACTTTGATAGAAAGGGAAGGGCGCTATCTGTGCGATAGCGCGGTCGGTTCGGCGATGGTCCGGTGATGCGGCGTATTCGCTTTGATTTCGGCGGCGTCCGCCTCGACGCCGAGCTCCTGGATACGCCGACCGCGAAGGCGATCGCCGCCGCGTTGCCGTTATCGGGACGCGCGCTGACTTGGGGCGAAGAAGTCTATTTCGAGATCCCGGTGCGGGCGGCGCGCGAGCAGGATGCGCGCGCGATCGTCGCCCCGGGCGAGATCGCCTATTGGCCGGACGGCCACGCAATCGCGATCGGCTTCGGCCGCACGCCGATCAGCGAGGGCGACGAGACGCGGCTCGCCTCGCCCAGCAATATCTGGGCGAAGGCGCTCGGCGACGTGAAGACGTTGGGTTCGGTGCGGGCCGGCGCCAGGATCGAAGTCTCCGCGCTCGAGGATTGAGCCGAGATGAAGGGCAAGCAACCGCCGTTTCGCGCCGATCACGTGGGCAGCCTGCTCCGGCCGCTGGCGCTGAAGGACGCGCGCATCAAGCGCGACCGCGGCGATATCGGCGCGCAACAACTGAAGGCGGTGGAAGACGAATGCATCCGCGCGGTCATCAGGAAGCAGGAGGAGGTCGGGCTGCAAAGCATCACCGACGGCGAATTCCGCCGTGCCTTCTGGCACTACGACTTTCTCGAGGGGCTGGAAGGGGTGGAGTCCTATCTCGCCGAGCAGGGCCTCGCCTTCAAGGGCGCGACGCTGCGGCCCAAATTCCTTCGCCTCAACGGCAAGGTCGGCGGGTTCAAAGGCCACCCGATGCTCGATCACTTTCGGTTCGTGCAGGCGAACACCAAGCGCACGCCCAAGATGACGATTCCGGCGCCCTCGGCGCTGCATTTTCGCGGCGGGCGCGACACGGTGAGCGAGAAGATTTATCCGGACATGGGCGAATTCTACCACGATCTCGGCCAGGCTTATCGAATGGCGGTGAAGGCCTTCGCCGACGCGGGCTGCCGCTATTTGCAGCTCGACGAGGTCTACCTCGCCTATCTGTGCGATCCGGAATTGCGCGGTTTCATCGAGAAGCGCGGCGAGGACCCGGATGCGCTCATCCGCATCTACGCCGAGCTGATCAACACCGCGATGGCCGACATCCCGGCGGATATGATGATTTCCATGCATCTCTGCCGCGGAAATTTCCGCTCGACCTACATGGCCTCCGGCGGCTACGAGCCGGTGGCCGACGTGCTCTTCAATGCGATCAAGGTGCACGGCTATTTCATGGAATACGACAGCGCGCGCGCCGGCGGCTTCGAGCCCTTGCGCTTTCTTCCTAAGGGCAAGATCGTGGTGCTCGGGCTCGTCACCTCGAAGAGCGGCACGCTCGAGAGCAAGGACGAAATCAAGCGCCGCATCGACGCGGCGGCGAAGTTCGTGGATCTCGATCAGCTGTGCCTTAGCCCGCAGTGCGGCTTCGCTTCGACCGAGGAGGGCAACGTGCTCTCCGAGGACGAGCAATGGGCGAAGCTCAGGCGCGTGATCGAGGTAGCGGAGGAAGTTTGGAAATGAAGGACGTTCATCCTGAGGTGCGAGCCCGAAGGGCGAGCCTCGAAGGATGACGTTCTAATGTGCGCGTCATCCTTCGAGCGCGGCCTGCGGCCGCCACCTCAGGATGACGAGCGTTCGCGACAGGAGGATTGAAGCAATGAAACGCAGCAAACCGCCGTTCCGCGCCGATCACGTG
>JAHFPN010000159.1:0-3202 GCA_023269635.1 Hyphomicrobiales bacterium | reverse complement strand
CTAATGTGCGCGTCATCCTTCGAGCGCGGCCTGCGGCCGCCACCTCAGGATGACGAGCGTTCGCGACAGGAGGATTGAAGCAATGAAACGCAGCAAACCGCCGTTCCGCGCCGATCACGTGGGCAGCCTGCTGCGCACCGGGCCGATCAAGGAGGCCCGCGCCAAGCGCGAGAAGGGCGAGATCAGCGCGGCCGAGCTCAAGGCGGTCGAAGACTGCGAAATCCCCAAGGTGATCAAGAAGCAGGAAGAAGCCGGGCTGCAATCGATCACCGACGGCGAGGAGCGCCGCGCCTGGTGGCATCTCGATTTTCTCGAGCACCTCGACGGCGCCGAGGCCTACACCATGCCCCAGGGCGTGCAGTTTAAGGGCACCCAGACCAAGCCCAAGGGCGTGCGCACGGTGAGCAAGCTCGGTTTCTCCAAGCACCCCATGCTCGAGCACTTCAAGTTCCTGAAGGCGCACACGAGCCGCACGCCCAAGATGACGATCCCGAGCCCGAGCGCGCTCTATGGCCGCGCCGCGAGCCGCGTCGCCGTGAGCGAAAAGGCCTATCCGGATCTCGACGAGTTCTTCCACGACCTCGGCCAGACCTACCGACGAGCGATCCGCGCGTTCTATGACGCCGGCTGTAGATACCTGCAGCTCGACGAAGTGTTCATGGTGCTGCTGTGCGATCCCGAGCAGCACAACGCGCTGCGGGCGCGCGGCGACGAGCCGAACCGAATGCCGGGGATCTATGCGGAGGTCTACAACGCCGCGCTCAAGGACCTGCCCGCGGACATGACCATCACCATGCACCTCTGCCGTGGCAATTTCCGCTCCACCTACGTGAGCAGCGGCGGCTACGAGCCGATCGCGGAGACGCTGCTCGCCGGCATCAACGTGCACGGCTATTTCATGGAGTACGACACCGAGCGTGCGGGCGGCTTCGAGCCGCTGCGCTTCCTGCCGAAAGGCAAGTCGGTGGTGCTCGGGCTGGTCACCTCGAAATTCCCGCTGCTCGAGCCGAAGGACGCGATCAAGCGCCGGATCGACGCGGCGGCGAAGTTCGCGCCGCTCGAGCAGCTCTGCCTCTCGCCGCAATGCGGATTCGCCTCGACCGAGGAGGGCAACATCCTCTCCGAGGACCAGCAATGGGCGAAGCTCCGACACGTGGTGGAGATCGCGGACGAGGTATGGGGGTGACCAGCGCCGTCTCCGGCAAAGTCGCGATCGTCACCGGCGGCGGGCGCGGCATCGGCCGCGCCATCGCGCATCTGATGGCCAAGGAGGGCGCACGCGTCGTGGTCGTCGACGTGGGCGCGGCGGTGGACGGCGGCGGCACGGACGCGGGGCCTGCCGAGGCCGTGGTCGCCGAGATCAAACGCGCGGGCGGCGAGGCGGTCGCTTGCACGCTCTCGATCACCGAGCCCGCGAACGCCGACAAGATCGTGCAGGCGGCGCTCGACGCTTTCGGCCGTATCGATATTCTCGTCAACAACGCCGGCATCCTGCGCGACCGCATCTTCCACAAGATGAGCGTCGCGGACTGGGCAGAAGTGATCGCCGTGCATTTGAACGGCAGCGCCTATTTGAGTCTCGCCTGCGGGCGGCGCTTCCGCGAGCAGAATTCCGGCGCGTTCGTGCACATGACCTCAACCTCGGCGCTGGTCGGCAGCTTTGGCCAGGCCAACTACATGGCGGCGAAACTCGGGCTCGTGGGCCTCTCGCGCGGCATCGCGCTCGACCTGGCGCGCTTCCAGGTGCGCTCGAACTGCGTTGCGCCGTTCGCCTGGAGCCGGATGATCGAATCGATCCCGATCGAGAGCGAAGCGATGAAAGGCGAAGTCGAGCGCGCGAAGTTGCTCAAGCCCGAGCACATCGCGCCGCTGGTGGTGTTCCTCGCCTCGGACCGGGCCAAGGAGATCAGCGGGCAGGTGTTCGGCGTCCGACGGAACGAGATCTATCTCTTCAGCCAGCCGCGGCCGGTGCGGACTTTGCACCGCTCCGAGGGCTGGACGCCGGAAACGATCGGCAACGCGCTCGGCGCCTTCACGGGCGCGCTGACGCCGCTCGAAGGCACCGCGGAATTCTTCAACTGGGAGCCGGTGTAATTCCGTCGTTCCGGCCGGAGCGGCGCTGTTAGCGCCGCGTAGAGCCGAAACCGTGCGAGGCGCCCCGAGAACGGTCCCCGCTTTCGCGGGGACGACGAGACTAGCCGCGCCCGACGAACGGCATCTTGGTCGCCATGATGGTCATAAACAGCACGTTCGACTCGAGCGGCAGGCCCGCCATGTGCACCACCGCGGCGCCCACGTGCTCCACGTCCATCAATGGCTCGGGCTTGATCGAGCCGTCGGCCTGCGGCACGCCCTGCGCCATGCGCGCGGCGAGCTCGGTCAGCGCATTGCCGATGTCGATCTGGCCGCAGGCGATGTCGTAGGGGCGGCCGTCGAGCGCGGTCGATTTCGTCAAGCCCGTGATCGCGTGCTTGGTCGAGGTATAGGGCGCCGAGCGTGGGCGCGGCGCGTGCGCCGAGATCGAGCCGTTGTTGATGATGCGGCCGCCGCGCGGGGTCTGGTCCTTCATGATCTTGAACGCTTCCTGCGTGCACAGGAACACGCCGGTCAAGTTCACCGCCACCACGTCCATCCATTTCTCGTACGACACGTCCTCGAGCGGCACCGGCGGCGCGCCCATGCCGGCGTTGTTGAAGAGCACGTCGAGGCGGCCGAACGTCTCCTTGGTCTTGGCGAACAGCGCCTTCACTTGCTCGGGCTTGCCCACGTCGGTCGGGACCGCGAGCGCCTTGCCGCCGGCGGCCTCGATCTCTTTGGCCGCGGCGTCGAGCTGCTCCTTGCGGCGGCCGGCGAGCACCATCGCATAGCCCGCCTTGGCCAGCGCCTTGGCCGATGCCTTGCCGATGCCTGAGCCCGCGCCGGTGACGAGGGCGACTTTCGCTGCCGTGCTCATTTGCGCATTCCCCCTGTGCTGGATCACTATAGCAAGGAGTACGGGGCGGACAGAATGGCGGACGGGAAATCCGATCTGGTTACCGCGGCGCTGCTTGTGATCGGCGACGAGATCCTGTCGGGCCGCACCAAGGACAAGAACATCGGCTATATCGCCGAATACCTCACCGCCATCGGCATCGACCTGAAAGAGGTCCGGGTGGTGCCGGACGAAGAGGAGCGGATCGTCGAGGCGGTGAACGCGCTGCGC
>JAHFPN010000158.1 GCA_023269635.1 Hyphomicrobiales bacterium | reverse complement strand
GAAATCGCGCCGCGCCAGCGAAGCCGCGCCGGTGAGGGTCACGCGCACGAGCGGGCTCTCGATGCGGACCTCATCGAGGGTGGCGGTGCCGCCGCCGATCCGCATGGTAACCGCGAAGCGGTCGAACGGCGTGCGTCCGCCGCGCAAGTCGGCGAATCCCGAAAGCGGCTTGCGCTCGAGCCGCCGCAAGACCTGCTCGACATTGATGCCGTTGATGGTTCCGGCGGTGACCACGAGGGTCGCCTGGCCGGCCAGATCGCGCCAGATCGAGGTGAAGCTGGTGCCGACGCTTTCGAGCACGACGGTAAGCGTGCCGGTGCCTTCGAGCCGCCGAATTCCGGCGAGCTCGCCGAGGCCCCGCTCCAGGTTGAAGTTGGCGAGGCTGGCGTCGATCTTCACTTCCATGCCGGCTTCGCCGCGCGCGATCGCGGCGGTGCCCTGCAGCGTGCCGCCGAACACCTGGGCTTCGCCGACCGCGAGCGTGAGCCGGCCGGCCTTGACGGCGACCGCGAGCGCGACCCGACTGAGTTCGGTGTTCTCCAGTTGAACGCGCTTGGCCGACAGCCTGAGATCGAGGTCGAGCCGTTCGAGCGCGGCGAAGTCGATGGAACGATCGAGCCATTCGGAAGCCGGCGGGCTTCCGGGCGCGGTCAGTCTGGAATAGCGGGTGAGGTCGAGCGTTTCGCTCGCGAGCGTTCCCTGCAACAGCACGCGCTCGCCGTCGCGCTTCAGCGACAGGCCGCCCTCGGCGATGTTGCCGTCGAGCTCGATCGAAAGGCCGGAGAACGCGAGCGCGCTCGGCGTGAGCGCGATTTGACCTTTGAGCGCGAACGGACCGAAACCGCTCAGCGTGAGCGGGTCGAGGCCGAGACCGGAGAGCACGACGCGCAGCGATTTGCCGTCGGCCGCGAGCACGCCTTCGGCCTGCGGGCCGTTGCGGAAGGCGAGGCCGCCTTCGAATCCGAGCCGCAGCCGCTCGGCCTCGAGCCGCAGCCGCAGGCCGCTGCGCGCGCCGCTGCGCAGCGCCGCGATATCGGCGACCACCAGCGTCGCGGCCACCGGCATGCGCCGCCACTCGAACGTGCCGCTGGCGGTGAGCCCGGAGGAAGACCAGGCCAGCGATGCCTCGACCGCGGTCAGCGTATCGAAGGCTTCGGCGTCGGCGGTGCGCAGCTCGACCACGCCGTCCACGATGCGGAGCTCGGGCGAGCGCACGCGCTCTTCGATCGGCGCCTGCGGATAAAGCGGCAGACCGGCGATGCGGATGCCGTTGGTGCCGATCTCGAGCGCAAGGCGCGGCCGTTCGAAGGTAATCGCGGCGATCTCGATCGAGCCGTAGAAGAGCGGCAACAGGCGGATGGTCGCGACCAGCGAGCCGGCGGTGATGCCGGCGCGTTCGCCGTCGTCGAGGCGGACCTGTTCGAGGCGGATCGCGGGCCGCGGCAGCAGCGTCAGCCGCACCTCGCCCGAAATGCGCGGTTCGACGCCGGTGGCGCGCTGGAGCGAGCGGGTGACCGCGGCCCGCACCTCATGCTCGGGAACCAGGCGAGGAAACAGCGCGATCCCGCCGGCGATCAGCAGGACAACAACGAGCGCGCCGACGATCAGTCGCTGCATGCCTCGACACTCGAAACCAAGCGATTCACGCGACGGGAACGGCGGCGGACAAGGACGGCCCCCCTCAAGTTCTGGCCCGCGCCGGAGGCGGACCTTCGGCCGGCCGTGTGACGCTTTCAAGGCCTGACAGGCAGGGCGCAAGCCGCTAACAATGCGAGGATTTCCTTGCTTTCCGGAAGCCGAATGAACGCCGCAGCAGACGCCCCGCTCTGGGTCCCGGACGAAGCGCGGGCGCGCGCGAGCGCGATGAGCGGCTTTCGGCTGGAGGCGAACCGCCGCTTCGGCCTGACGCTCGGCGGTTTCCGCGATTTGCACGCCTGGTCGGTGGCGAGCCCGGCGGATTTCTGGGAGCTGGTTTGGGACTTCGGCGGCGTCATCGGCGAGAAGGGCGCGCGGCGGATCGTGGACGGCGAGCGCATGCCGGGCGCGCGCTTCTTCCCGGACGCTCGGCTCAATTTCGCCGAGAACCTGATGCGGCGTCGCGACGGCGCGACCGCGCTCGTGTTCCGCGGCGAGGACAAGGCAAGCCGCCGCATCAGCTTCGCGGAACTGGTGGCATTGGTGTCGCGCCTACAGCAAGCCTTGATCGCGGAAGGCGTCGGCGCCGGCGACCGGGTCGCGGTCATGCTGCCGAACCTGCCCGAGGCGGTCGCAATCATGCTGGCCGCGACCTCGATCGGCGCGGTGTTTTCCTCGTGCTCGCCGGATTTCGGCGAGCGCGGGGTGCTCGATCGCTTCGGCCAGATCGACCCCAAGATCGTGTTCGGCTGCGACGGCTATTGGTACAACGGCAAGCGCGTCGAGATCGCGGACAAGCTCAAGCGCATCGCCGAGAAGCTTCCGAGCGCATCGCGGGTGGTGATCGTGCCCTATCTCGGCGCGGCGGAGGCGGTCGCGGCGCAACTGCCGCGCGCGGTTACGCTCGATCAATTCTTGAGCCGGTTCGCGCCGAAGGAATTGCGCTTCGAGCGGCTGCCGTTCGACCATCCGATCTACATCCTCTATTCGTCCGGCACCACCGGCGCGCCGAAGTGCATCGTGCACGGCGCCGGCGGCACGTTGTTGCAGCATCTGAAGGAGCATCGGCTGCACTGCGATCTGAGAGAGGGCGATCGCTTCTTCTACTTCACCACCCTGGGCTGGATGATGTGGAACTGGCTCGCCTCCGGGCTCGCGAGCGGCGCCACGCTCGTGCTCTACGACGGCTCGCCGTTCGCGCCCGGACCGGAAGTGCTGTTCCGCTATGCCGAGGACGAGAACATCACCCTGTTCGGCACGTCGGCGAAATTCATCGACGCGGTGAAGAAGGCGGGGCTCGAGCCGGCGCGCGGCTTCGATCTTTCCGGCTTGCGGCTCATCACCTCGACCGGCTCGCCGCTGGCGCCCGAGAGCTTCGAGTTCGTCTACCAATCGATCAAGCGCGACGTGCAGCTGGCGTCGATCTCGGGCGGCACCGACATCGTCTCCTGCTTCGTATGCGGCGATCCGACCGCGCCGGTGTGGAAGGGCGAGATCCAGGCGCCCGGGCTCGGCATGGCGGTCGACGTGTGGTCGGACGCCGGCCGCCACCTGGCGGCCGGGCGCGGCGAGCTGGTGTGCACGAAGGCCTTCCCGTCCATGCCGGTGATGTTCTGGAACGACCCGGGCGGGAAAAAATATCATGCGGCCTATTTCGAGCGCTTTCCGAACGTGTGGTGCCACGGCGACTTCGCCGAATGGACCGCGCACGGCGGCCTGATCATCCACGGCCGCTCGGACGCCACGCTCAATCCCGGCGGGGTGCGGATCGGCACCGCGGAAATCTACGCGCAGGTCGAGCAGATCCCGGAAGTGGTGGAATCGATCGCGATCGGCCAGGACTGGGACAACGACGTGCGCATCGTGCTGTTCGTCCGGCTCGCCGAAGGCGTCGCGCTCGACGAGGCGCTCAAGGAGCGGATAAAGCGCCGCATCCGCTTAGGCGCGAGCCCACGCCACGTGCCGGCCAAGGTGGTGGCGATCGCCGACATCCCGCGCACGCGCTCAGGGAAAATCACCGAGATCGCGGTGCGCGACGTGGTGCACGGCCGGCCGGTGAAGAACACCGAGGCACTGGCGAACCCGGAGGCGCTCGAGCTCTATCGCGATTTGGCGGAGCTGAGGACCTAGTATTTTCGTCATGGCCGCCCCGGGGTTAAACCGGGGGGCGGGCATGACGACGTGGCTAGCTGCTGCTGCGGGTGGTGGTGAGCAACGGCGGGCGGCTCATCCGCGAGAGCAGTACCACCGGGCCGAGGCCCACGAGCACGATCATCAGCGCCGCCACCGCGCCGTCCTCGTAGGTGCCGCGCGCGGCTTCGGCGTAGATGTGGGTGGCGAGCGTCTCGAACCCGAACGGCCGCAGAAGCAGCGTCGCCGGCAGCTCCTTCATGCAATCGACGAACACCAGGATGGCGGCGGCGCCGAGCGCGGGCGCGAGCAGCGGCAGATGCACGCGGCGCATGGCGCCGAGCGCGCTTTCGCCCAGGCTGCGCGCGGCCATGTCGAGGCTCGGCGGGATCTTGCCGAAGCCGGCCTCGACGCCGCCGGCCGAGATCGCGAGGAAGCGGATCACGTAGGCGAGCACGAGTGCCGCGCCCGAGCCCGAGATCAGCAGCCCGGTGCCGAAGCCGAGAAGCTGGCGGGCGGCGGCGTCGAGCGCGTTGTCGAAGGCGGCGAGCGGCGTCAGCAGCCCGACCGCGAGCACGGTTCCGGGAATGGCGTAGCCGAGGCTCGCCACCCGCGCGGCCGAGGCGGTGAGCCGGCTCTTGTCGAGCCGCGCCGCATAGGCGAGCACGATGCCGAGCGCGAGTGCGACCGCGGTCGCGGCCGCTGCGAACAGCACGCTGTTCCGTGCCTCGACGACCACCGCCCAGGACAAGCCGGCGGCGCCGATACGGTCCCAGGCTTCGCGAAAGAGATGCAGGAAGGGCACCAGGAAGCCGATCAATACCGGCAGCGCGCAGGCGAGCATGGCCCCGAGCGCGCCGAGGCCGGAAAGCTCGAGTGGCACCGGCGGGTGCGCGCGCCGGCTGCTGCCGGCGAAATGCTGCCGCCGGCGGCCCCAGCGCTCTAACAGCACCAGCGCGATCACGGCGGCGAGCATGACGAGCGCGATCTGCGCGGCGCCCGGCAGGCTCGAGCGATTGACCCAGGTCGAATAGATCGAGACCGTGAACGTGCGCACGCCGAGGAACTCGGAGGCGCCGATGTCGTTGAGGGCCTCGAGCAAGGCGAGCGTGGTGCCGACCGCGATCGCCGGGCGCGCGAGCGGCAGCGCCACGCGCAGGAAGGTGGCGAGGCGGCCGGCGCCGAGCGTGCGCGCTACCTCCAAAGCTGGCGCCGACTGCATCAGGAACGTCGCGCGCGCGGCGAGATAGACGTAGGGGTAGAGCACGAAGCCCAGGAGCAGGATGCAGCCGCCGATCGAGCGCACATCCGGGAGCGAAAGCCCGCGCGGATCGGAAATCCCGAACAGCGCCCGCAAGGCCGTTTGCACCGGCCCGAGCGGGTGGAGGACGTCGAGGTACACGAAGGCGACGATGTAGGTCGGCACCGCCAGCGGCAGCAGCAGCGCCCATTCGAAGAGGTCGCGGCCGGGGAACCGGCAGGTGGCCACGAGCCAGGCGGTGCCGACGCCGACCACGACGGTGACGCAGCCTACGCCCACCAGCAGCGCGGCGGTGTCGCGGATCGCATCGGGCAGCACATAGGCGAGAAGATGCGGCCAGAGGTCGCCCGAGCCCTGGGCCGCGATCGCGACCAGCGCCGCGACCGGCGCCAGCACCAGCAGCGCAATCAAGAGCGCCGCCAGCGACCAGGCGCTCGGCGTGATCGTGTCGCCGCGCCGAAATATTGCGCTAGCCGGCATCGCTGAATAACCCGCAGTCCACCCCCTCACCCTCGGAAGCGCTCGCGTCCGCTCGCGCTTCCTCTTCCCTCTCCCCCTCCCGCAATCGCGGGAGGGGGGAGGGAGGGGAGGCGCAAAGCGCCGACCGGGTTAAGGGGGAGGGCAAGGAAGATCCTTGGCTTAATGAGCAAAGCTCACTGGTCGAAGCCGACTTTGTCCACGAGCAGGCTCGCAGCTTTCCGGTGCTTGGCGATGGCGACGAGGTCGAGGGAATCGGGCTTGAGCGTGCCGAAGGTCGCGATGATCGGCTCCACCATGGCGGTCGCGCGCACCGGATACTCGAAGTCCACCCGCGCATAGAGCGCCTGGGCCTCGGTGGAGACCAGATATTCGAGGAGCTTCAGCGCATTCGCCTTATGCGGGGCGTGCTTGGCGACGGCCGCGCCGGAGATGTTCACGTTGGTGCCGTCGCCGGCAAAGGTGGCGAGCAGCGGGTTGATGGCGTCGCCCCACTTCAGCTGGTCGGCGCCGCCTTTGCCGCTGCGCATCAGGCCGACGTAATAGGAATTACCGAGGCCGAGATCGCAGATGCCGGTCAGGATGTCGCGCGCCACTTCGCGGTCGCCGCCGGTGGCCTTGCGCGCGAGGTTCGCCTTGAGGCCGCGCAGCCAGGCCTCGGTCTTGG
>JAHFPN010000157.1 GCA_023269635.1 Hyphomicrobiales bacterium | reverse complement strand
CACCGGATCGGGGGCGAGAGCCTGATCGGGCACGTGCTTGGGGCCGCGCGCGCGGCCGCGCCTGCGCGCATCGCGGTGGTGATCGGCCCGAAGCGGCCGGACGTCGCCGCCGAAGTGCGGCGCCTCGCGCCCGAGGCCGGAATTTTCGTGCAACGGGCGCGCCGCGGCACCGCCCACGCGGTCTTGACCGCGCAGCAGGCCTTCGCGCGCGGCGAGGACCTCGTGGTCGTGTACGGCGACACGCCGCTCCTGCGGCCGCAGACGCTGCGAACGCTCCGCGCCGCGCTCAAGCATGCGAGCGTCGCGGTGCTGGGTTTCCGCGCCGCCGATCCCACCGGCTACGGCCGTTTGATCCTCGAGGGCGAGCGCCTGGTCGCGATCCGCGAGCAGAAGGACGCAAACGCCGCGGAGCGGGCGATCACGCTCTGCAACGCCGGCGCGATGGCGCTTTCCGGCAAGATTGCGCGCGAGCTCTTGGCGCGCATCGGCAACGACAATGCCAAGCGCGAATTCTATCTCACCGACGCGGTCGTGATCGCGAAGAGCCTCGGGCTCGTTGCGACCGTGCGGGAAGCATCGGAGGATGAGGTCATGGGCGTGAACGACAGAATGCAACTGGCCGACGCCGAGGCCGCGCTGCAGCGCCGCCTGCGTGCCGCGGCGCTCGCGCGCGGCGCCACCTTGGTCGCGCCCGAGACCGTGCATCTCTCGGCCGATACCAAGCTCGGCCGCGACGCCGTGATCGAGCCCTACGTGGTGTTCGGACCCGGTTGCGTGGTGGAGCAGGGCGCCAAGGTCCGCGCCTTCTCGCACCTCGAAGGCGCGCATGTGGGCAAAGGCGCCAGCGTGGGCCCGTTCGCCCGGCTCCGGCCGGGCGCGAAGATCGGCCGCAACGCGAAGGTCGGCAACTTCGTCGAGGTCAAGGCCGCGACCCTCGAAGCCGGCGCCAAGGCCAATCATCTCGCCTATATCGGCGACGGCCGCGTGGGCGCCGAGGCCAATATCGGCGCCGGCACCATCTTCTGCAATTACGACGGCGAGCGGAAGCATTTCACCGACGTGGGCCGGGGCGCCTTCATCGGCTCGAATTCGGCGCTGGTGGCGCCGGTCAGGATCGGCGCCAAGGCTTACGTCGGCTCGGGTTCCGTCATCACCGACGACGTGCCCGCGGGCGCGCTCGCGCTCGGCCGCAGCCGGCAGGTGGTCAAGCGCGGCTGGGCGAAGAAATTCGCCAAGCGAAAAGGCCGATCCTTGAAGAAGAGAGTTAAGGACGAGGATTAACCGCTTGCCGCGGCTCTACTTGCAATTCTCGGCAATCGGAATTGATTTCGCTCGCTAGGGAACCGCTTCTAAACGCCTTTCGATTACCCTGCTTTCCCTCCCCTTGATGGGGAGGGTGGCTCCGAGCGAAGCGAGGAGCCGGGTGGGGTGACAGCGGCGAAGCATCCCCCCACCCGGCCGCTCGCTGACGCTCGCGGCCATCCTCCCCACCAAGGGGGGGATGAAGTTGGAGATAACGCGCGGATGTGCGGGATTGTCGGAATTCTGGGCCGCGAGCCGGTCGCCGGCGCCATGGTCGAGGCGCTGAAGCGGCTGGAGTACCGCGGCTACGATTCCGCCGGCGTCGCCACCCTCGAGCATGGACAGCTCGCCCGCCGCCGCGCCGAAGGCAAGCTCAAGAATCTGGAGGCCCGCCTCGCGCGCGAGCCGCTCGCGGGCACCATCGGCATCGGTCACACCCGCTGGGCCACCCACGGCGCGCCCACCGAAGTGAACGCCCACCCGCACGCCACCGACAAGCTCGCGGTGGTGCACAACGGCATCATCGAGAATTTCCGCGAGCTGCGCGAGGCACTGGAAAAAGCCGGCGCCAAGTTCAAGACCGAGACCGACACCGAGGTGGTCGCCCATCTCGTCACCGCCGAGATGAACAAGGGCAAGGGCCCGGTCGAGGCGGTGGCCGCGGCGCTGCCGCGGCTGCGCGGCGCGTTTGCGCTCGCCTTCATCTTCACCGGCGAAGAAGATTTGATGGTCGGCGCGCGCAAGGGCAGCCCCTTGGCGGTCGGCTACGGCTCGGGCGAAATGTATCTTGGCTCCGACGCCATCGCGCTCGCGCCCTTCACCGACGAGATTTCCTATCTCGAGGACGGCGATCTCGCGATCGTGCACCGGAAATCGGTCGAGATCCGCGACGCCAGTGGCAAGCGGGTCGCGCGGCCGATGCAGAAGAGCGCGGCCGGCGCCTTCCTGGTGGACAAGGGCAACCACCGCCATTTCATGGCCAAGGAAATCTACGAGCAGCCCGAAGTCGTGGGCCACACGCTCGCGCATTACCTCGACATGACGCGCGAGCAGGTGCGGCTGCCGATGGCGCTGCCGTTCGAGCTGAAGCAGCTCCGGCGCATCGCGATCTCGGCCTGCGGCACCGCCTTCTATGCCGGCATGGTGGCGAAATACTGGTTCGAACGCTTCGCGCGGCTGCCGGTCGACCTCGATATCGGTTCCGAGTTTCGCTACCGCGAGCCGCCCTTGGAACAGGGCGGGCTCGCGATCTTCATTTCGCAGTCGGGCGAGACCGCGGACACCTTGGCCTCGCTCCGCTACGCCAAGGAAGCGGGCCAGCACGTGCTTTCGGTCGTCAACGTGCCGTCGTCCACGATCGCGCGCGAGAGCGAGGTGGTGATGCCGACGCTCGCCGGCCCCGAGATCGGCGTCGCCTCGACCAAGGCCTTCACCTGCCAGCTCGCGGCGCTCGCGTGCCTTGCGATCGCGACCGGCCGCGCGCGCGGCGTGCTCTCGGCCGAGGACGAGAACAAGCTCGTGCGCGCGCTGATCGAGGTGCCGCGCCACATGGTGGAAGCGCTCGCGCTCGAGCCCGAGATCGAGCGGCTGGCCAAGACCATCGCCGATGCCAACGACGTGCTCTATCTCGGCCGCGGCACCAGCTTCCCGCTCGCGCTCGAGGGCGCGCTCAAGCTGAAGGAGATTTCCTACATCCACGCCGAAGGCTATGCCGCCGGCGAGCTGAAGCACGGCCCGATCGCCCTGATCGACGAGAACATGCCGGTGGTGGTGATCGCGCCCTATGACCGCGTGTTCGAGAAGACCGCCTCCAACGTCCAGGAAGTGCTGGCGCGGGGCGGGCGCATCGTGCTCGTCACCGACGAGAAGGGCGCGCAAGCCGCCGGCATCGACGCCGAGGTGATCCTGACATTGCCCGACATGCCCGCGACCGTGACGCCGCTGGTCTATGCGCTGCCGGTCCAACTCTTGGCCTATCACGTGGCGGTCGTGCGCGGCACCGACATCGACCAGCCGCGGAATCTGGCGAAATCTGTGACCGTCGAGTAGTCCGCGATTTCCCCGCCGGCGCGGCTCTGCTAGGCTCTCCGCAACGACAGCGGAGGTGGGCAATGAATTTCCAGCAGGCGATCGTTTCCGGATTCCGGAACTATGTGACGTTCTCCGGGCGCGCGGCCCGCTCCGAGTTCTGGTACTGGGTGCTGTTCGTCTTGCTCGTCAACGCGGCGGCCAACATCATCGACATGGCGATGTTGAGCTCCGGCGGCGTCGGTATCATGGGCGCGCTCGTCGGGCTTGCGCTGTTCCTGCCCGGGCTCGCCGTCGGCATACGGCGCCTGCACGATCTGGACCGGACCGGCTGGTGGCTGCTGATTGCCTTCACCGGCGTCGGCATCATCCTGCTGATCGTCTGGGATTGCATGAAGGGCACCACCGGCTCGAACCAATACGGTCCCGACCCGCTCGCCTGAGCGACCGCTGCCGCCAGCTGTAAGCGCTTTGCCTCGGCCGACCGTCGGCGTTCGCGCGTCTCGCGTGCACGGCTGGTGCGCGTGCGCGCCGCGGTGATATTCTGTCCGTACGCAACGAAGACCGCTCGCGCGTGGCCCGCGAGCCGTCGCGCCACGAGGTCAGCATGCAGAAGCCGGAAACCGGCTATCTCCTGATCGCGGACATCACCGGTTACACCCGCTTTCTCAAGGATTCCGAGCTCGAGCACGCCCGCGGCATCCTCGAACAGTTGTTCTCCGCGCTGCTCGCCAAGCTGCGGTCGCCGTTCGCGTTGTCCAATATCCAGGGCGACGCCATCCTGGCGCACGCGCGCGCCGGCCACGTCTCCGACGGCCGCCACGTGCTCGACACGGTCGAGAGCCTCTATTGCGGCTTCGCCGACGCGCTCGAGCACATGCTGCACAACACCACCTGCACCTGCGCGGCCTGCAGCAATATCGGCAAGCTCGATCTCAAGCTGCTGGTCCACTACGGCACCTATATCGAGCAATCGATCGGCGGCCGTCAGGAGCTGGGCGGGCCGGACGTGATCCTGGTGCACCGGCTGCTGAAGAACAGCATCAGCGCCGACACCGGCATCCGCGCCTATGCGGCGTTCACGGAAGCCGCGGCCAGCGCCACCGGGCTGGCCGAATATTTCGCGCACGCCGCGCGCCACCGGGAGAACGACGACACCTTCGGCGAAATCCCGCTCCGCGTCCTGGACATGCGGCCGGTCTGGGAAGCGCACCGGGAACGCAGCGTGATCGTGATCGGCGAGCACGACGAACGCGTCTGCGAGGACTTTACGGTCGATCTCGCCGTCCCGCCGGATCGCTGCTGGTATTACCTCACCGATCCGAACATGCGCGGCGCCTGGGTCCCGAACGTCGCGTCATTCACCCGCATCGGCGCCGACCGCGGCCGCGCCAATGTCGGCACCGTCGATCACTGCGCCCACGGCGACGGCACCACGCTCGTGTTCACCATCGTCGATTGGCGGCCGCACGACCACATCACCTATCACATGCGGCTGCCGCTGGGCGGCGAGTTGCCGTACACGATCTTCATCGCGCCGACGGCGCAAGGCTGCCGCGTCACCGTGCGCGTGGGCTTGCCGATCGCATCGAACAAGCTGGTGCAGGCGTTCCTGCGCTTCCAGAAGAAGAAGATCGGCGCCATGACGCAAGGGGCCTGGGTCCCATCGCTCGCCAAATTGGTCGAGCTTGCGAAAGCGGACGCCGCCGAGGGCCGCGCCGCCAAGGCGGCGCCGGCCTTCACGCGCGAGACGCTGAAGACCGCCGTGGATTCGCGGCTGGCGCCGACATGAATGTTCCCCGGGCGAGCGCCGACGAAATCGGCGCTCGCCCGGGGAACGAAATCAACCCGCCTCCAAGAGCCGCGCGGCTTCCTCGCGCTCGAAGAGATGCAGCAAGACCCGCAGCGCTATCCCACGCTCGCTCGACAGCGCGGAGTCGCGCTGCAGGATGAGCGCCGCATCCTTGCGCGCGGCTTCCAAGAGATCGCGGTGCAGCTCGGGCCGCGCAATGCGAAAGCCGGGCAGACCGCTCTGGCGCGTGCCGAGCACCTCGCCTTCGCCGCGCAGCGCCAAATCCTCCTCGGCGATGCGGAAGCCGTCGTCGGTCTCGCGTAAGGTAGCGAGCCGGCGCTTGGCCGCGTCGCCGAGCGGGCCCTTGTAGAGCAGGAGACAGGTCGAGCGCTGAAGCCCGCGCCCAACCCGGCCGCGCAATTGATGGAGCTGCGCGAGCCCGAAGCGCTCCGCGTGCTCGATCACCATGATGGTGGCTTCCGGCACGTCGACGCCGACCTCGATCACCGTGGTGGCGACCAGGAGCTTGGTCTCGCCGCGCGCGAAACGCGCCATGGCTTCGTCCTTATCCGGGCCCTTCATACGGCCGTGCACGAGGCCGACCGCATCGCCGAACTCGGCCCGTAGCGCCTCGTAGCGCGCCTCGGCCGCGGCGAAGTCCACTTCCTCGGATTCCTCGATCAGCGGACAGACCCAATAGGCGCGTGCGCCCGCGGCGATGGCGCGGCCCACGGCTTCGACCACCTCGCCGCCGCGCTCGAGCGACACCGTACGGGTGTCGATCGGCGGCCGGCCCGCCGGCTTCTCGCGCAATTCCGAAACGTCCATGTCGCCGAAATAGGTGAGCACCAGCGTGCGCGGGATCGGGGTCGCGGTCATCACCAGGAGATTGGCGGCTTCGCCCTTGCGCGCGAGCGCCAGCCGCTGGTGCACGCCGAAGCGGTGCTGCTCGTCCACCACCGCGAGCGCCAGATCGCGGAACTCGACGCCTTCCTGGAACAGCGCGTGGGTGCCGACGAGCAACTGAATGCGCCCGGCAAGCAGCGCATCGAGCAGCTCGTCGCGCGCGGC
>JAHFPN010000029.1 GCA_023269635.1 Hyphomicrobiales bacterium | reverse complement strand
CCGCTTGCCGCGTCGCCGTGCCCCGCCCCTCACCCGCCTCGCGCGCTAACGCGCGCTCGGCACCCTCTCCCCGCGCAGCGGGGAGAGGGAATTAGGCGATCGTCACTCCGCCATCTGCCACGATGATCTGGCCGGTGATGAAGCTCGCCGCCGGCGAAGCCAGGAACGCGGCGATGCCGCCGATTTCGTCGGGCGTGCCGGTGCGCCGCAGCGGCGCCGCCGCGGTCCGGCTCTTGAGCAAGTCCGGGTTCTCCCACAGCGCACGGGCGAAATCGGTCTTGATCAAGCCGGGCGCGATGCAGTTCACGCGCACGTTCTTCGGCCCCCACTCGACCGCGAGATTGCGGGCGAGTGCGAAGTCGGCGGCCTTCGAGATTCCGTAGGCGCCGATCACGCTGTTGCCGCGCAGGCCGGCGATCGAGGAGACGATGATCACGGCGCCGCCGCCGCGCGCGGCCATGCCCGGGATCGCGCGATTGCAGAGCCAGAGATTGCTCTTCACGTTCGAGCCCATGATCTTGTCGAACGCCTCGTCGCTGAGCTGAGCGAGCGGCCCGAACACCGGGTTGACCGCGGCGTTGCAGACCAGGACGTCGATCCTCTCGAAGCGGCGCAAGGTGCCGTCGACCAGCGCCTCGACCTCCTCTTTCCGCGAGATGTTGCAGGGGATCACCGCTGCTTCGCCGCCGCGCGCTTTGATCCCATTCGCGACTTGCTCGCAGGCGTCGGCCTTGCGGCTCGAGACCACCACCTTGGCGCCGAGGCCGGCCATGCATTCGGCGATCGAGCGGCCGATGCCGCGGCTCGAGCCGGTGACGATCGCGACCTTGCCCTGCAGCCCGAACATCTCGGCCATGGATTCCATTGCGCCCGCCATTCGCCGCTCCCCCGCCTCGCCCACGCCGCGTCCTCGACGCGATCGCCACCACGTGGGCAAGAGCCGAATCCCGAGCATTTTCGGTGCGAAACGGCGAAACGGCAACTGGCCGCCGGCCCACCCGGGCCGACCCTTGCCGAGAGCACCGCACGGGCGCTACGAATCCTTCCAAGCGTTCACAGGGAGGAAGCAATGTTTCAAAAATTGAACCTGCGGGCGATCTTGGCCTCGGCAGTGGCGGCAGTCGTCACGGTCGGCGCCTTGATCTCGCTGGCGCAGGCGCAAACAGGAGAACCGATCAAGATCGGCTTCAGCATGGCGCTCACCGGCCCGCTCGCGGGCGCCGGCAAGGGCGCGCTGCTCGCCATGAAGGTCTGGGAAGACGACATCAACAAGAAGGGCGGCCTGCTCGGACGCCCGGTCAAGCTCATCTATTACGACGACAAGAGCGCGCCGGCGGAAGTGCCCGGCATTTACACCAAGCTGCTCGAAGTCGACAAAGTCGACCTCATCATGGGGCCCTACGCGACCACGCAAATCGCGCCGGCGATCCCGGTGGCGATGGGGAAGAACAAGTTGATCATCAGCCTGTTCGGAACGGCGGTAAATCACGATTTCAAGTACGCGAGATACTTCTCGATGATCCCGACCGGGCCGAATCCGAAGCCCGCCTTTACCCAAGGCTTCTTCGACATCGCCATGCAACAGAATCCGAAGCCGCAGACGATCGCAATCGTCGCGGCCGACGCCGAATTCGGGCGTAACGTCATGGACGGCGCGCGCGAGAACGCCAAGGTCGCAGGCCTCAAGATCGTCTACGACCGCACCTATCCGCCCTCCACCACCGATTTCGCGCCGATCGTGCGCGCAATCCAGGCGGCCAATCCCGATATCGTCGTGATCTGCTCCTACCCGCTCGACTCCGTCGGCATGGTGCGCGCGGTCAACGAGATCGGCTACAAGCCGAAGATGATCGGCGGCGGCATGGTCGGCTTGCAGTTCACCGCGATCAAAATGCAGCTCGGCCCGTTACTCAACGGCTTCGTCAATTACGACACCTGGCTGCCGGTGAAGACCATGCAGTATCCGGGCGTGCTCGAGGTGGTGGCCAAATATCAGGCGCGCGCCGCGGCCGAAGGCGTCGACCCGCTCGGCTACTACCTGCCGCCCTGGGCCTATGCCTATCTGCAGGTGCTCGAGCAGGCGGTCACCGCCACCAAGAGTCTCGACGACGCCAAGCTCGCCGATTACATCGGCAAAAACACCATCAAGACCGTGATCGGCGACGTGAAGTTCGGGCCCGGCGGCGAATGGACCGAAGCCAAGATGCCGCAGATCCAATTCCAGAACGTCAAGGGCAATACGCTCGACGAGTTCAAGGACATGAGCAAGACGCCCGTGCTGACGCCGAATAGCGTGAAGACGGGCGACGTGATCTATCCCTACGAGAAGGCGAAGTAGGCACTGGAATCGCCGGCGTTCCGCCGCGGCTCCCTGATCGGAGCCGCGGCCGGATCGTACGGCGGTCGTCAATCGATTGTAGTGGCCCCACGACCGAGCAGGATGCCGGGGAGGACGCCATGCCCTACGTGACCGAAGCCAATCTGACCGACATCGCGCGCGAGCGCTGGAACAATATCCCCGATCCGCGCCTGCGCCAGGTCATGACCGCGGCGATCAAGCACCTGCACGCGTTCGTGCGCGAGATCGAGCCGACCGAGAAGGAATGGGCGGCGGCCATCGACTGGCTCACGCGCACCGGCAAGATGTGCGACGAGAAGCGGCAGGAGTTCATCCTCGCCTCGGACGTCATGGGCGTGAGCATGCTGGTGGACGGGATCAATCATCGGCTCGCGACCGGCGCGACCCCGAGCACGGTGGAAGGGCCGTTCCACATCCCGAATTCGCCGGAGTTCAAGGACGGCCAGGACATGGCGCGCGGCGCGCCCGGCATCGCCTGCTTCGTCACCGGCAAGGTGCGCGACCTCGACGGCAAACCGGTCGGCAACGTGCTGCTCGATATCTGGCAGACCGACGGCGAGGGCCTCTACGAGGCGCAGCGCGAAGGCAAGAATCAGTACATGCGCGGCCTCTATCACACCGAGTCCGACGGCGCCTATGTCGTGCGCACAGTGGCGCCGATCGGCTACACCATCCCGATGGACGGGCCGGTGGGCGAGTTGATGAAGCGCACCAAGATCAGCGAGTACCGGCCGGCGCACATCCATTTCTGCCTCGAAGTCCCCGGCTATCACCGGATCGTCACGCACCTGTTCCAGAAGGGCGACAAGTACCTGGAGACCGACGTGGTGTACGGCGTGAAGGAGCCGCTCATCACCGAGTTCGTGAAGAAGCCCGCGGGCAGCAAGGCGCCGACCGGCGAGACCATGGCCCAGCCGTTCTACGAAGTGCACTACGACTTCGTGCTGCAGAAAAAGGCGGCGCAGAAGGCGGTGAAGGCGGCGTAAGATCCAGCGCTCCCTTCATCACGTCATGGCCGGACTTGTTCCGGCCAACCACGTCTTCCTAGTCTCGGCGAAGTAAGACGTGGATGCCCGGGACAAGCCCGGGCATGACGATGCCTACCGCTGCCGGTACGAAATAAACTCCAACAACGACCCGTCCGGATCGCGAAAATAGACGCTCGTCCCCGGCCCACGCGCGCCGGAGCGCTCGACCGGCCCGAGCTCGGGCGCGACGCCGTTCGACTTCAGGTGCGCGATCGCATCCTCAATCGGCCCGTCCCACACGAAACAGAGATCGCTGTTGCCCGGGGCCACCGGAATTCGCGCGAGCGGATTCCCGATCGCGCCGGGGCCGTGCAGGTTGAGCTGCTGCTCGCCGAAGCGATAGGCCCAGCCGCGCGCGGTCTTCACCAACTCGGCGCCGAGCACCGCCCGATAGAACGCGTTCGAGCGCTCCCAGTCGGAGACATGCACCACGCAGTGGTCGAGCTTGATCTTACCCATGGCAATCGCTCCGGCCCGCTCCCTTCCCTCCCCCGCTTGCGGGGGAGGGATAGGTGGGGGCCTCAGCCGGTGCGCGTGAGGTTGTCCTTGAGCCGCCCCTGCAGCGCGCCGATGTCGATCTGGTGCACGCTGCCGGAGCCGGCGAGATCGAGCGCGTGCGCGGCCGCCGCGCCCATGGCGATGCATGGGCCCATGACGCGAACGCTCGAGAGCGCCGCGGTATCGGCGTCGATGCAGCGGCCGGCGGCCACGAGATTGTCGGCGTCGGGCGGGGTCAGGCTCCCGAATGGCACATAGTGAATGTGATCGGGGCCGAACGGCTCCCAGATATAGCCCTCGCGCTCGTGCAGTTCGATCGGCCACGAGGTGCGCGCGACCGCATCGGGAAAGCGGGTGCCGGCGCGCACCTCGTCCACGGTCAGGTGATGCCGGCCGACGATCCAGCGGGTCTGGCGGACGCCGAGCGCGCCATAGGCGCGGACGCGCGCCTTGCCGAAGGCCTTGGGATACTCGCTCTTCAACATGTGCACGACCTCGTCGGCCTGCGCCTTGCCTTCGATCGTGCGCTGGGTGACGGCGATCGGGTCGAGCGGCGTCTCCACGTGGGTCATGTTCACGAGCGCGGTGCCGCGGCCGGGAAAGGCGAACGCAAAGCCGTCCTGGCGCACGAGGCCGTACTTCTCGACCACCTTCTTCTGCCGCTCGGCCAATTCCTCGCGCGCCGGAAGATTGGCCTCGTCGATGCCTTCGAGCACCACCATCTGGGTGCCGTAGACTGGGCCCTCGTCGGCCTCCTGGCAGGGCAGGCCCGCCTGCCAGGCGAGCGCCGCGTCGCCGGAAGCGTCGACGAAACCGGCGGCGGTGACGCGCACATCGGCATAGCGGGTCGCGAAATCGAGCGCGCGGATGCGGCGGCCGTCGCGCACGACGCCGCGCAGGATGGCGCCGGTGATCGACTTGACGCCGGCCTTGAGCACGGCCTGTTCCACCCAACGGCCGAGCGCCACCTCGTCGTACATGACGACAGTGGTGTGCTGCGGATTGCGCCGGTAGTGCAGCGCGCCCTTGTCGCCGAGATCGCGCAGGATGTCGTCGGCGATGCCGTGGGTGAGCTGGTAGGCGTTGGGGCCGTTGGAGAACAGGCCGACGAAAGTGCCAATGATGGAATTCACCGCTTGGCCGCCGAGCGCGGGCTGGCCGTCCACGAGCGCGACCGAGCGGCCGAGGCGGGCCGCCTCGATCGCGGCGGAGACGCCGGCAATGCCGGCGCCGAGCACGCAAATATCCACGTTCACCGGCTGTGGGCGCGGCGCGCCCTCGCACCGCACCATGCGGGTCCCGGTCCTCGCCTTGCGATCCAACGCCATGCGCGTCCCCTTGCCGGCGCCGTGCTTCCGCCGGTCGTTCAACAGCCTTTCGGCGGGGCGGAGCAAGCTGTCAATGCGAAAAATCCGCCCGCGCGCGCGCCCCGCGCCAGTGGGAGGAAGTTTCCACAGCCCAGCCTTGCAGCGGCGGGGGCGGCGCCCATAGTGGCGGGACCGATTCCCTGAAATTCGCGCCGGGCGCGCGACGCCCGGAACAGGAGCGTGGCGTCCGATGCGCTTCCACGCCGACCTGCACGTCCATTCCAAGCACTCGCGCGCCACGAGCCGCGACCTCGACCTCGAGCACCTGGCCTATTGGGCCTGCCGCAAGGGCGTACAGGTGGTCGCGACCGGCGACTTCACGCATCCGGTCTGGCGCGCGGAGCTGAAGCAGAAGCTCATTCCCGCCGAGCCCGGGCTTTTTCGGCTGCGGCCGGAGATCGAGGCGGGCGTAGCCGCGAAGCTGCCGCCGGCCTGTCGCACGCCGGCGCGCTTTATGCTCGAGGTCGAGATTTCCACCATCTACAAGAAGGGCGAGCGCACCCGGAAGATCCATCATCTGGTCTACGCGCCCGATTTCGCGACCGTGGACCGCATCTCCGATCGACTCGCCAAGATCGGCAACATCGCCTCCGACGGCCGGCCGATCCTGGGCCTCGACTCGCGCGATCTCCTGGAAATCACCCTCGCGGGCGGCCCGGACGCCTATCTCGTGCCGGCGCATATCTGGACTCCGTGGTTCGCGGCACTGGGATCCATGTCGGGCTTCGATTCGATCACCGAATGCTACGGCGACCTCGCGCCACACATTTTCGCGGTGGAAACAGGGCTCTCGTCCGACCCGCCCATGAACTGGCGGCTCTCGATGCTCGACCGCTATCGCCTCGTCTCCAATTCCGACGCGCATTCGCCGGGCAAGATCGGCCGCGAGGCGACCGTATTCGATTGCGCGCTCGACTATTTTGCGATCAAGCGCGCGCTCGAAACCGGCGCGGGTTATGCGGGCACGGTCGAGTTTTTCCCCGAGGAGGGCAAGTACCACCTGGACGGCCACTGCAAATGCCACGCGCGATTGACGCCCGAGGAGACGATCGCGCACGGCGGGCGCTGCCCGGTGTGCGGCGAGCCAGTGACCATCGGCGTCCTGCACCGGGTCGAGGCGCTGGCGGATCGGAGCGAAGCGGAGGCGAAACCGCCGGCAACCGCGGGCACGGTCGAAAATCTCGTGCCGCTCCCGGAGATGATTTCCGAGATCGCGGGCGCGGGGCCATCGTCGCAGACGGTCGAGCGCAGCTACGACCGGGTGATTGGCGCGCTCGGGCCCGAGCTCTCGATCCTTGAAGAGGTCCCGGTCGAGGACATCGCGGCGAAGGAATCCGCGCTGCTCGCGGAAGCGATCGCGCGGCTGCGCGCCGGCAAGGTGATCCGCGACGCCGGCTACGACGGCAAATACGGCACCATCCACTTGTTCGAAGAGGGCGAGGTCAAGCGGCTATCGGCGGTTGGGATGCTGTTCGAGGCGCCGGTGGCGAAACGCAGCAGAGAAAAATCCCCTCCCCCTGAAGGGTGGAGGTCGGCGCCGAAGGCGCCGGGTGGGGGTCGAGAGCGGGCGTCGGATGACCCCCTCCCGACCGCTACGCGGTCGACCTCCCCCTTGCAGGGGGAGGTGAAGAGAGAAGGCATCCTCGCCGGCCTCGACGACGACCAGCGCGCCGCGGCCGAGACGGTGGAAGGGCCGCTCCTGATCGTGGCTGGGCCCGGCTCGGGCAAGACGCGCACGCTCACGCACCGGATCGCGCATCTCGTGGCCGATCTCGGCGTTCCCGCCGGCCAATGCCTCGCCATCACCTTCACCCGCCGCGCGGCGGCCGAATTGCGCGAGCGGCTCGGGCGGCTCCTGCCAGTGGGTGCGGCCGAAGTTGCCGTCCACACCTTCCATTCGCTCGGGCTCATGATCCTGCGCGAGCAAGCGGGCGCCGCGGGCTTGCACCGCGATTTCCGCATCGCGAGCGAGCCGGAGCGGATCGCGCTGCTCGGCGAGACGCTCGGCGTGTCCGAACGCAAGGCGGAGACGCTGTTGCGCGCGATTTCGCGCGCCAAGCGCAGGCAGCGCGCGGCGGACGACGAGATAGAAAAGGCGATCGCGACCTACACGGACGCGCTCGCGCTGAAGAACTGGATCGATTTCGACGATCTGATCGGTCTCGCGGTTCAGGCGCTCGAATCCGATCCCGGGGTCGCCGCGCACTACCGCGACCGCTTCCGTTTCGTCTCGGTGGACGAGTTCCAGGACGTGGACGAGAGCCAATACCGCTTGCTCG
Organism: Hyphomicrobiales bacterium; assembly: GCA_023269635.1. Taxonomy (GTDB): domain Bacteria; phylum Pseudomonadota; class Alphaproteobacteria; order Rhizobiales; family Xanthobacteraceae; genus JAHFPN01. The sequence goes on along the minus strand of JAHFPN010000029.1, from coordinate 13,235 downwards.
CGCTGCTCGCCCCGCCCGGCGCGAACCTCTGCGTCATCGGCGACCCGGACCAGGCGATCTACGGCTTCCGCGGCGCCGACGCCTCCTGCTTCGACCGCTTCCGCGCCGACCACCCGGATGCGAAGGCGATCCGCCTCGCGCGAAATTACCGCTCGTCCGGCACCATCGTGGCCGCGTCATCGCAGGTCATCGCCGCCGGCGAGGCGCGGCCGCTCGCCGCCATCGTCCGCGACCTGCACGAGCGGATCGCGATCCACGCCGCGCCGACCGAGCGCGCCGAAGCCGAGTTCGTCGTGCAGACGATCGAGCAATTGATCGGCGGCCACAGTTTCTTCTCCATCGACAGCGGGCGCGCCCGAGGCGGGGTTCGAAGCGACTTAAGCTTCTCGGACTTCGCCGTGCTCTACCGCACCAACGCGCAGTCGGCGGCGCTCATGGAAGCGCTTGCCCGCTCCGGCATCCCGTTCAAGCAGCACTCGCACGCGCCGCTCGTGGAGGAGCCCGGCGTGCGCGCGCTGCTCAGCGCGCTCGAAGATGACGCAGGCGAAGCCAAGGACCTCCCCCTGCCCGATCGCCTTGCTGCGGCAGCGGAGCGCGCGAAGCGCGACCCCGCCCGCGAACCCACGATCGATGCGACGCTGCAGCGGCTGCTCGCACTCGCCAGTGCTCTGCCGGAGGGGGCAAATTTCGCCGATGCGGTCACGCTCGCGAGCGAGGCGGATTTCTTCGACCCGCGCGCCGAGCGGGTCTCGCTCCTCACCCTGCACGCCGCCAAGGGCCTCGAATTCCCGGTCGTGTTCATCGTCGGGCTCGAGGACGGCATCTTGCCGCTCCATTGGGGCGACCCGGACCCTGTCGCGCTCGCCGAGGAGCGGCGCCTGTTCTACGTGGGGATGACGCGGGCCAAGGATCGGCTCGTGCTGAGCCGCGCGCTCTCGCGCCGCCGGCGCGGCCGCGTGCAGCGGCAGGAGGCCTCGCCGTTCCTGAACGACATCGTCGAGGAGCTGGTGAAGCAGCAGCGCTCCGAGCCGCGCCGCAAGCCCGAGGACCGGCAGCTCAAATTGCTCTAGGCTGTGCCCGCGCGCGGCGGCAATGGGAGGGGCGAGTTGGCGGAGGCGGCGCGGAGCGAAGGCGACTACGACTACATCATCGTCGGCGCCGGGTCGGCGGGCTGCGTGCTGGCGAACCGGTTGTCCGCCGATCCGGGCGCGCGCGTGCTCCTGCTCGAAGCCGGCGGCGACGATCGCTGGATCTGGTTCCACATCCCGGTCGGCTATCTCTTCGCCATCGGCAATCCGCGCGGCGACTGGTGCTTCAAGACCGAGCCCGAGCCGGGCCTGAACGGCCGCGCGCTCAACTATCCGCGCGGGAAAGTCATCGGCGGCTCCTCCTCGATCAACGCAATGATCTACATGCGCGGCCAGGCCGCGGACTACGACCACTGGCGCCAGCTGGGGCTTTCCGGCTGGGGCTGGAACGACGTGCTGCCGTTCTTCAAAAAGCACGAGGACAGTTTCCTGGGCGCGAGCGACAGCCACGCGATCGGCGGCGAATGGCGGGTCGAGTTTCCACGCGTGAGCTGGGAGCTCCTGGAGGCTTACCGCAAGGCGGCGGAAGAGTGCGGCGTCAGGCCGATCGACGACTTCAACGCCGGCGACAACGAGGGCTCCTGCTATTTCCACGTCAACCAGAAGCGCGGCCGCCGCTGGTCGGCGGCGCGCGGATTCCTGAAACCGGTGCTCGGCCGCGGCAATTTGCGGCTCGAGACCGGGTGCCTGGTGGAATCACTCCGGTTCGCGGGCAAGCGCGCGGCGGGCGTGCGCTGGCGACAGGACGGCGTCGCGCGCACTGCGCACGCACGGCACGAGGTGATCCTCGCCGCCGGTGCGATCGGCTCGGTGCAGATCCTCCAGCTCTCGGGCGTCGGTCCGGCGGCGGAGCTGAAGAAACTCGGCATCCCGATCGTGCTCGACAAGCCCGGCGTCGGCGGGAACCTGCAAGACCATTTGCAGCTCCGCCTGATCTACAAGGTCTCGGGCATCAAGACGCTGAACGAGACCTATCAATCGCTGTTCCAGCGCGCCTTGATGGGTCTCGACTACGCGCTGTTTCGGCACGGGCCGCTCACCATGGCGCCCTCGCAGCTCGGGCTCTTCACCCGCTCCGATCCAAAGCGCGAGCGCGCCAATATCCAGTTCCATATTCAGCCGCTTTCGCTCGACAAGTTCGGCGACCCGCTGCACGCGTTCCCGGCCTTCACGGCGAGCGTGTGCAATCTGCAGCCGACGAGCCGCGGCGCGGTGCGGCTCCGCTCCAGCGACTCGGCCGACAAGCCGGCGATCAAGCTCAATTATCTCTCGACCGACGAGGACCGCCGCGTCGCCGTGGATTCGATCCGGGTCGCGCGCAGGATCGCGCACGCGCCGGCGCTGAAGCCCTACAATCCGCTCGAACATCTGCCGGGCCCGCAGGTCGGCGACGACGACGCGTCGCTGATGAAGGCCGCTGGCGATATCGGCACCACGATCTTCCACCCCGTGGGCACCGCCAAGATGGGCCGCGATACCGATCCGAGCGCGGTGGTCGACGCACGACTGCGCTGCATCGGGCTCGACGGCTTGCGGGTGGTGGATGCGTCGGTGATGCCGACCATTACTTCCGGCAACACCAACTCGCCGACCATCATGATCGCCGAGAAGGGCGCGGCGATGATCCTCGAAGACGCGCGGCGCTGAACTATTTTCCCGGATTGAGCACCCGCACCGGCTTGCCGCCGAGCCAGGCGAGGATGTCCTCCACCGCCTGTCCGTAGAAGAACCGATACGTGTCTTCGCTCACGTAACCGAGGTGCGGAGTCGCGACCACATTGGCGAGGCTGCGCAACGGGTGGTCGGCCGGCAATGGCTCCTCATTGAACACGTCGAGGCCGGCGCCCGCGATCTTGCCTCCGCGCAGCGCTTCCACCAGCGCGCGCTCGTCCACGATCGGCCCGCGCGAGGTATTGATGAGGAAGGCGGTCGGCTTCATCAAGCCGAGCTCGCGTGCGCCGATCAGCCCGCGGGTGCGGTCGCTGAGCACGAGGTGGATGGTCACCACATCGGACGCGCGCAGCAGGTCGTCGAACGAGGGGGTGAGCTCGGCGCCGACCTCGGCGCACCGTTCGCGCGTGAGGTGCCGGCTCCAGGCCAGCACCTTCATCTCGAACGCCAAGCCCACGCGGGCGACGCGGGCGCCGAGCCGGCCGAGGCCGACCACGCCGAGGGTCTTGCCCTTGAGATCGACGCCGACGGTGTTCTGCCAGCGGCCGCCGCTGCGCAATTCCGCGTTCTCAAACGCGATCTTCCGCGCCAGCGCGAGAATCAGGCCCCAGGCGAGCTCAGCGGTCGGATGCGCGGTGCCGTCGGTGCCGCATACCGTGACCCCGTGCTCGGTCGCGGCGGCGAGGTCGATCGCCGCGTTGCGCATGCCGGTGGTGACGAGAAGCTTCAAGTTCGGCAGCCGGGCGAACAGCTCGCGGTCGAAGGTAGTGCGCTCGCGCATGGCGACCACGATCTCGTAGTCGATGAGCTCCCGCACCAGCGCGGCACGGTCGAAGAAGTGGCCGTCGAAGACGCGGAGGTTGACCGCCTGCTCGACCGCGCTCCAGTCGGCGAAACGCCGGGCGGCGTTTTGGTAGTCGTCGAGGACGGCGCAGTGCGGCGTGCTCACCGGGCGTCCTCCAGCACCATGGCGGCGCCCTTCTCGGCGATCATCATGGTGGGCGCGTTGGTGTTGCCGGAGGTGACGGTGGGCATCACCGCGGCATCGATCACGCGCAAGCCCTCGAGGCCGATCACATTGAGCCGCGCGTCCACCACCGCCATCGGGTCGGACGGGAGGCCCATCTTCGCGCTGCCGACCGGGTGGAAGATCGTGGTCGAAATCTCGCCGGCGGCGCGGACAAGCGATTCCTCGTCGTCGCCCACTTCGGGGCCGGGCAGCGTCTCGATCGGCTGGTACTTCGCGAGCGCCGGCTGCGCCATCATCCGCCGCGTCACGCGGATCGCGTTCGCCGCCACGCGGCGGTCGCGCTCGGTCGAGAGATAATTAAAGCGCAACTCGGGATGGGCGCCCGGATCGGCGCTTTTCAGCCGCAGCGTCCCGCGGCTCGTGGGCCTCAGATCATAGACCGACATGGTGATCCCGGGCTGCCGACCCAAAGGCCCGCTGATGTGGTCGCGCACGTAGGGGACGACGTTGAAGCCGAGGTCGGCGCGCTCCTGGTCCGGGTCCGAGCGGACGAACATGCCGAGCGTCGAGGGCGCCATGGCAAGCGGGCCGCTCCTGAACAGCGCGTATTCGAGGCCGATCCAGGCGCGCCGGAGCAGCGAATGATAGCGCTGGTTCAGCGTATCGACCCCTTCGACTTGGTATTGCAGGCGGAGCTGAAGATGGTCGTGAAAGTTGCCGCCGACCCCGGGCTTGTCGATCACCGGCTTGATGCCGCGCTCGGCGAGGTGCGCGCCGGGACCCACGCCCGAAAGCAGCAGGAGCTGTGCCGATCCGATCGAGCCGGCGGATAGAATGACCTCGCCGCGCGCGCGGGCCGTCTTCGACACGCCGGCCTGACGATACTGGATGCCGGCCGCCCGCTTTCCGTCGAACAGGATGCGCACGCACAGGGTCTCGGTCTCGAGCTTCAGATTCGGTCGCTTCAGCGCCGGCTTCAGGAAGGCGTCGGCCGCGCTCCAGCGCCAACCGTTCTTCTGGGTCACCAGATAATCGCCCATGCCCTCGTTGTCGCCGGAATTGAAGTCGTCGATCCAGCGGATGCCCATCTCTTCGGCGGCGCGGCGGGCGACATCTAGCGCGGTCCAGTGCACCCGCTGCTTCTCGACCCGCAGCTCGCCGCCGGCGCCGAACAGCTCGCTCGGACCGGAGTAATAGTCCTCGTGCCGCTTGAAGAACGGCACCACATCGTCCCAGCCCCAGCCCACGAGGCCGAGCTGGCGCCAGTGGTCGTAGTCGCCGGCCTGGCCGCGGATATAGACCATGGCGTTGATCGACGAGGAGCCGCCGATCACCTTGCCGCGCGGGCACATGATTGCGCGGTCGCCGAGGCCCTTCTCCTTCTCGGTGACGTAGCGCCAGTCGCTGCGCGGATTGCCCACGGCGAAGAGGTAGCCGACCGGGATGTGGAACCAGATCCAGTCGTCGCGCCCGCCGGCTTCCAGGATCAGCACGCGGTTCTTGGGGTCGGCGGAAAGCCGGTTCGCGAGCACGCAGCCCGCCGAGCCGGCGCCGACAATGATGTAGTCGAATTCTTCGGCCACTCGCACGCCCCCGCCGCGCTCCCGTTCCGGCGATTATGCGGACTTGGCCGCGCACCGGCAACGGCGGCGGGCCGGCATAGAATGCCGCAGCTTTGTCCCACCGCGGCGAATGGGAGTACGATACTGCGCATTCTCGGCAGGGGACACGAATGAAACGGAAGCTCCGCAGCAACTTCGATTACGGCACCTCGCGTTGGGCGGTGCGGCGGGCGCAATGGCGCGCGCTCGGCCTCACCGACGAGGACATGGAGAAGCCGAAGATCGCGGTGGTGAACTCCTCCTCGGAGCTTTCGATCTGCTACAGCCACCTCGACGGCGTCGCCAAGGTGGTGAAGGAGGCGATCCGCGCGGCCGGCGGGCTGCCGTTCGAGATCCGCACCATGGCGCCCTCCGATCTCATCACCAGCGCCGGGCGAGCCGCGACCTATCTTCTGCCGAGCCGCGATCTGATCGCGAACGATATCGAGGTGGCGGTGCAGGGCGCGCTGCTCGACGGCATGGTGTGCCTGGCCTCCTGCGACAAGACCCCGCCCGGACAGCTCATGGCGGCGGCGCGCACGGACGTTCCGACCATCGTGGTGGTCTGCGGCTATCAGCCGAGCGGCGAATACAAGGGCAAGCACGTCGATATCGAGGACGTTTTCTTGAGCGCCGGCCACGTGCTCGCCGGCAAGCTCTCGGCCGAGGACTTGAAGGGCATGAGCGAGAACGCGATCCGCGGGCCCGGCGTGTGCTCAGGGATGGGCACCGCGAACTCGATGCACTCGGTGTGCGAGGCGCTCGGCATGACGCTGCCGGGCGCCGCCCCGGTCGCGGCCAACAGCCCGAAGATGTTCGACGACGCGCGCCGCTCGGGCGCGCGCATCGTGGAGATGATCCGGGACGATATCCGGCCGCGCGCGATCCTGACCCCGGGCGCGTTCCGGAACGCGGCGATGACGGTGCTCGCAGTCAGCGGCTCGATCAACACGATCAAGCACCTGCAGGCGGTCGCGGTCGAGGCAGGCACCGACGCCAATGTCTATGAGATGTTCGAGCGCTTGGGCGAGAAGGTGCCGGTGCTCGCGGCGGTGCGGCCGAACGGGAAATACTCGATCGAGGAGTTCGAGGCCGCGGGCGGCGCGCGCGCGATCCTCGAGCGGCTCGAGCCGCTGCTGGATACCAGCGTGCTGACGGTCACCGGCCGGACGCTGAAGGAAAATCTCGCCAAGGTGAAGGTCGCCGACGACGACGTGATCCGCCCGCTCGACCGGCCGTTCTCGAACAAGCCCGCGATCGTGATCCTGCACGGCTCGCTCGCGCCCGACGGCGCAATCGTGAAGCTCGGGCTGACCGAAGGCCGGGTGCAGAAATTCGCCGGCAAGGCCAGGGTGTTCGAGACGCCCGAGGCTTCCGTGCAAGCGGTGCAGAAGGGCGAGATCAAGCCCGGCGATGCCTTGGTGCTGCGCAATGTTGGCGTCAGGGGCGGGCCGGGCATGGGCGGTGCCTCGCGCACGGTGTTCGCGCTCGACGGCATGGGGCTCGGAGCGCAAGTCGCGGTGATCACCGACGGGCAGCTCTCGGGCCTTGTGAACGTGGGCTTCGTGGTCGGCGAGGTGACGCCGGAGTCCGCCGTCGGCGGGCCGCTCGCGCTGGTCGAGAATGGCGACCGCATCACGATCGACGTGGAGCAGCGGACGATCGACCTCGAAGTTGCGCCCGTGGAATTGGAAACGCGGAGCGCCAAGCTCAAGCCGCGCCCTCCCACGACCGACAGCGGCTGGCTCTCGATCTATGAGCGCACGGTGTCGCCGCTCTCCAAGGGCGCGTCGCTGTTGGGGAAACGCTGAGGCTGGAAGCATCATCCGGGCTGTCATTCCTGGCGCCCGGCCGGGCTCTCCTTCAAGGCTCGCTTCGCTCGCACTTCAGGATGACGGTGGGGCTCACCTTGACTCCATCCCAGCCTTGGAATTGAATGAGAACAAAACAAGAACATCCACAACACCGGAAGTTCCATGAACCAGCCAAAAGTCATTTTTAGTCAATGGGATAAGGCCGCCCGGCTCGCCGCGCTGCGCCGGGCGATCCACGCGCTCGAAGGAGGCCCCGCGGCGAGCGAGCCGCTTGCCTTCGGCGACCCCTTAATCGACCGGCCGCTCGGTGGCGGGCTCGCGCGCGGCGCGCTGCACGAGATCGCGGCCACGTCGCCGCTCGCCGCGGCGCCGCTCGGCTTCGCGCTCGCGCTCGTGGCCCGCGCGAGCGGACCGCTCGTGCTCGTGCTGCACGAGCCGGCGGCCGCCGAGGACGGCGCGCCCTATGGCCCCGGGCTCGATGCGTTCGGGGTCACGCCCGAGCGACTTCTCCTCGTGCGCGTGCGCCGGGCCGAGCAGGTGCTCTGGGCCATGGAGGAGGCGCTGCGGCTCGCGGCGCTCGCCGCCGTGATCGGCGAGATCCGAGGGAACGCGCGCGCGATCGATCTGGTGGCGACGCGCCGGCTCGCGCTCGCCGCGTGCAAGAGCCACGTCCCCGCCTTCCTGTTGCGCGCCGGCGCGCGGCCCGGGGCCATTGCCGCCGCGACGCGCTGGGCCATCGGCCCGGCGCCGAGCGCCGACGCTCTCGGTCCCGGCCCGCCGCGCCTCGAAGCGCGCCTTCTGCGCAACCGCTCGGGCGCGCTCGGCGCCTGGATCCTCGAATGGAGTCCGCATGCGTACCGCTTCCGTGCCGTCGCAACGCTATCTCAGCCTGTGGCTGCGGCGGCTTCCGACCGACCGGCTGCGACGGCTGCGCGCCGTCGCGCCGGATGACGCGCTGGTCGTCGCCGGCCCGCGCGACAACGCGCTCCGGCTCACCGCGCTCGACGACGCGGCGGCGGCGCTCGGGCTTGGCGAAGGCATGCCGCTCGCCGACGCGCGCGCCATGCACCCAGGCCTCAAGGTCGCCGAGGAGGACGCACACGCCGACCACGCGCTGCTCGCGAACATCTGCGACTGGTGCCTGCGCTGGACGCCGCTCGCGGCGCTCGATCCGCCCGACGGCATTTTTCTCGATATTTCCGGCTGCGCGCATCTGTTCGGCGGCGAGCAGGGCCTGATCGCCGACGTGCTCCAGCGCTGCGACGGCCTCGGCCTGCATGCGCGCGCGGCGATCGCCGCCACACCCGGCGCCGCCTGGGCGATGGCGCGCTTCGGAACCGAAATCGGCACGATCGTTGCGCCGGAGGGTCAGGAAGCAGCGATCGCGCCGTTTCCGCTCGCCGCGCTCCGCCTGGAGGCGGAGACGGTCGCCGCGCTCGCGACGGTCGGGCTGAAGCTCGTCTCCGACATTCTCGACCTGCCGCGCGCGCCGCTCGCGGCGCGCTTCGGCGCCGGCTTGTTGCGCCAGCTCGACCGCGCGCTCGACCTCCTCGAGGAGCCGGTCTCGCCGCTTCTTCCGGTCGCGCCCTATGTGGCGGAGCGCTCCTTTCCCGAGCCGATCGCGCGGCTCGAGGACGTGGAGCACGTCACGCTCGCGCTCGCGCGCCGGCTTTCGCCCATGCTCGAGCACAAGGCCCTGGGCGCGCGTCGGCTCGAGCTCGCCTTGTTTCGTACCGATGGAGCGGTGAAGCGGGTCGCGGCCGGCGCCTCGCGGCCCTTGCGCGATCCGGACAAGATCGCGGGGCTGTTTGCCGAGCGTTTCATGGCGCTCGGCGACGAGCTCGACCCCGGCTTCGGCTTCGACCTCGTGCGGCTCTCGGCGCTCGTCACCGAAGCCGCGCCGCCGGTCGCGCTCCGGCTCGGCGAGACCGCCGAGGAGGAAGACCTCGCCCGCTTGGTGGACCGGCTCGGCGCGCGGCTGGGCTTGCAGCGCGTGCAGCGGATCGTGGCCGGCGATGCCTGGATTCCCGAACAGGCGGCGGCCGCCCTGCCCGCCCATTGCACCGCGCCCGATCCCGCCGGCTGGAATGCCGCCCGCGCCATGATCGATGCCGAAGTGCCGATGGCGCGGCCCTTGCGCTTGCTGGAGCGGCCGGAGCCGATCGACGCCATGGCCGAGGTCCCGGACGGGCCGCCGGTGCGCTTCCGCTGGCGGCGGGCGCTGCATCAGGTGATCCACGCCGAGGGGCCGGAGCGCATCGCACCCGCCTGGTGGAGCGCCGGCCCGAAGCCGACGCGCGACTATTACCGGGTCGAGGACGAAGCCGGCCAGCGCTACTGGCTCTATCGCGAGGGGCTCTATCAGCGCGAGACCGCGCACCCGCGCTGGTTCCTGCACGGGCTGTTCGCGTGAGGCCCATGCCTTACGTCGAGTTCGCCACCGCCTCGAACTTCTCCTTCCTGCGCGGCGCCTCGCACCCCGAGGAGCTGATGGTGCAGGCCGAGCATCTCGGCTTCGCCGGCCTCGGGCTCTGCGACCGCAACTCGGTCGCCGGCGTGGTGCGCGCGCACGTGATCAAGCGCGAGCGCGCAATGACGCTCCGCTATCACCCGGGCGCGCGGCTGGTGTTCGCCGACGGCACACCGGACATCCTCGCCTACCCCTCCGACCGCCCGGCCTGGGGCCGGCTCTGCCGCCTGCTCACCCGCGGCAACCTGCGCGCGGAGAAGGGCGAGTGCGCTCTCTTGCTCGATGATCTGCTCGAGCATGCGGAAGGGATGGAGCTGGTGGTGATGGCGAAGAGCACCAGCCAATCCATCGCCAGGTCCCGTTCATCCTTCGAGGCTCGCGACCCCGCATTTCATGCGGGGCCGCTCGCACCTCAGGATGACGGGACTTGGCAATCAAGCAACGGCGTCATCCTGAGGTGCGAGCCTGGCGCAGCCAGGCGAGCCTCGAAGGATGACGCTGCTCGGCAGAATCTCATCCGCCTCCGCGAAGCCGCCCCTGGGCGCGTGCGGCTCGCGGCCGCCATGCTCCACGGCAGCGATGACCGGCGCAGGCTCGCGCGGCTCCAGGCGCTCGCTACAGCGGCGCGCGTTCCGCTCATTGCCGTCAACGACGTGCGCTACCACCACCCGGACCGGCGGCCGCTTGCCGATGTCTTCACCTGCATCCGCGAGCACACGACACTTGATGAGGCCGGCCGCAAGCTCGCCAAGAACGCCGAGCGTTATCTCAAGCCGCCCGAAGAGATGGCCCGCCTGTTCCGCGACGCGCCCGAGGCAATAGCCGAGACCTTGCGGCTTTCGGAGCGCTTGCGCTTTTCGCTCGACGAACTGCGCTACGAATATCCGGAGGAGACCCGCGAAGGCTTCGCCACCCCGCAAGAAGCGCTCGTCCATCTCGCCTATGAAGGCGCAAAGCAGCGCTATCCCGGCAGCGTGCCTGCGAAGGTGCTGCGTTCCCTCGAGCACGAGCTGAAGCTGATCGCCGAGCTCAAGTACGCGCCCTATTTCCTCACCGTGCACGACATCGTGCGCTTCGCGCGCGCGAGAAGAATCCTCTGCCAGGGCCGCGGCTCGGCGGCGAACTCGGCGGTGTGCTTCTGCCTCGGCGTCACCGAGGTCGACCCCGACCGCATCGATCTCCTGTTCGAGCGCTTCGTCTCGGCCGAGCGGCGCGAGCCGCCCGACATCGACGTCGATTTCGAGCACGAGCGCCGCGAGGAAGTGATCCAATACATCTATCAGCGCTACGGCCGCGAGCGCGCCGGCATCGCCGCCACCGTGATCTGCTACCGCTCGCGCTCGGCGGTGCGCGAGGTGGGGAAAGCCTTCGGCTTCTCGGCCGACGTGCTCGACGCGCTCGCGGGCGCGATCTGGGGCTGGTCGGAGGACGGGATCGCAAAATCCGACCTCGAGCGCATCGGCCTCGATCCGGCCGATCCGCGCGTGGCACTGCTGCGCCGGCTCGCGGCCGAGATCATCGGCTTTCCGCGCCACCTCTCCCAGCACGTCGGCGGCTTCGTCATCACCAAGAGCCGGCTCGACGAGGTGATCCCGATCATGAACGCGGCCATGGAGGACCGCACCAATGTGGAATGGGACAAGGACGACCTCGACGCGCTCGGGATTCTGAAGGTCGACGTGCTCGCGCTCGGCATGCTCACCTGCCTGCGCAAGGCGCTCGTGCTGCTCGAAGAGCGTTACGGCGTTTCGTTTCGCTCACCTCCTCCCTTGCGGGGGAGGGAGAATAAGGAAGGCGCGCTCTCGCTCGCCTCCATCCCGGCCGAGGACCCCGCGGTCTACCGCATGCTGCAGCGGGCGGATTCCCTGGGCGTGTTCCAGGTCGAGAGCCGGGCGCAGATGTCGATGCTGCCGCGGCTACGCCCCAAGGAATTCTATGACCTCGTGATCGAGGTGGCGATCGTGCGGCCGGGCCCGATCCAGGGCGACATGGTGCATCCCTATCTCCGCCGCCGGCAGGGGCTGGAGCGGGTCGAATACCCCTCGGCCGACTTGCGCGCGGTGCTGGAGAAGACGCTCGGCGTGCCGCTCTTTCAGGAGCAGGCGATGAAGATCGCGATCGTGGCCGGCGGCTTCACGCCGGCGGAGGCCGACAAGCTCAGGCGCGCCATGGCCACCTTCCGCCGCACCGGCACCATCGGCAGCTTCCGGCAGAAGATGATCGAGGGCATGGCGGCGCGCGGCTACCAGCGCGAGTTCGCCGAGCGTTGCTTTCACCAGATCGAGGGCTTCGGCGAATACGGCTTCCCGGAGAGCCACGCCGCGAGTTTCGCACTCTTGGTCTATGCCTCGGCCTGGCTCAAATGCCGCTATCCCGACGTGTTCGCGGCGGCATTGGTCAATTCACAACCCATGGGCTTCTACGCTCCGGCCCAGATCGTGCGCGACGCGCGCGAGCACGGGGTCGAATTCCGCGCGGTCGACATCAACCATTCCGACTGGGACGCGACGCTCGAGCCGGGTGCGCGCGCGGCGGCGCGGCTGCATTCGTTCCATTGCGACATGGCCGAGGACATCCGCTCGACGCACGCGGTGCGGCTCGGGTTCCGCTCGATCAAGGGCATGCGCGAGGAGGACGCGCGGCTGGTCGCCGCCAAGCGCGGGCCGGGCTACGATTCGATCCGGGATCTTTGGCTGCGCACTTCATTGGCGCCCGCCACCATCGCGCGGCTGGCCGGCGCCGACGTCTTCCGCTCGCTGGGCCTGAGCCGCCGCCAGGCGCTGTGGGCGACGCAGGGCTTGGGCCGCGCCGGCGACAAGGACGATCTCCCGCTGTTTGCCCCGATCGAGCCCGGCGCACACGCGCGCGAGCCCGAGGTGAATCTCCCGCCCATGCCGCCCGGCGAGGAAGTGGTGCACGACTATCGCGCGCTGCAACTCTCGCTCAAGGCGCATCCGCTCTCGTTCCTGCGCGCGGAGCTCGAGCGCATGAAGATCGTCCCGAACGAAGCGCTCGGCATCATCCCCAAGGATGCGCGCGTCACCGTCTCCGGCCTCGTGCTGGTGCGCCAGCGGCCGGGCTCGGCCAAGGGCGTGATCTTCGCCACGCTCGAGGACGAGACCACGATCGCCAATCTCATCATCTGGCCGGACGTGTTCGAGCGCTATCGGCCGGTGGTGCTCGGCGCGCGCCTGCTCATCGCCACCGGCCGGCTGCAGCGCGAGGCGGGGGTGATCCACGTGGTGGCGGAGAAGCTGATGGACGGCACGCCGCTGCTCGCGCGGCTTTCCGACGGGCCGCCGATCGAGTCGTTCGGGCCGTGCGACGAGGTCAAGCGGCCGGTCGAGGACGACCCGCGCAGCCTTCTGCTCCGGCGCGGGGTGCGGCGGCAGCTCGCAGCGCTCATCGCCGAGGAGCCGGCGCTTGCCGACGAGCTCGAGGTGCCGGCGCACGGCACCCACTACCGGCGGCCGCGGACCGCACGCCCGCGCGCCGCTCATCCGCCCGCGCTCGACCCCGCCCCGTCCCCGCCCGGCCAGCGAACGCCCGCCCCATGGCCCAAGGGCCGAAATTTCCATTGACTCATCAATGGCTTACTTGGACAGCCAAGGCCCTGACAAT
>JAHFPN010000156.1 GCA_023269635.1 Hyphomicrobiales bacterium | reverse complement strand
CCGCGGTTTCGCGCGCCGACGCGCGGCCGCTGCCGCGCGGGTCGCGGATGCCGTATTTGGCGTCGTAGCTGTAGTCGGCGTGGCCGGGGCGGTAGATCTCGGCAATGGCGTCGTAGTCCTTGGGCCGCGCGTCCTGGTTCTCGATCAGGAGCGCGATCGGCGAGCCAAGCGTGACTTCCTGGCCGCTGGCATCCTTCATCGTCCCGGACAGGATGCGGACCAGGTCCGGCTCCTTGCGCTGGCTCACGAACTTGCTCTGGCCGGGACGGCGGCGATCGAGGTCGCGCTGGATCTCGGCCGCGCTCAGCGGAATCCGCGGCGGGCAGCCGTCCACCACGCAGCCGATGCCGACCCCGTGGCTTTCGCCAAAGGTGGTGACGCGAAAGAGATGGCCGAACGTATTGTGCGACATGGTTGGCCGGCTTGGTGGCGGCCGGTTGTACGAGCGCGCTTGGTGGGGGTCAAACCCGGGCCGGCGGATCGCCGGGCGTCAGCGGCCCGGGACCACGACCTCGTGGTCGTAGGTCAGGCCGCGGGTCGGAAACGTCACGCGGATCGAAAATCGGTCGCCGCGGCGCGGCGTCCGGCCGAGATAGAACACGCGGGTGCCGCGCACGGACCGGCCGAGGCAATAGGTAGAGCCGCCATCGATGCCGGTGGCGAGGAAGCCGCCGATATCGACCGCGATGCGCCCATTGCGCGGCGGCATCAGCACCTGCACCGAGGGCGAGCCGTTCTGCTGGCAGCGCGCGTCCACGCTCGCCGCCGCAAACATGAGCCGGCCGCCGCGCGCGCCCGGCACGCGCTGCGGCCCGCCGATCATGTAGCCGGGATTGTGCTCGGACGGCGTGATGTAGTCGGGTGCGAACAGCCCGCGCTCGCCCGAGAGCCAGCCGCGGAAGTCGATGCCCTGCGCGGCCGCAGGTGCGCCGAGGAGCAGGAGCAAGCTCGCGCCAAGGACGATGCGCGTCGGTTTCATCGGCTGGTTTCCATGGCGGCTCCGCTCATTCCCCGTTGCGCACGAGCGTGAGATCGGGCGCTTCCGGGTTCTTCATGCCGACGATGTGGTAGCCGGCGTCGACGTGGTGAATCTCGCCGCTCACCGCCCGCCCGAGGTCGGAGAGCAGGTACATCGCCGCCGCGCCCACTTCCTCGATCGTCACCGTGCGCCGGAGCGGCGAATTGAGCTCGTTCCATTTCAGAATGTAGCGGAAGTCGCCGATGCCAGAAGCCGCGAGCGTCTTGATCGGGCCGGCCGAGATCGCGTTGACCCGGATGTTCTTGGGGCCGAGGTCGGCGGCGAGATAGCGCACGCTCGCTTCGAGCGCGGCCTTGGCCACGCCCATGACGTTGTAGTGCGGCATCCATTTCTCCGCGCCGTAATAGGTGAGCGTCAACAGCGCGCCGCCGTTCGGCATCCGCTTTTCCGCGCGCTGCGCGACCGCGGTGAAGGAATAGCAGGACACCAGCAGGGTCTTGGTGAAGTTGTCGGCGGTGGTATCGACATAGCGGCCGTCGAGCTCGGCCTTGTCGGAGAAAGCGATTGCGTGCACCACGAAATCGAGCGTGCCAAGTACCCGGTCGCATTCCGCGAACACGGCGTCGACGGTGGCCGGCTCGGTCACGTCGCAGTGGCCCACGACCTTGGCCCCGATCTCGGCCGCGAGCGGCTCGACCCGCTTCTTTAAGGCATCGCCCTGATAGGTCAGCGCCAGCGCCGCGCCCTGCTCGGCGCACGCCTTCGCGATGCCCCAGGCGAGCGAGCGGTTGTTGGCGACCCCGAGGATCAGGCCGCGCTTGTTCTGCATCAGGCCGTTGGCCGCCATGGTGCGTTCGCCGAGGTTCGGAATGGGGTCGTATCGCACGCGACCTCGGAACCATCAAGCCGCCCGGAATAAGCGGGGCACCCCTCGCGTTCCTGTGCGTGTGGGATCACAATGACGGCGCCGGCATTCGCCCTGGAGAGCGCTATGTCCGCGGTCCGTCGTGGCCTCGAATCCGTGATCCCCGCTCTGCGCCGGTTCGCCCGCGCGTTGGCGCGCGATGGCG
Source organism: Hyphomicrobiales bacterium (assembly GCA_023269635.1). Lineage (GTDB taxonomy): Bacteria > Pseudomonadota > Alphaproteobacteria > Rhizobiales > Xanthobacteraceae > JAHFPN01. The sequence continues at coordinate 4,171 of JAHFPN010000156.1, read as the reverse complement.
AAACCGCCGACGATTTGGTGCAGGACACGCTGGTGCGGGCGCTCAGGGCCGAACACCTGTTTCATGGCGGAGATCTGCGCTCGTGGCTGTTCACCATCCTGCTCAATCTCGACCGCAATCGCCGGCGCGGGCTCGCCCGCCGGCCGGTGCTCGCCGTGATCGAGGACGTCGATCCCGCCGGCGAGCCGGGCACCGACGGATCCGGGCGCGACATCGCGCGCGGGCTCGCGCTGTTGCCCTCCGAGCAGCGCGAGCTGCTCCTGCTGGTCACGCTCGAGGGCTTGAGCTATCGCGAGGCCGCCGAAGTGCAGGGCGTGCCCATCGGCACCGTGATGTCGCGCCTGTCACGCGCGCGCAGCACGCTGCGCGGGCATCTGGAGGGCAAGCGTCCGCAGCTGCGTCAAGTGAAATGACGGCATGAAGCGGAAGGCGCGATCGGCCGATCAAGATTGAATGGACCGCGAATGAGCAACCATGACGCCCGCGTGACCGAGGACGAGCTGCACGCCTATGTCGACGGCGCGCTGCCGGCCGACCGCCTGGCCGCGGTCGAGGCGCTTCTTGCGGCCGACCCCGAGGCCGCGAGCCGCGTCGCCGCCTGGCGTGCGCAGGCCGCGGCGATCCGCGCGCGCTACGGCCCGGTCGCCGACGAGCCGGTGCCGGAGCGGCTCAGCATCGAGCGCATCGCGCTGCGGGCGAGCGGGCACTGGCGCAAGCTGATCCGCGCCGCGGTGATCGGCTTCGCCATCGGCGGCGCGGCCGGATGGTTCGGCCACGAATATTCGAACTTCGGCCGCAACGAACAGATCGCCCGCGCCATCGCCGACGCGGCAATCGAGGCGCACCGGCTCTACATCAACGAGGTGCGCCACCCGATCGAGGTGCGCGCCGACGAGGCGCACCTCTTGCCCTGGCTCTCGCGCCGCGTGGGCTCGACGGTGCGCGCGCCGGATCTCACCGCCGAAGGCCTGAAGCTCATGGGTGGGAGGCTGTTGACCGGTCCGCGCAGCCCGACCGCGCTCATCATGTATGAAGGCGCGGCCGGCGAGCGCGTCACCATCACCTGCACGCGCGCCGCCCGCGAAGGCTCGACCGCGTTCTACTGGCAAGCGGCAGGCGAAGTCGGCGCGCTCGCTTGGGTCGAGGGCGGGCTCGCCTTCGTGGTCGCCGGGCCGGCGCAACGCGAACGGCTCGACCGCGTCGCGCGCCGCGTTTATGAAGCTTACGAGGTCGCGGCCAGGGATCGGAACTGAACGGATTTAAGAGCGTTCGCGCCGGCGGCGCACCAGCGCTTCGAGCTCCGGGTCCGGCGTCTCGGGCAGCGCGATCTGCACGCCGACCAGAAGATCGCCGTGGCCGCCGCCCTTTCTGGGCAGGCCCTTGCCCTTGAGCCGGAACACGCGGCCGCCCGAGGTCCAGGGCGGAATCTTCAGCTCGACCGCGCCGTCGAGCGTCGGCACGCGCGCGGTCGCGCCGAGCACGGCGTCGGCGAGCGGGATCGTGACCTCGGTGCGCAGGTCGCTGCCCTCGGGCGTGAGCTCCGGGTGCGGCGCGACCGTAACGGCGATCAGCGCGTCGCCCGGCTCGGCACGCGGGCCGCTCATGCCCTGACCGCGCAGGCGGATGGTCTGGCCGCTGGTGACGCCGGCGGGAATCTTGACCTCGACCTCCTTGCCGGTGGGCAGCCGCACGCGCCGCGTGGCGCCGTGCGCGGCCTCGCCGAGCGAGATCGTGAGCGCGGCGGCCACGTCGCTGCCGCGCAGCGGGCCGCCGGCGAACTCGTCGAACTCGTGCGCGGGTCCGCCGCGGTTGCCGAAGCTACCGAACAGATCGCCGAGGAAATCCTCAAAGCCTCCGCGCTGGCCGCCGCGGGTCGAGGTCGTGCGCCGGAACCCGCCGGGGCCGTGGCTGAACGTCTCGAAGATGGTTTCGGCTTCGCCGGGATGCGGCGCGCGGCCCGGGCGGAAGCCGGAGAACCCGGCGAAGCGCGGCTTGCCCTCGGCGTCGATCTCGCCGCGGTCGAAAGCCTTGCGCTTTTTCTCGTCGCCAAGGATTTCGTAGGCCGAGTTCACCTCGGAGAACCGCGCCGCGGCCTTGGGATCGTTCTTGTTCGCGTCCGGGTGCAGGCGCTTGGCGAGCCGCCGGAACGCCTTCTTGATCTCGGCCTCGCCGGCGGTCCGGGAAACGCCCAGCACCTCGTAAGGATCGCGCACGGATTACCTCTTGCAAGGCGACTCAAACTCGCCCGCCGAGCGTCCATGTGGGGCTTAATCGGCTCCGGCGCAACGCGCCGGTCAGGACTTCTGCAGCGGCCGCGAGGTGCGGATATCCCATTCGCCGCGATGGGTGCGGCAGGCAAGTCCCTCGTGCCACGACTCGCGCCCGTCGCGCAGATGGCTGACCAGGAAATTGCGGCAGTTGAATCCGTCCTGCACGAACGGCGCGGAAACCGGGGTCACCGTCCCGCGCGAGCGCGTGGTCGGGTTCTCCCACGGCACGCTCGCCCCGTCTTCCTTGCGGGCGAGGGCGTCGCGCAGCGCCGCCTTGGCGATCAGCCAGTCGGCGTTGGTCATGGCCACGGGATCGAGACCGGTCGGCCGGGTCGGGATCGAGCCGGTGATATCGGCCGGGTCCGGCTCGGCCAGCGCGGGCTTGGTTTCCTGCAAGCTCGGCAGCAACGAGGCGAGCGGGATCGAGGTGCTGCAGCCGCCGGCGGCGAACGCGAGCGCGCACGCCGCAATGAGCGAGACCCGCGCTGACCGGGCACGGGCGGTTCCGTGATATGAAGGATCGGTCTTGCAAGCCCCGTTCGGGGTCGACGCAACGTCGCTCAAAGGGGCTTGCTCCCGCAGCGGCCGAAGGCAACCATGGAACACCCGACAGGGTTAACGTTCGGTGACTTCGAGCAAGCCGCGGAGCCGTTCGGCTTGTTCGAGGCCTGGCTCGAAGCCGCCAAGGCCGGCGAGCCGTCCGACCCGGATGCGGCGGCGCTTGCCACCGTCGACGCCGACGGCCTGCCCAACGTGCGCATGGTGCTGGTGCGCGGCATCGATGCGCGCGGCTTCGTGTTCTACACCAATGCCGAGAGCGTGAAGGGCGGGGAGCTGAAGGCGCGGCCCAAGGCGGCGCTCGGCTTCCACTGGAAGTCGATCCGCCGGCAGGTGCGCGCGCGCGGCAATATGCAGCCGGCGAGCAAGGCGGAGTCCGATACCTATTTCGCCTCGCGCCACCGCGAGTCGCAGATCAGCGCCTGGGCGAGCCGGCAATCGCGGCCGCTCGAGAGCCGCGAAGCGCTCGAGCGCGAGGCCGCGCGCATGGGCGAGAAATTCCAGGGCGCGCCAGTGCCGCGGCCGCCGCATTGGCACGGCTTCCGTCTGGTGCCGCTTTCGATCGAGTTCTGGGCCGAGGGGCCGTACCGGCTGCACGACCGGCTGGTGTTCACGCGCGTGCATCCGGGCGCGCCCTGGCAGCGCACGCGGCTCTACCCTTAAGCGCGGCGAGAGTGCAGGATCGCGATCATGGCGACCAAGACGGATCAGGCGCGCCGCACGCTGTTGCTCACCGGCGCCAGCCGCGGCATCGGCCACGCCACGGTCAAGCGCTTCTCGAGCGCCGGCTGGCGCGTGATCACCTGCTCGCGCCATGCGTTCCCCGAAGAATGCCCATGGGAAGCGGGGCCTGAGGACCACATCCAGGTCGATCTCGCCGACGAGCGGGCGACGCTCGCCGCCATCGACGAGATCAAGCGCCGGCTCGACCGCGGCGAGCTGCATGCGCTCGTGAACAACGCCGGCATCTCGCCCAAGGGCGAGGGCGGCAAACGGCTCGGCACGCTCGAGACCGGGCTCGAGGCCTGGCACCACATCTTCCAGGTCAATTTCTTCGCGCCGATGATGCTCGCGCGCGGGCTGGTGCAGGAGCTCGCGCGCGCGCATGGCGCGGTGGTGAACGTGACCTCGATCGCGGGCTCGCGCGTGCATCCTTTCGCGGGCGCCGCCTATTCCACCTCGAAGGCGGCGCTCGCCGCGCTCACCCGCGAGATGGCGGCCGATTTCGGCCTGAGCGGCGTCCGCGTCAACGCCATCGCGCCCGGCGAGATCGACACCGCGATCCTGTCGCCCGGCACCGAGAAGCTGGTGGACGAAATCCCGCTGCGCCGGCTCGGCACCCC
>JAHFPN010000155.1 GCA_023269635.1 Hyphomicrobiales bacterium | reverse complement strand
CATGGCCTGGACGATGTTGTCGTCCTTGACCTTGGCGACCGCCATGAACACGGAAAGGATCACCACGGTCACGGCCACCAGCCGGTTGAGCCGCCGATTGTCGCCTTCGGCTTCAGGTTCGCCAGCCATGTTCGTCCCCTCCCCCGTTCGACTCACTTGCCGAGCGGACCGCGCCTGAGGCGCGAGAGCTCGAATTTGTGAACGTCCTCGAGCAGTTGCACGAACGCGCGCGCGCCGTGCTCGATCGCCGCTTTGCCCTTCGCGGATCTGGCGAGCGTGGCGTCGCCGACCGCGCCCGAAGCGTTCAGGTCCTGCGTCATCCAGCCGAAGCCCGCGGGCCGATAGGCGCGGAGCTGCGCGAACTGCTTCTCCATGGCGAGCGTCGCCGGCACGAAGCGCTTGGCCTTGCTCTTGCGCACGGCTTCCGGCCGGACCGAGAGCATCAGCGAGGTCTCGATATCGCCGGCGTGAATGCCGTGGATGCGTTCGATGTCGGTGTAGAGATTTTTCGGATAGCCGAGACGATGCCAGGAGGTGGCGACCGCGAGCATCTTGAGCCGGGCCCGCAAGTCGCGTGCGATCAGATCGATGATCGAGCTGTTGCCACCATGGGACGTGACCATGACCAGCTTGCGCACGCCGGCCCGATGCACGCTCTCGCCGATCTCGGTCCAGGCGCGGAGCGCGGTCTCGGTCGAAAGCGTGAGCGTGCCGGGGAATTCCAGGTGCTCGCAGGATTGTCCGACCCATTGGATCGGCAGAAAGCTCACCGGCAGCTTCTTCGGCGTCAGCGCGATCGTGCGCGCGAGATAGGCGCCCGCGATATAGCCGTCGACGCCGAGCGGCAGATGCGGCCCGTGCTGCTCCACGGCCGCAACCGGCAGCACCGCGATCCAGCGCGCGGGCGCGCCAGCGCGGAAATCCTGCCAGGTCATCTCGGTCCAGGAACGCTTGGGCTGCATGGAAGAATTGGGCGACGTGGCTAGTGGGAGCGGCCGCGGGCGGCGCGCCAGAGCGTCAGGCGGTCGCCGACAAGATAGCGCACCCGGCGCACGAAGCGACGCCAGGTTTCGCCGCTCAGGAGCATCCGCCACAGCGTGCGGTCGTGCAGATAGGCTTCGAGGCGCTCTGCATGGGCGGGATAGCGGAACCAGCCGGGGTCGGGCCCCGCCAGGCGACGGAACAGCGGCCCCGTTCCCCATTGCGGATCGTCGAGCGAGGCAAAGCCGGCCTTTGCCGCCAGCATCGCGAAGGTTTCGCGGGTGAAGCCGTGCAGGTGAGCGAAACGGAAATTCGCCATCGGCGTCTTGTGCGGCTCGGCGAGATCGGGAACCACGAGATGCGCGAGGCCGTCTGCGGCGAGCAGTTCGTGCATGCGCGTGAGCGCTTGATGCGGATCGCGCATGTGCTCGAGCGAGTGCCAGCTGGTGACGAGATCGAACTTGCGTCGGCCGAAATCGACCTCGGCGAGGGGCGCGGCATGCACCTTCATGCCATAGCTCCGCTCCGCATAGCGCGCGAAACTCTCGTCCGGCTCCACGCCCTCGGCTTCGTACCCTGCCTCTTTCAATCGCGCGAGAAACTCTCCGCTACCGGAGCCGACATCGAGAATGCGCATGCCCGGCTTGAGATGGGGCTCGAGGATGCGGAAGCGAAGCTCCGCACTGCGCCGGCTGCGCAATAGGTGCTTCGCCGTCGGCTCCGCGGCGCCGTCATAGTGCCGCCGGTACTTGCGCGAGTAGAAGTCGGCGACCTCCGCCTCGGTCGGCATCGGATCGAGGCAGACCAAGCCGCAGCGGCGGCAGATGGAGTTGGTCAAAGGATTAAGCCAGCGGTCGCGACGGGCGATGACGACGAAATCCGTGCCGCTGCACAAATTGCAGGGCATGCGCGTGCCGACGTAGCGGAACGGCCGTTGCCGCAAGAGCAGCGTGCGGAGAGTGGAGAGCATGCGGGCTCAGGTGGTTTGCCGGCCACAATCGACTCGAACGCGCACCCTGTCAATTCGCCCGCAGCAAGGACGCACGGAGCAGGAAAACGCAAAGAAGCCATGCGGCGCCGAGCCTCGCGCGTGCCCGGCGGATCGCCTAGGCTGCGGCCCGTCACCGCTCCGCCCGAAGGACCCGCATGACCAACCAGATCGATCTTTCCGGCCGCGTGGCGGTGGTGACCGGCGGCGCCCAGGGCATCGGCCGAGCCGTGGTCGAGCGCTTCCTCGCCTCGGGAGCGAACGTGGCGATCTGGGACCGGGACTTGAAGCTCGCGGAGCAAACCGCAAGCGAGCTTGCGACCCGCGGCGCAGTCAAGGCGTTCGCCGCGGACGTCACTGAATTCAAGGCCGTGGAGCAGGCGCGCGACGCGACGCTGAAGGTCTTTTCCCGCATCGACATCCTCGTGAACAACGCCGGCATCTCCGGGCCGAACGCGCCGACCTGGGAATACCCGCTGGCGGCCTGGAACGAGGTGATGGCGATCAACCTTTCCGGCCCGTTCCATTGCTGCCGTGCCATCGTGCCCGGCATGATCGCGCAGAACTACGGCCGCATCGTCAACGTCGCTTCGATCGCCGGCAAGGAGGGCAACCCGAACGCGCCCGCCTATTCCGCCTCCAAAGCCGGGCTGATCGCGCTGACCAAATCGCTCGGCAAGGAGCTCGCCAGCTACGACATCTCAGTGAATTGCGTGACGCCGGCCGCGGCCAAGACCGCGATCTTCGCGCAGATGACCGAGCAGCACATCGCCTACATGCTTTCCAAGATCCCGCGCGCGCGCTTCGTCGAGGTCGACGAGATCGCCGCAACAATAGCGTTCGCGGCCTCGGCCGAGTGCTCGTTCACCACCGGCGCGGTGTTCGATCTCTCCGGCGGGCGCGCCACCTATTGAAGCTGATGGACGAGAAACCCGCGCGCCCGAGCCCCGAGCCGCCGCTTGCATTGCCCGCCAGCGACGGCAAGGGCCGGTTGTTCGGCATCGGGCTGATTCTGCTCGCGCTCTCCTGCTTTGCGATCCTCGACACCGCCGCCAAATGGCTCACTAGCCACATCCCGACGCTCGAGGGCGTATGGGCGCGCTATGCCGGGCATTTCACGCTCTCGTTCCTGGTGATCAATCCGTGGACCACGCCGGGGCTCCTGAAGACGCGGCGGCCGTGGCTGCAGATCGTGCGTTCGGCGCTCCTGTTCGGCGCCACGTTCTTCAATTTCGTGGCGCTGCGCTATCTGCAGCTCGACCAGACCGCGTCGCTCATGTTCACGATGCCGTTCTTCGTCGCGCTGCTGGCGGGCCCGCTGCTCGGCGAATGGATCGGGCTTCGGCGCTGGATCGCGATCCTGGCGGGCTTCGCCGGCGTGCTGCTGATCACGCGGCCGGGCGCCGGCGGCATCCATCCGGCGGCGATCCTCGTGCTGATCGGCTCGGCCTGCTACGCGCTCTACAATATGTTGACGCGCGTGCTCGCATCGCACGATTCGACCCCGACCACGCTGTTCTACACCGCACTCGTGGGCTTCATCGCCGCTTCGCTGCCGCTGCCGTTCGTGTGGACCGCGCCGGCCGACCCGTGGGTGATCGGCGCCATGGTCACGGTCGGCGTGTTCGGCTGGATCGGCCACTGGCTCCTGATCAACGCGCATCGCTACGCGCCGGCGGCGACGCTGGCACCGTTCGTCTATTTCCAGATCGTGTGGATGGCGCTTGCCGGCTTCCTCGTGTTCGGCGACGTGCCGAACGGATGGACGATCGCAGGCGTCGCCGTGGTGATCGCGTCCGGGCTCTATCTCTTGAACCGCGAGCGCAAGATGCACGCGGAGGCGTCGCTCAAGGCGCAGGCGGGGGAATAGTCATTCCGCCGCGGTGCGCTTGGCCGCGTGCATGGGCTTGAGCCCGTTCACCTGCCCGATCACGTCCACCAAGAGCGGGATATTGGCCTCGCCGTAGCCGAGCGCCTCGGCGGTGGCGTAGCTGTTCTTGACCGCGCTGCCCACCGGATTGGCAAGCCCGCGTGCGTTGGCGACGTTCACGAAATAGCGCAAGTCCTTGTGCGCGTTCCGGAGCGCGAACTTGTGCGACTCGCGGTTGCCCTCGAGGGCGTAGCCGATGAAGGTCTGGTAGAAGCCGCAGTCCATGCGGCCGCCGCGGATCACCGAGTCGAACACCTTGGGCGTAATCCCCACCTTGCGCGCGAGCACGAGCGCCTCGGAGAAGATCGCGCCATAGCCGAGCGAGACGAAATTGTTGATGAGCTTCATGGTGTGGCCGGCGCCGGTCGGACCCACGTGCGTGATGTTCTCACCGAAGGTGGAAAGCACCGGCTTGACGCGGGCGAAGGTCTCCGCCGAGCCGCCGACCATGACGCCGAGCCGCCCTTCGGCCGCCTCCTTGGGCGTGCGCGCGAGCGGCGCATCGACGAAGGTGACGCCGAGGGTGCTGAGCTCCTCGGCGAGCGCGACCGTCAGCGTCGGCTCCGAGGTCGAAGTGTCGATGATGACGAGGCCCTTCTGGGCGCCGGCTTTGAGGCCGTCCTTGCCGCGCACGATCGCGTCCACCTCGGGCGCGCCGGTGACGCAGAGAATCACCACGTCGCAGGTCTCGGCCAGCTCCTTCGCGGATTTCGCTTCCTTGGCGCCGCGCTGCTTCAGGTCCTCGACCGGCGCGCGGTTCTTGTGCGCGAGCACGGTGAGCGGATAGCCCTTCTCCACGATGTTCTTCGCGATGCCGTGGCCCATCAGGCCGACGCCGACGAAGCCGACATTCTCAGTCATTTTTCTTTCGTCCTGTCTTGTGTATGGACACTCTCCCGCGACGGCTTGCCATCGATCCGACGTTGCTATCGCCCTGCAATTTTCGAATCTGCAGCTTCTGTTTTCTCGCGTAGAGAGGGAAATTCATGGCGTTGCGCGAAACATCAAGCACTCTGAAGACGACCCTCACGAAGAAGAACAAGATTCCAAATACAAGAACAAGAGATAGAACATTCGTTAGAACCGGAGTGGCCTTGTAACGATCGGGATGAAAGATGGCGGCAAGAACCTGCGAAAGTGATCCAAAAAGGTAATCACTCGCCAACTTCGCATCTATCACAGTCAAGACGTTTAGCGACGAACTTCCCAAGAAGATCGCGAGCAGTAACAGGGGCAGCAAGAAGGCTAGCTTGAAAAGTTCTGAGAAAAAGTAAATTATTGCAAACGAGGGATTCTCGTTCACCGACTTAACAATCAACAATTCCGCTTTGGCAGCAGCGACAAGTTTCTTTTTGTTCTCCACGCTGCGCGATCGGAAGAAATTGATGACGTACGGAGTAACTATGTTCGCCGCGATAGCAAGCGGCACGGTGAGCAATAGGCCAACAAAGAAGTCGATGGTCATGTTAAAATTCTAGTACAATCTTGGAGGGAATCAACATCACGGCGGCGTGGGCACACTTTACTCCTTCACCGCGCCGGTCATGGCCGAGACGTAGTGCTCGACGAAGAAGGCGTAGAGGATCACCAGCGGAAGCGAGCCGATCAGCGCGCCCGCCATCAGCGAGCCCCAGCGGTAGATGTCGCCGTCCACGAATTCGTTCACGATCGCCACCGGCACCGTCTTGTTCTGCGTGGAGGACAGGAAGGTTAATGCATAGATGAACTCGTTCCAGCACAGCGTGAAGCAGAAGATGAACGCCGAGATCAGTCCCGGCCCGGCGAGGGGCAGCACGATCTTGGTGAGAATCTGCCAGCGGCTTGCGCCGTCGATCAGCGCACATTCCTCCAGCTCGTAGGGGATGGTCTTGAAATAGCCCATCAGCAGCCAGGTCGAGAACGGAATCAGGATGGTCGGATAGACCAGGATCAGCGCCAGCGGACTGTCGAACAGGCCGTAATTGTAGATGACGGTCGAGAGCGGGATGAACAGGATCGACGGCGGCACCAGATAGGCGAGGAAGATCAGGACGCCCAGCATCTGCGCGCCCTTGAAGCGCAGGCGCACCATGGCGTAGGCCGCCAGCACGCTCGCGAAGATCGAGAGCGCCGTCGCGGCGGCGGCGACGTACATCGTGTTCCACAGCCACAACGGATAGGCCGATTCGAACAAGAGCTTGTTGATGTGCAGCAGCGTCGGCGACCAGGTCCAGAACGGACTGACCTTCTCCATGTCGAGCAATTGCTCATTAGGCTTGATGGCCGTCAGCGTCATCCAATAGAAGGGGAACAGCAGAACGATCAGGAAAATCGAGAGCGGCAGATAGAGCGTCACCAGC
>JAHFPN010000154.1 GCA_023269635.1 Hyphomicrobiales bacterium | reverse complement strand
CATCGAGCTGCACGGCGGCCACGGCTATCTGCTGCACCAGTTCATGTCGCCGCTCTCCAACCAGCGCACGGACGAGTACGGCGGCTCGATCGAGAACCGCATCCGCTTCCCGCTGGAAGTGTTTTCTGCCGTGCGCAAGGCGTGGCCGGAGGAGAAGCCGATCGGCATGCGCGTGTCCGCGACCGACTGGATCGACGGCGGTTGGACTCCCGAGGAGACCGTGGTGCTTGCGCGCGAGCTCAAAAAGCTCGGTTGCGACTACATTGACGTCTCGACCGGTGCCCTCGACCCGCGTCAGAAGCTTCCGCTATCGCCCGGCTACCAGGTGCCGTTCGGCGAAAAGGTGCGCAAGGAGACCGGCATCAAGACCATGTCGGTCGGACTGATTGTTGGGGCGCGCCAAGCCGAAGACATCATTGCGTCCGGGAAAGCTGATTTCGTCGTCCTTGCACGCGGCATCATGTATGATCCGCGTTGGGCTTGGCATGCGGCCGAAGAGCTCGGCGCCGAAACGGCTTATGCGCCGAAGATGATGGCGTGCCATCCGAAGTTGCGGCCGCAGATATTTCCCAATCGGCCGGGTGCCGGAACCTAACGCCAGTGCAAGCGTAACCGACCCTGCGGAACTGCAAGGACAACACAATGAAATACAATCGCCCGCAGGCGACCGCGTCCTGGGGCACGACGGGCAAGGATTGAGAGAAGGGTATCGATTACCACCGCCTGTTCAAGGAACGCCGTAAGCGCGCACAGAACGCGATCCACCATGCCGGGCTCGGTGCCGTCGTCGCCTTCAACTTCGATAATATCCGCTACATCACGGGTACCCATCTCTGCGAATAGGCGCGCGACAAGTTCATGCGCTATGCGCCGTGCCGAAGGCCCGCCGTTTCTGTGAAATCCGGCGCCGTCGGCGATGACTGAACTTGTGACGGAGGCCGCTTCGCTCGCGAAGGCGACCAAGGCCTGCACCGATGCCGGAAACGCGGATGCGGCCTTCAAGATCACCCTCGATATCGAGCCCCCGCTGCTCGAGGGAAGACCGTGTGCCCTGGTAAGCTAACAATACTATACGCCACCCGTGCTGTCGCGACGCTTGACGGAACTCAATGACGTCACCAGCGTAACTTGCTTGAATTAATATCGGAAGGTTTTCTTGTGGCGTGTCGCGATCCTGATGGATTCTTCACCCGGGAAAATCGCCATGGGAACCGTTAGGGACTACTGGCGGGGCAACGGACCACTGTGGAAGATTTTTTGGCTTTACGGGGTGTTGGTTAGTACCGGCCTTGCAGTCCTCATTGCCGCGGCAGGATTGCTCGGCTGGATCACCCTGCCCGGTTTGATCGCAATGCTTGTTGGGCTGGGGATTTATACAGGCTGGGTTTTGGTCGGCGTCTGGCGCTGCGCTGAAAATATTGAGGGACGGCCGTTTGATTTCGACCCGACAGTATGGACGTGGCTCGCCCGTTCGCTCACCGTGGCTTGGGCGATCAATATTGCAGCGCTCTCGATTCTGCTGGTTCAGATGAGCATATCCGGCTGATCGCGGTGATGTCGCGCGCGGATCGCGTTTAGAATTTCCTTGTGTAGCTTGGCGAGTTCACGCGCGGAGGATACGGAGTGCCGCCGTAGCGAAGGTGTTCGGACTCATCGGCTAAAACAGCTGCCCAAGCTGTGCCCGTTGCGGGCATATTCGATGATGCAGAATTTTTGCATTATCACCCGCCACGTGCCGTTCGAGGATCTTGGAATATTCGCACAAATCGTTTGGCGACAAGGCCTGAAGCCATGACTGAAAAGCATTGGACCGAAGCATCCCCAAAGCATGCGCGGTATGCGGATCATGATTTCGCAGCCGAATTGAGCGGTCACAGACTCAGCGAAGAAGCAATCTGATTCTGGGAAGCGCAACCTCTTCCCACTGCCGCAAGCCGCGTGCCTTCAACACCACCTTGTCGTTCGTCATGATGAACCACAGCGGCACTCCTTCCGCCCGGTCAAGCTCATTGCGCAAATTGCGAAGATCTTCCGGCCAGTGGTCATCCTTCAACAGATCTAATAGCTTCAGCGATGTCACCTCGCGATAAGCGAGACGCACGAATTCCGGTGATGCTTGAAACCTCGGCCAATGCTCTTGCCGCCAAGCGCGGCACGGCACGCAATCGTCCGCGCCGACATAGATGACCCGGACATCGGCCGGCTGCGGCGGAATCCAAGAGCCGGTGAGCAAACTCGCAGCCAGAACGGCAACCACGAGCGCGACACCTCCGGCTGCGGCAAAGATTTTCGTCGATTGTTTGCAAATACTTATCGACATGTCCGCCTCCTGCGCAGCGCGGGCGTCAGGACTTCCAGACGCTAGATGGTGAGTCGCACGCTCATCGCCGACCGGCCTTGACCTCGGTCAAGTCAAGCCAATGCGATCCGCATATTATTTTCGCGGAATTCGATCCTGATTGACAAAGGGAGATGAATTCATGACGCCGCCGACCGAAGTGACGCAGCGGCCCGCGCTGGAAAAAATTCCCTTCATGCAGCGCGTGCTCGACGATCCATTCCTTCTTCTGTTTCTCGGCGTGGCAATTCCGACGGTGCTCTACACGCTTTGGGGGGTGATGGAGGTGGCGTCGATACCCATCGCCAAGTGACGAACGCGCGCGCAGGATTGCAGGGGGCTCATCATGGCTGTCACACCACCCGTACAACGCATCTGGTGGAAGGAGCCGATCGAACGCGTCGAACTGGTGTGGACTGCGCTGGCCTTTCTCTGGGGCCTGGCGATGTTCAGCACCATGATTGTCTGGCACGTCGTCGGCAAGCAAAATCTCGCCAACGAAGCGTACCGCATTTCGCCGCAAACGTTCATCGCGCGCGCGGACGCCTTCGCCGAAAAGTACAAGGTGCGCGAGGAGGCTAACACCGGCGTGCCGGTGGTGCGTCCGCCGGCCGGTGCGGACATCTACTTGCTCGGCCGGCTGTGGGAATGGTGGCCGGTGCTCGAGCTCGAGAAGGGCCGCACCTATCGCCTGCATCTTTCTTCGATCGACTGGCAACACGGCTTCTCGCTGCTGCCGGTGAACATCAACATCCAAGTTCATCCCGGCTACGAGCACGTGATTACGATCACGCCGGACCAACTCGGGCAATTCGGAATCGTCTGCAACGAATATTGCGGCATCGGGCACCACCAGATGACCGGCAAGATCTACGTCGTCGAGCCCAAGCCGCAATGAGGTGAAGCCATGACGAGCATCGACATCGCAGCCGGGCGTGCCCAAGCGGGTCGCGAGGCGAAATTCCGCACTTGCCCATTCACCGGCTTGAAGGTGGACCTCGCCGCACAGCGGCTGATCGTCGCCAATGCCGTGGCGGCCGTCATCTTCCTCGCCGTCGGCGGGTTGTTCGGACTCTTGGTGGCGCTGACGCGCTGGCCGGCTGTACATCTGCTGCCTGCAGAATGGTTCTACCTCGTGCTCACCGGCCACGGCGCGAACGTCCTCTTGTTCTGGATCATCTTCTTCGAGATCGCAGTTCTCTATTTCGCCTCCGCCATCTTGCTGAATTCTCGGCTGGCCACGCCGCGGCTCGGCTGGCTCGCCTTCGGGTTGATGGTCGTCGGCGCGGCGATGGCGAATGTCGCCGTGCTGCAAGGCGATTCGACGGTGATGTTCACCTCCTATCCGCCGATGAAGGCGGCTCCGCACTTCTATCTCGGGCTGATTCTGTTTGCGGTCGGCGCGCTGCTCGCCGTCGGCATCTTCTTCGCGACGCTCGTCATCGCCAAGGACGAGCGTACCTACGAGGGTTCGGTCCCGCTCGTCACCTTCGGCGCGATCACCGCGGCGATCATCGCCGTCTACACCATCGCCTCCGGCGCCGTGATCCTGATTCCGACCTTCCTGTGGTCGATCGGAATTGTCGGCAACATCGATCCCTTGATGTACAAGGTCGTGTGGTGGGGCATGGGGCACTCGTCCCAGCAGATCAATGTCTCCACCCATGTGGCGCTATGGTACGCGATTGCAGCGCTCACCGTCGGCGCGGTGCCGCTGTCGGAGAAAGTGAGCCGCACGGCGTTCCTGCTCTACATCCTTTTCCTGCAGCTCGCCTCCGCGCACCACCTTCTCGTCGAGCCCGGCATCAGCTCGGAATGGAAGGTATTCAATACCAGCTACGCGATGTACCTCGCGGTGCTCGGCAGCATGATCCATGGCTTGACCGTTCCCGGCTCGATCGAGGCCGCGCAACGGCGCAACGGTTTCACCAAGGGCGCGTTCGAATGGCTGCGCAAGGCGCCGTGGGGCAATCCCGCGTTCGCCGGCATGTTCCTGTCGCTCGTCATGTTCGGCTTCATCGGCGGCATCTCCGGCGTGGTGCTCGGCACCGAGCAGATCAATATCTTGATGCACAACACGCTCTACGTGCCCGGCCACTTCCACGGCACCGTGGTGGCCGGAACGACGCTGGCCTTCATGGCCGCCACCTACTTGATCCTACCGCTCGTGTTTCAGCGTGAGGTGGCGTTTCCGAAGCTGGCCAAGGTGCAGCCCTATCTCTTCGGCATCGGCGCCGCCGGCATCGCGCTGTTCATGATGGGCGCCGGCACGCTGGGCGTGCCGCGCCGGCATTGGGACATCACGCTGACCGACGCCTCGATTCCCTACGAGTTCGCGGCCGGCGCGTTCCTGATGATGGGCCTCAACGGCCTGTTCGCGATCCTCGCCGCGCTCGGAGGCATTATTTACATCGTGGTCGTGGTCGCCTCGGTCCTGTGGGGCAAGCGCGTCGATCCGGCGCGGCCGGCCTGGCAGTTCCCGGTGACCAGCGCCGCCGCCGCGAACGTCGCCAAGTACGGCAGCCACGCCACGGTCAAGCTGCCCGGCACCATCATTCTGGTCGGCGTCTTCTTCGTGGCCTTCATGCTTTACTACTACGTCAACTGGAAATATCTCTCGGCGGTGTGGCCGCTGCGCTGAACGCGGATGGGGTTCGCGGACCCCGTCTTCCCCCGCGGGGAGAACGACCGATGTCCACACTGGTCGGCCAAGTTGTCTCGCTCTTGAAGTTGCGGATCAGCGTCGCTATCGCCGTGAGCGCCGTGGCCGGAATGGCCGCGGCGACGGGACCCGCACTCTCTCCCGTTCAGGCCGCGGCTTTCACGCTGGCGGTGCTCGGTGCGGCCGGCGCCGCCGGCGCGTTCAATCACTACTACGAGCGCGACATCGATACGCGCATGACGCGGACGCGGCGGCGTCCGTTCGCGCGCGGGCTGTTCCGCGCCAGTGGCTGGTGGATCGCGTCTTTCGCCGCGCTATTGGTCGCTTCGCTGGCACTGGCCGCCGCCACCGGTGGCATGATCGCCGCGCTCTACGTGTTTCTGGGCGCGCTCACCTACGGCGTCGTCTATACGGTCTGGCTGAAGCGCCGGACGGCCTGGAACATCGTGGTCGGCGGGCTCGCCGGCAGCTTTGCGGTGCTGGCCGGCGCGGCCGCCGTGGACCCGACGCCGCAGGTCGTGCCGATTCTGCTCGCGATCGTGTTGTTCCTGTGGACGCCGCCGCACTTCTGGAGTCTCGCGGCCGCGCGGCGCGACGACTACGCCGCGGCGGGCGTGCCGATGCTTTCCGTCAACGCGCCGGATCGGGTGTGGACGCTTGCGATCCTGCTGCACACGGCGGCGCTGGTCGCCCTGTCGCTGGTCCCGCTCGGCTTCGGCCTCGGGCCGATCTACGGCATCGCGGCCGCGGCGGGCGGCGGCTACTTCCTTTGGCGCAGCTGGCGGCTTTTTCGGAAGCCGACCCGCAGCGCGGCGATGGCCAATTTCGGTGCGTCCCTGGCGCAACTCTCGCTTCTCGTCGTCGGCGTCATTGCCGACGCGGCGTGGAGATGAGTGAGCAATGCGCCGGGAATCGAAAATCGTTCTCCTCGCCGGTATCGCCGCCCTGGCCGCTTCCCTGGCCGCCGCGCATGGCCCCGCCGAGAAATCGGCGACCGCGCTCGATCCTGACCGCGCCCTCGAACTGAGCCAACGGGCCATCGGCCGTGTCGTGGAAAATCAGCGATTTGTCGACGTTACCGGGGCGACGGTAACGCTCGACCAGCTACGTGGCCGGCCGCTCGTGGTGAGTCTGATCTACACCAGCTGCAACCATATCTGCCCGCTGATCACGCAGCGGCTGCGGAAATCGGTCGAAGAGGCTCAGCGCTTGATGGGGCCCGATCGCTTCACCGTGATCAC
>JAHFPN010000153.1 GCA_023269635.1 Hyphomicrobiales bacterium | reverse complement strand
CGCGCAAGGATTCGGCTCGCTCGGGCTGATGACCTCGGTGCTGCTGACACCGGACGGCAAGGTAATGGAGGCCGAGGCCGCGCACGGCACGGTGACGCGCCACTACCGCGAATATCAGAAGGGCCGCGAGACCTCCACGAACTCGATCGCATCGATCTTCGCCTGGACCCGTGGCCTCGCGCATCGCGCCAAGCTCGACAACAACGCGGCGCTGGCGAAATTCGCCGCCACGCTCGAGCGCGTGTGCGTCGAGACCGTCGAGGCCGGATTCATGACCAAGGATCTCGCACTGCTGATCGGCAACAAGCAGAAGTGGCTCTCGACCACCGGCTTCCTCGACAAGATCGATGAGAATTTGAAGAAGGCGATGGCCTAAAGCGCCGGCTCAGTCCTCCGGTTTCTTCTGCTTGCGGGCCGCTTTCTCGCGCGCCGGCGCCCCTTCTTCCACGACGCCCTCGGCGAGCTCCTGCTCCACGATATCGCCCTCCGGCGAGATGCGCTTTCCGCCAAGCCGCTTCGACGCCACGTCCTTGAGCCGCGCGGCGAGGCTGGGCGAACGCTCCATCAGCGCATGCAGGTCCTGCGCGTCGAGTACCAGCAAGCTCGTGCGCGTGATCGCCTTGGCCGTGGCCGTGCGTCGGGTCCGGCGCAACAGCGCGATCTCCCCAAAGAAATCGCCGACCCCGAGCCTGACCTTGGAGGCCTCGAGCTCGATCTCGACTTCGCCGCCGGCCACGAAATACATGGAATGACCCGGGTCGCCGCGACGCACGATGGTCGAACCGGGATCCACCGACTGCGAGCGCAGCAGGCGCATCACGTCCGCGATCTCGACCGCGTTCAGCTCGGCGAATAGCGGCACCCGTGCCACCATCGTCCAAGTCACCACGAACTCGCGCCGGTGGATTTCCTCCGCGAACGCGGTGGCGATGATGCCGATCGGCAGCGCCAGCACCACGATCCCGCTGAAAATCGTGAACGCCGCCACCAGCCGGCCGAGCGGCGTGATCGGCACCACGTCGCCATAACCGACGGTTCCGAGCGTCACGATCGCCCACCACATCGCATCCGGGATGGTGCCGAGCTTTTCGGGCTGCGCCTCGCGCTCGACGTGGTACATGACCGAAGCCGCCACCAGCGCGACGCCGATCAGGATCACGAAGCAGCCGGTGAGCGCCCGCCGCTCGCGCGCCAGCACGTCGAGCAGCGACCGCATCGCCGGCGAATAGCGCGCCAGCTTGAGGAAGCGGACAATCCGGAACACGAGCAGGATGCGCAGATCAATCGGGACCAGCAACGCCACCCAGAACGGAAGCACCGCCAGGAGATCCACGATGCCGGCGGGACTGATCGCGTAGCGCATGCGCGCGCGGCGGCCCGCAAGATGCCCGTAGGGCGCGTGCTCGACCGCCACCCAGAGCCGGAGCAGATATTCGACCGTGAACACCAGGATCGAGACCGCCTCCACCGCCGCGAACAGGAGGCCGTAGCGCGCGGCGAGCTCGGGCACCGACTCGAGCGTGATCGTGATCAGATTCAAGATGATCAGCGCCACGATCAGCCGGCTGACCAGAATGCTGGTCCAATCGCCGAAGGTGCCAAGCTCGAGGATCTCGTAGATGCGGCGCCTCAAGTCCGCGATGCGTTTGATGCGCGCCATTGCCCGCTCAGCCGGCGCCGATCGCCGCCGCGATGGCCGCGAGCGCCGCTTCCGCCTTGGAGCCGTCCGGGCCGCCGGCCTGGGCCATGTCCGGCCGGCCGCCGCCGCCCTTGCCGCCCAGCGCCTCGGCGCCTTTCTTCACGAGCGCAACCGCGTCGAAGCGCGCGGTCAAGTCCGGGGTGACCCCGACCACCACCGCGGCCTTGCCTTCCGGGTTCACGCCCACGATCGCCACCACGCCGGAGCCGACCTGCCGCTTGCCCTCGTCGGCGAGGCTTTTCAGGTCCTTCATCTCGATGCCGGTGACCGAGCGAGCCAAGAGGTTTACGTCGCCGATCTTGCGCACGCCGTTGTCGGCGGCCTTGCCGCCGCCGCCCATGGCCAGCCGCTTCTTCGCCTCGGTGAGCTCGCGCTCGAGCCGTTTGCGCTCGTCGATCAGCGCGGCGATGCGCGGCACAACTTCGTCGACGCCCACGTGCAGCTCGCCCGCGGCCGCGCGCGCCACTTCGCCGAGCGCGTTCGCGTGTTTGCGCGCGGCGTCGCCGGTGAGCGCCTCGATCCGGCGCACGCCGGCCGCGACCGCGCTCTCGGCCACGATCGAGATCAGCCCGATATCGCCGGTGCGCCGGACGTGGGTGCCGCCGCAGAGCTCCACCGACCAGCCCAAAGTGTTACTACGCTCGTTGCCGACGCCGTCACCCATGGCGACGACCCGCACCTCGTCGCCGTATTTCTCGCCGAACAGCGCGCGCGCGCCCGATTCGATCGCCTCGTCCACCGCCATCAGCCGGGTCGTTACGGCCGAGTTCTCGAGCACCCTGGCGTTGGCTCGGTCCTCGACCCCGCGGAGCTCGTCCGCGCTCAGCGGCTTCTGGTGCGAGAAGTCGAAGCGCAGCCGGTCGGGCGCGACCAACGAGCCCTTCTGCGCCACGTGGTCGCCGAGCACCTGGCGCAGCGCCTCGTGCAGGAGGTGCGTGGCCGAATGGTTGCGGCGGATATCGCCGCGGCGCGCGTGCTCGACCTCGAGCGCGAGCGCCTGGTCGACTTTAAGCGTGCCCGCTTCCAGCTTGCCGAAATGCACGACCAGGTCGCCGGCCTTGCGCTGGGTATTGGCGACGCGGAAGCGGATGCCGGCGGCCGTGAGCATGCCGGTGTCGCCGACCTGGCCGCCGGCTTCGCCGTAGAACGGGGTCTGGTTGAGGACGACCGCGCCCTCCTCGCCCGCCTTCAATTCCTTGATCTCGGTACCCGCCTTGACCAGCGCGCTGACCACGCCCTCGGCGCTCTCGGTCTCGTAGCCGAGGAACTCGGTGGCACCCAGCCGCTCGCGCAGCGCGAACCAGACCGCCTCGGTCGCGGCCTCGCCGGAGCCGGCCCAGGAGGCGCGCGCCTTCTCGCGCTGGCGCTCCATCGCAGTCCCGAAGGCGGCGGTGTCGACCGAAATGCCGCGCGCCCGCAGCGCGTCCTGGGTCAGGTCGAGCGGAAAGCCGTAGGTGTCGTAAAGCGTGAACGCGGTCTCGCCCTTGAGCTTGTCGCCGCGCTTGAGGCCCTTGGAAGCTTCATCGAGGATCGCAAGCCCGCGCACCAACGTCTTCCGGAAGCGCGTCTCCTCGAGCTTCAGGGTCTCTGTGATCAGCGCTTCGGCGCGCGCGAGCTCCGGATAGGCCTGGCCCATCTCGCGCTCGAGCACCGGCACCAGCCTCCACATCAAGGGCTCTTTCGCGCCCAGCAACTGCGCGTGGCGCATGGCGCGCCGCATGATCCGGCGCAGCACGTAGCCGCGGCCCTCGTTCGACGGCAGCACGCCGTCGGCGATCAGGAACGCCGAGGCGCGCAGATGATCGGCGATCACGCGATGGCTCGCTTTGGCCGCGCCTTCCGCCTCGACCCCGGTCGCCTCCACGCTCGCGCGGATCAGCGCGCCGAACAGATCGATCTCGTAGTTGTCGTGGGTGCCCTGCAGCACGGCGGCGAAGCGCTCGATCCCCATGCCGGTGTCGATCGAGGGCCGCGGTAGGTCCAGACGCTTGCCGCCGGCAAGCTGCTCGTACTGCATGAACACGAGGTTCCAGATCTCGACGAAGCGGTCGCCCTCGGCCTCGGCCGATCCGGGCGGGCCGCCGGGAATGCTCGGCCCGTGGTCGTAGAAGATCTCCGAGCAGGGGCCGCACGGGCCGGTCTCGCCCATGGCCCAGAAATTGTCCGCGCCCGCGATGCGCAGGATCTTGGACTCGGGCAGGCCGCTGATCTTCTTCCACAGCTTGAACGCCTCGTCGTCGTCGACATAGACGGTCGCCACCACCCGGTTCGGCGAAAGATCGAACACCTTGGTGACCAGGTTCCAGGCCAGCTCGATCGCGTGATCCTTGAAGTAGTCGCCGAAGGAAAAGTTCCCCAGCATCTCGAAGAAGGTGTGGTGGCGCGCGGTGTAGCCCACGTTGTCGAGGTCGTTGTGCTTGCCGCCGGCGCGCACGCATTTCTGCGCCGTGACCGCGCGCACGTAAGGCCGTTTCTCGACGCCGGTGAATACGTTCTTGAACTGCACCATGCCGGCATTGGTGAACATCAGCGTCGGGTCGTTGCGCGGCACGAGCGGGGACGAGGGCACGATCGCGTGCCCATCCTTCGCGAAATAGTCGAAGAACGTGGAGCGGATTTCGTTGACGCCACTCATGGGGCGGTTCTGTACCGGCCGGCCGGGTGCCTGTCGAGGGACGCTCAGAGCTTGAGTTTTCCGCCCTTTCCCGACGAGCAGCGGGAAGCGTGCGACCGTCAGAAAAGAAGCGGCCCGCCGCGGGGCAGAGGGGCGGCGGGCCGGCACGAGCCGAGGCTTAAGGTGCGCTCGGAATTCCGCTTGCAGCGCGGCTCCGAGGCGGCCGGCAGCGACGGGGGAATCGCTGCTGGCCCTTGCTTACGTCAGGCCTCGGCGGCTTCGGAATCGGGCTCGTCCCCGCCCTCGCCCTTGGTCGGGTCGAGGATACGCTCGGCGATCAGGCCGGAATTCTCGCGGATCGCGGCTTCGATCTTGCCGGCGATCTCCGGATTCTGCTTGAGGAAAGCCTTCGCGTTCTCGCGGCCCTGGCCGAGGCGCTGGCTGTCATAGGAGAACCAGGCGCCGGACTTCTCCACCACGCCGGCCTTGATGCCGAGATCGACCAATTCGCCGGTCTTGGAGATGCCCTCGCCGTACATGATGTCGAACTCGACCTGCTTGAACGGCGGCGCCAACTTGTTCTTCACCACCTTGACGCGGGTCTGGTTGCCGACCACCTCGTCGCGCTCCTTGATCACGCCGATCCGGCGGATGTCGAGCCGTACCGAGGCATAGAATTTCAGCGCATTGCCGCCCGAGGTAGTCTCGGGCGAGCCGTACATGACGCCGATCTTCATGCGGATCTGATTGATGAACACCACCATGGTGTTGGAGCGGGAAATCGAGGCGGTGAGCTTGCGCAAGGCCTGGCTCATGAGCCGCGCTTGGCTCCCGGGTTGCACGTCGCCCATCTCGCCATCGAGCTCGGCGCGCGGCACCAGCGCCGCGACCGAATCGATCACCAGGATGTCGACCGCGCCTGAGCGTACGAGCGTATCGGCGATCTCGAGCGCCTGTTCGCCGGCGTCGGGCTGGGAGATCAAGAGGTCGTCGATATTGACCCCGAGCTTCCTGGCGTAGATCGGGTCGAGCGCGTGCTCGGCGTCGATGAAGGCGCAGGTGCCGCCGCGCTTCTGCGCCTCGGCCACCGCATGCAGCGCGAGCGTGGTCTTGCCCGAAGCCTCGGGCCCGTAGATTTCCACCACGCGGCCGCGCGGGAGACCCCCGATGCCGAGGGCGATATCGAGCCCGAGCGAGCCCGAGGAGATGGTTTCGATGTCCATCGCCTTGCCGCTCTTGCCGAGCCGCATGATCGAGCCCTTGCCGAAGTGGCGCTCGATCTGGGAGAGCGCCGCATCGAGGGCCTTGGTCTTGTCCATGGAGTTGCTTTCGACGACTCGGAGAACTGGTGCGGACTGCGACATTGCCGGGCTCCCGCGTGCGTGCCTAGGTTGGAGAATCGATACGCAACCGGATCAATGTACTCGATTTGTTCTTTGTTCGCAAGATGTTCTATTTCCAGGAAACTCAAGATTCCCAATGACTTGACCGCTCATCCACAGGCCTGTGGAAATCCGCCCTTGGCCTGCGCCCCCGACGCGACTGCCGCCGGCGCGGCAAAGCCTGATCAGGAACTCATCGTCTCCTTCACCGCCGCCACCAGCTCCTTGAGCGTGAACGGCTTGGGCAGGAACACGAACTTCTCGCCCTCGGGCAGATTCTTGCGAAACGCCTCCTCGGCATAGCCGGAGACGAAGATCACCTTCACCTCGGAGCGCCGCCGGCGCAGCTCCTTGAGCAAGCTCGGCCCGTCCATCTCCGGCATCACCACGTCGGAGACCACGAGATCGACGTCGCCGCCGCGCGCCTCGATCAGCGAGAGCGCATCGACGCCGCTCGCGGCCTCGAGCACCGTGTAGCCGCGCGAGGCGAGCGCGCGCGCCGCCAGCGCCCGCACCGCGTCCTCGTCCTCGACCAGCAGCACCGTGCCGGTGCCGGTGAGGTCCGCGGGCGCCGCGGCCGGCTGGTCGTCGGACGCCGGCGCCTCCGCGACTTCCGCCACCTGCCGCGGCAGCAGGAT
>JAHFPN010000028.1 GCA_023269635.1 Hyphomicrobiales bacterium | reverse complement strand
ATGGGGCGCGGTCTGCGCGGCGCGGCCGGTTCCATGTCCGGCGCCGGGCGGCGGGCGGCGCGCATGCGCGAGATCAAGTCGTCCTTGCAGGCGTTCGCGGAGGGTCCGAAAGTGACCGGCTCGTCCTCCCATGCGGCGTCGAGCGCCGCGAAATCCGTCGGATCGGGATCGGGCTCGTTCGCCAGCACGGCGATTTCCTCCGCCCTCGGCTTCGCCGCCGCGAGCGCGACGAGCGCCCGGAACACGGCCTCGTAAGGCGAGCCGCGCTTCTTCAGCCGCTCGGCAAGGGCGATGAGGATATGCGCGGGCTGGCCGAGCAGCTCGCACGCCTCGGCGCGCGGGCGGGTGGAAAGGAACTCCAGGAACAGCGGCATGAAATCGGGCAGCTCCGCGGCGCCGATCTCGAGCCCATGCTTGCCGTAGAGATTCTGCAAGTCGACCATTGCCTGCCCGCGGTCGCGGCTCTCGCCGTGTACGTGCTCGAACAAGTGCAACGAGAGCGAGCGGGAGCGATCGAAAAGTTGGATATAGCGCTCCTGCAGTTCGTAGAGATCGCCGGTCGCGATCTCCTCGATCAGGTCGTAGAGCTGGTCGCGGATCGGCGCCGGCAAGGCGGTCTCGCGGTCGAGTGCCTCGCTGATCTCGCCGGCGACCGCTTTGAGCTCCTCGGTCGGATAGCCGAGAAGCGCCGAGAACACTTTGAAGATCGCGCTCATACGACCTCCATCGGCGTCTTCGCGCGCTTCGGCGTGCCGAACAGATTCGCCTCGGTGCGCCCGTCCGAACAGCCGTTGCCGAACGAGAAGCCGCACGAGCCGCGCAGGTCGTAGGCGTCCTCGCCGAGCTCGCGGTGCGCGGTCGGAATCACGAAGCGATCCTCGTAATTGGCGATCGCCATGATCTGGTACATTTCCTCGATCGCCAGCGAGGTGAGGCCGACGCGGCGGGCGATCGACTCGTCGATCACGCCGTCCACGGTCTTCGCGCGCATATAGGCGCGCATGGCGAGCATGCGCTCGAGCGCCTGCGCCACCGGATCTTCCTTGCCCGCGGTGAGTAAATTGGCGAGATATTTCAGCGGGATGCGGAGCGAGCGCACGTCCGGCATCTCGCGGTCATGGCCGATCTTGCCGGCCTCGGCCGCCGACTGGATCGGCGAGAGCGGCGGCACGTACCAGACCATCGGCAGCGTGCGGTATTCGGGATGCAGCGGGAAGGCGACCTTCCACTCCATCGCCATCTTCCAGATCGGCGAGCGCTTGGCGGCTTCGAGCCAGTTCTCCGGCACGCCGTCGGCGCGCGCCCGGGCGACGACCGCCGGGTCGTTCGGATCGAGGAAGACATCGAGCTGCGCCTCATAAAGGTCGCGCTCGGCGGCAACGCTCGCTGCCTGTTCGATACGGTCGGCGTCATAGAGCACAACGCCGAGATAGCGGATGCGCCCGACGCAGGTCTCCGAGCACACGGTCGGCTGCCCGGCCTCGATGCGCGGGTAGCAGAAGATGCACTTCTCGGATTTTCCACTCGACCAATTGTAATAGATCTTCTTGTACGGGCAGCCGGACACGCACATGCGCCAGCCGCGGCACTTGTCCTGGTCGATCAGAACGATGCCGTCCTCCTCGCGCTTGTAGATCGCACCCGAGGGGCAGGCCGCGACGCAGGCCGGGTTCAGGCAGTGCTCGCACAGCCGCGGCAGGTACATCATGAAGGTGTTTTCGAACTGGCCGTAGATTTCCTTCTGCACGCCTTCGAAATTGTAGTCCTGCTTGCGCTTCTCGAACTCGCCGCCGAGGATTTCCTCCCAGTTCGGGCCCCACTCGATCTTCTCCATGCGCTCGCCGGTGATCAGCGAGCGTGGGCGCGCGGTCGGGAACGCCGAGAGCTCCGGCGCCTTCTGCAGGTGCTCGTAGTCGAAGGTGAAGGGCTCGTAATAGTCGTCAATCTCGGGCAGATCGGGATTCGCGAAGATATTGGCGAGCACGCGCCACTTGGCGCCGATCTTGGGCTCGAGCTTGCCGTTCCGCTTGCGGCGCCAGCCGCCGTTCCAGCGGTCCTGGTTCTCCCAATCCTTCGGATAGCCGATGCCGGGCTTGGTCTCGACGTTGTTGAACCAGGCGTATTCCATGCCCTCGCGGTTGGTCCACACGTTCTTGCAGGTGACCGAGCAGGTATGACACCCGATGCACTTGTCGAGGTTCAGCACCATCGCGATTTGCGCGCGGATTTTCATTCGGCTGCCTCCAGCAGTGGTCGCTTGCCCGGGTCGCCGGGTTGATCCGCGGCCGGCTGGTCGAGCCAATCGACCTTGGCCATCTTGCGCACAATCACGAACTCGTCGCGGTTGGTGCCGATCGTGCCGTAGTAGTTGAAGCCGTAGGATTGCTGCGCGTAGCCGCCGATCATGTGCGTCGGCTTCACCACCGTGCGCGTGACCGAATTGTGGATGCCGCCGCGCTGGCCGGTGACCTCGGAGCCCGGCACATTCACGATCTTCTCCTGCGCGTGATACATGAGGCACATGCCTTCCTTCACGCGCTGGGACACGACCGCGCGCGCGACCAGCGCACCGTTCGAGTTGTAGGCCTCGATCCAATCGTTATCGACGATGCCGCCGCGGGTGGCGTCGGCCTCACTGATCCAGACGATCGGCCCGCCGCGGGAAAGCGTGAGCATCAGGAGGTTGTCGGTATAGGTCGAGTGGATGCCCCACTTCTGGTGCGGCGTGATGAAGTTCAAGATCACCGTCTTGTTGCCGTTCGGTTTCTTGTCGAGCACCGGCCGCACGGCCTTGGTGTCGATCGGCGGACGATAGACGCATAGCGCCTCGCCGAAGGCGCGCATCCAGAGATGATCCTGATAGAGCTGCTGGCGCCCGCTGAGCGTACGCCAGGGGATCAGCTCGTGCACGTTGGTATAGCCTGCGTTGTAGCAGACCTTCTCCGATTCGAGCCCCGACCAAACCGGCGAGGAAATGATCTTCCGCGGCTGCGCGACCACGTCGCGGAAGCGGATTTTTTCGTCCTCCTTCGACACGGCAAGATGCGTGTGCTCGCGGCCGGTGGTCTTGCCGAGCGCGGCCCAAGCCTTCACCGCCACCTCGCCGTTGGTCTCGGGCGCAAGCGTAAGGATCACCTCGGAGGCGTCGATGTCGCTTTCGATCCTGGGCAGGCCCTTGGTCGGCCCTTCCTCGGTCACCACGCCGTTCAGCCGCTTCAGGAACTCAACCTCGTGCTCGGTGTTCCAGCTTATGCCCTTGCCGCCGTTGCCAAGCTTTTGCATGAGTGGCCCGAGCGCGGTGAAGCGCTTGTAGAGGTTCGGATAGTCGCGCTCGACCACCGTCACCTGCGGCATGGTCTTGCCCGGGATCGGCGCGACCTCGCCCCGCTTCCAGTCCTTGACGTCGACGGCTTGCGCGATCTCGGCCGGCGTGTCGTGCAGGATCGGCGTCAGCACCACGTCCTTCTCGACGCCGAGCACCTCGGGCGCGACCTGGGAGAACCTCTTCGCGATCGCCTTGTAGATTTCCCAATCGCTCCGGCATTCCCAGACCGGATCCACCGCCGCGGTAAGCGGATGGATGAAAGGATGCATGTCGGAGGTATTGAGATCGTTCTTCTCATACCAGGTGGCGGTCGGCAGCACGATGTCGGAATAGACGCAGGTCGTGGACATGCGGAAATCGATCGTCACCAGGAGATCGAGCTTTCCTTCCGGCGCCTCGTCATGCCAGGCGACCTCGTTCGGTTTCTTCTTGCCGGTCTCGCCGAGATCCTTGCCGAGCACGCCATGCGTCGTGCCAAGCAGGTGCTTCAGGAAATATTCGTGGCCCTTGCCGGAGGAGCCCAAGAGGTTGGAGCGCCAGACGAAAAGATTGCGCGGCCAGTTCTTCGGGTTGTCGGGGTCCTCGCAGGCGAGCTTGAGCTCGCCCGATTTCAGCGCTTGCGCCACGTAGTCCTTGGGCTCCAGCCCCTTGGCCGCAGCCTGCTTCGCGATCGTGAGTGGGTTCGCTTCGAGTTGCGGCGCCGACGGCAGCCAGCCCATACGCTCGGCGCGCACGTTGTAATCGATGAGCGCGCCGTCCCAGGGACCGGCCGGCGCGGTCGGCGACACGATCTCCTCGACGCCGAGCGCTTCGTAGCGCCACTGGTCGGTGTGGGCGTACCAGAACGAGGTCGAGTTCTGTTGACGCGGCGGCCGGCTCCAATCGAGGGCGAACGCCAGAGGCAGCCACCCCGACTGGGGACGCAGCTTCTCCTGCCCCACGTAATGGGACCAGCCGCCACCCGACTGGCCCACACACCCGCACATCACCAGCATGTTGATGACGCCGCGGTAGTTCATGTCGGAATGGTACCAGTGGTTCATGGCCGCGCCGATGATCACCATCGAGCGGCCCTTGGTTTTCTCGGCATTGAGCGCGAACTCGCGCGCAACCGTGATGATTTGTCCGCGCGGCACACCGGTGATTTTCTCCGCCCAGGCCGGCGTATAGGGCACGTCCGCGTCGTAGGACTTGGCCACGTTCTCGCCGCCGAAGCCGCGATCGAGGCCGTAATTGGCGGCGAGGAGATCGAAAACAGTAGCGAGCAACGCCTCCTCGCCGGCGAGCTTCACCCTTTTTACGGGGATACGTCGTTCGAGCACGCTCGAATGATGCGTGCTCGCGAAGTGCTCGTGCCCAATATTGCCGAAATAGGGGAACGCCACCTCGGCGTAATCGTCCTTGGTGTCCGCGAGCGAAAGCCGGAGCTTGGTTTCGCGGCCCTTGGATTCCTTCTCCTCCAGGTTCCACTTGCCCTGCTCGCCCCAGCGAAAACCCACGGAGCCACGCGGCGCGACGAGCTCGCCCGAGGTCTCGTCATAGGCGACCATCTTCCATTCCGGATTGTTGCTCTCGCCGAGATTGCCGGTGAAGTCGGACGCACGCACGAGCCGATCGGGCACGAGCCGGCCGTCCTGCTTCACCAGCCGCACCAGCATCGGCATATCCGTGTACTGGCGCACGTAATCTTCAAAATACTTGGCCTGCCGGTCGATATGAAACTCGCGCAGGATGACGTGGCCCATGGCGAGCGCGAGCGCGGCGTCGGTGCCCTGCTTCACCGAAATCCAGAGGTCGGCGAACTTGGAGGCTTCAGAGTAGTCGGGGCTGATGACGACGCTCTTGGCACCGCGGTAGCGCGCTTCCGTGTAGAAATGCGCGTCGGGCGTCCGCGTCTGCGGGACGTTCGAGCCCCACAGGATGAGGAAGCCCGAGTTGTACCAATCCGCACTCTCGGGCACGTCGGTCTGCTCGCCCCAGGTCTGCGGCGAGGACGGCGGCAGGTCGCAGTACCAGTCGTAGAACGACATGCAGACGCCGCCGAGCAGCGACAGATAGCGGGAGCCCGCGGCGTAGCTCACCATCGACATTGCCGGGATCGGCGAGAAGCCGGCCACGCGGTCGGGTCCATAGGTCTTCGCGGTATAGGCGTTGGCGGCGGCGATGATCTCGGTGACCTCGTCCCAGGTCGCGCGCACGAAGCCGCCAAGGCCACGCTTGCGCGTATAGGCGGCGCGCTTGCCCGGGTCCTCGACGATCGAAGCCCAGGCCGCGACCGGCGTGCGCACGGCGCGCGCCTCGCGCCAGAGCTTCAAGAGGCGCGAGCGCACCAGCGGATATTTCACCCGGTTGCCGGAGTAGAGATACCAGGAGTAGCTCGCGCCGCGCGAGCAGCCGCGCGGCTCATGGTTCGGCAGTTCCGGCCGCGTGCGCGGATAGTCGGTCTGCTGCGTCTCCCAGGTGACGATGCCGCCCTTGACGTAGATTTTCCACGAGCAGGAGCCGGTGCAGTTCGCGCCGTGGGTCGAGCGCACGATCTTGTCGTGCTGCCAGCGCTTGCGGTAGCCGTCCTCCCAGCGCCGGTCCTCGCGCGTGACGATGCCGTGGCCGTCGGCGAAATCGTCGACGACGCGGTTGAAGAAGGTCAGGCGATCGAGGAAGTGGCTCATCTTTGCCTCTGCTGCTGTTCCGCGTATCCGCGGAGCGGTCCGCTGCAAATTCCGGTCGTCACCCTAAGGGTTACCCCGGAGTCCGTGGCGCGGGCTTACGGCCAAGCGGCGCCGATCCTGACCGGCGTTCGACGTCGTAAAGAAGCCCACCGCGCCGGGTGTAGAAACCCCAGGTCACGATCAGGCAGCTCACGTAGAAGCCAAGGAAGCCCCACAGGGCCAACTCCGCGCCGCCGGTGAGGGCAATCGAGGTCCCGTAGCTCTTGGGGATGAAGAACGCGCCATAGGCGGCGATCGCCGAGGTGAAACCGATGATCGCGGCCGATTCCATTTCGCCTTGCTTCAGCCGATCCGCCTGGCTCATGCTTGGCTCGAGGCGCGACATTTCCTTCCGCATAATTGCGGGAATCATCTGGAAGGTCGATGCGTTGCCTACGCCGCTGGCGAAGAACAGCAGCATGAAGCTCGCGAAGAAGCCCCAGAATGCGTACGGCTGATCCTTGATGCCGAGGAAGTAGAGGACGCCCAGGACACCTACCGCCATCAGTAGGAACACCCAGAAGGTGACGCGGCCGCCGCCGTACTTGTCCGACACCCATCCGGTGGCCGACCGCGAAACGGCACCGACCAGCGGCCCGAGGAAGGCGAGTTGCAGAGCGTCGATGTTCGGGAACTGAGTCTTGGCGAGCAACGGGAATCCCGCCGAATAGCCGATGAAGGAGCCGAAGGTGCCGGTGTAAAGCCAGCACATGAGCCAATTGTGCTTGCGCTGGAAGATCACCGCCTGCGCGGCGAAGGACGCCTTCATCGAGGCGATATCGTTCATGCCGAACCAAGCGGCGAAGGCGGACGCGGCGATAAACGGAACCCAGATCAAGCCCGCGTTTTGCAGCCAGAGCCGTGTCGTCTTGCCCGCTTCGGTCGCAATCTGCGGATCGCCGCCCAGCCAGCTGAAAACGCCGGCCGTGATCACAATTGGGATAACGAACTGGACCACGCTGACGCCGAGATTGCCGAGTCCGGCGTTAAGCGCCAAGGCGTTGCCCTTTTCGGCTTTGGGGAAGAAGAAGCTGATGTTCGCCATCGAAGAAGCGAAGTTCCCGCCCCCGAAGCCGCAGAGCAGTGCAAGACCGAGGAAGAAGAAGTAGGGCGTATTCGGGTTCTGAATTGTGAGCCCGATGCCTACCGCAGGGATCATCAACGACCAGGTGGCAAGCGTGGTCCACAGCCGTCCGCCGAAGATCGGCGGCATGAAGGAATAGAAAATTCGCAGCGTCGCCCCGGAGAGGCCTGGGAGCGCGGCGAGCCAGAACAGCTGATCGGTGGTGAACTTGAAGCCGACCGCGGGAAGCTTGGCGACGACTACCGACCATACCATCCAGACCGCGAACGACAGCAGAAGCGCGGGAATTGATATCCAGAGATTGCGCCGCGCGATCGCACGGCCCTTCTCTTGCCAGAACACCGGATCCTCGGGCCGCCAATCCTCTATGAGATGCGGACCCAATGCGCCGACGTGTCTCTCTTCGTGGATCGGCTGCATCTCCGGAAGTTCCGGCAGCTTGCGCAGCTCGGGCTCCGCGACCCCTCGCTCCATGCGCCGGATGGAGAAGTGCATCCAGGCAAGCGCCGTAGAAACGAGCAGGAAAAGAAGCATGAAGCCGCTGGTCCAAACGCG
The DNA here is from genome assembly GCA_023269635.1 of Hyphomicrobiales bacterium. Taxonomy (GTDB): domain Bacteria; phylum Pseudomonadota; class Alphaproteobacteria; order Rhizobiales; family Xanthobacteraceae; genus JAHFPN01. Next base: position 13,669 of record JAHFPN010000028.1, on the reverse strand, counting down.
CGTCAGATCGCTGAGGAGGCCGAAGGCGAGCGGCAATACGAAGCCGCCCAGTCCGCCGATCATCCCGACGAGACCGCCGACGGCGCCTACGCTCTTTGGATAATAGACGGGAATGTGCTTGTAGACCGCGGCCATGCCGAGGCTCATGAAGAACCCCAGGATCGCCGCGACGACCGCGAAGGTGATCAACCCGATCTCGAAGTGAAAGACGATCGGGCCCTGGATGCCGCGCACGACGTAATCAGTGGGCGGATAAGACAGGATGAACGTGCAGACGACCGAGACCGAGAACGTCCAGTACATCACCCGCCGGGCGCCGTATTTGTCGGCGAGACGGCTGCCATAGGCGCGGAACGCTGCCGCCGGCAGGGCAAAAAGTGCGGCCACCATGCCCGCGTTTGCAATGTCGAGGCCGTAGACGCCGATCAGGTAGCGCGGCAACCACAGCGACAGGCCGACGAACGCGCCGAAGACGAAGAAGTAATAGAGCGAGAAGCGCCAGACCTGGAGGTGCCGTAAGGGCTCAAGCTGCTCCCACAGACCCTTGGCGCGCTCCCCCGATGCGCGGCGCTTGCGAGTAACAGGATCTTCGCGGGCGACCAGCCAGAACAACACCGCCACGATGGCGAGGGCTACGGCCCAGAACTGCACCACCATCTGCCAGCCATAAGGCACGAGCACGAGCGGGGCTAGAATGAGAGTGAGCGCGGTGCCGGCATGGCCGACGCTGAAGATTCCAAGCACAGCGCCTTGTTGCTCGGTCGAATACCAGCGTGAGACATAGGCGACGCCGGCCGCGAAAGAGCCGCCGGCAATGCCGACACCGAGGGCCGCGGCCAGCATCCCGGGATAGGTGGTGGTCCACGAAAATAGAAATGTCGCGACTGCCGCCGCCAGCATTACCAGTGTGAGCACGATCCGGCCGCCATATTGATCGGCCCAGATGCCGAGAAAAATGCGCACCAACGATCCGGTTAATATCGGCGTGCCGATCAGCAGGCCGAACTGGGTCTCGTTCAGCCCGAGTTCCTGCTTGATCTGAACCCCTATAATGGAAAAGACCGTCCACACCGCAAAACAGAAAGTGAAGGCGAGCGTGGAAAGCCAAAGCGCGCGACCGTGACCTTCGACCTCAGAGCTGCGATTCATTGCGGCGTTGCCTCCAGCGCTGTTGCCCCGAACCGGACGATAATGGTGATCATAAAGTTTGCTGTATGGATGTCGGAATTGTCGTTACGCTTACGCCTCGGACGATATCGCTTAGCGTTTCGGCTGCTTGAGCGAGCCGGCAGCGCGCGCAGGCCGTACCGGCGCCTGGGGTAGCGGCGGCAGGACGGTACCGAGGATGTCGGCTTCGGGCAAATATTGCGGCCCTGCGAGCATCGGGATTCGCCGTTTTTCCATGTAAAGAATGGCGAAGTGCATCCACGCGAGCGATATGCCGACGACGGCGAACATCAGCATGAAGCAGCTAGTCCACACGCCGGTGAGGTCGTTCATGGCGCCGAACGCGATCGGCAGCACGAAACCGCCGAGTCCGCCGATCAGTCCGACCACGCCACCGACCGGGCCCACGCGGCCGGGGTAGTAGACCGGGACGTGCTTGTAGACCGCGGCCTTGCCCAGACTCATGAAGAAGCCGAGCACGAACGTAAGAACGGTGAAAGGAACGAACCCGAGCGCGATCGTGAACTCGATCGGGCCGCGGATGCCCTGTACCACATAGCTGGTCGCCGGGTAGGACAGGAAGAAGGTGCAGATCACCGAACCGATAAAGGTCCAGTACATCACCCGGCGCGCGCCGTACTTGTCCGAGAGGGTGCCGCCGAGAATGCGAAAGAGCGAGCCAGGGATCGAATAGGCGGCGCCGAGCCAGCCGGCGGTGATAATGTCGAGGTTATAGACGCCCACGTAATAGCGCGGCAGCCAGAGCGCGAGCGCAACGAAGCCGCCGAAGACGAAGAAGTAGTAGAGCGAGAACCGCCAGACCTGGATCTTCTTGAGCGGCTCGAGCATCGCCGACAGCGGGTCGGGCTTAATGCCGGCCTTGCGGCGCTTCTCGAGCTCGGGGTCGTCCCTAGTGCCGAACCAGAACGCGACGGCCATGATGAGAAGACCGAGCGCCCACAGATTGGCGACCATCTTCCAGCCGAACGCGACCATCACGAGCGGCGCGAGGAACTTGGTTACGGCCGCGCCGACATTGCCGGCTCCGAAAATGCCGAGCGCGGTGCCTTGTTTCCCGGATGGATACCAGCGCGACACATAGGCGATGCCGACAGCGAACGAGCCGCCCGCGATGCCGACGCCGAGCGCCGCAAGAAGGAATGTCGTGTAGTCGTAGGCAAAGGTCAGCAGCCAGGTCGCGACGGCGGCCGAGAGCATTACCAACGTGTAGACGATGCGTCCGCCATATTGGTCGGTCCAGATGCCGAGCGTCAGCCGGATGATGCTGCCGGTGAAGATCGGCGTGCCGACAAGGAGGCCGAACTGGGTGTCGTTCAGGCCGAGATCTTTCTTGATCTGGACGCCGATGATCGAGAAGATCGTCCAGGCGGCAAAGCAGACAGTGAAGGCGACGGTGGAAAACCACAGCGCCCTGCTCTGGTCGCCGGGGGAGACTTCGATCGGTTGGTGCATGGCCTGTGCTGTCTCGATGCGCTTTCCGCCGCGCGTTGGCGTCGACGCGAATGAAGACGAGATGCGCAGGGCGGCCATTGACGCAGATCAAGTCCGATATGCGGCCGGAGGGAAAATACCGGGAGCGCGAAGGATAAAACCGGCTTGCAACCTCCTTGATATTGGTCTTGATCGTGTTGGTGCGGATACTTGATGAAAATCAAGTGCCCTGAAGCCAGAGAACGCTTACTTGCGCCGGTCAAACCTCGATCAGATGCGCAGCCTCCCGCTATTCCGCGAGATGCGGAACACCCATTTCGGCGCGCTGATGAAGGCGGCGTTCCTGCACAGCTTTCCTCCCGGCGTCGTCTTGATCACAGAGGGCGCAGAGCCGGATTTTCTTCACGTCGTCGTCGGCGAGCTCGCAACCCGCTACCGGGTCCTGGTGCGGGAGCTGAAGAACCACAAGCTCCGCACCGGGGTCGAGCGCCTGGCCAATTGGATTTTGCGCCTGGATCGCGAGCAGGGAGAGCCGGCATCGTTCCTGATCGGCTACGACAAGCAGACGCTTGCCTCGCTCCTCGGCATGACCCCGGAAAATCTCTCGCGCAATCTGGCCGCGCTCGCGAGCCGTGGCGTCATCATCCGGCAGCGCGAGATCCGCGTGTATAATCGCGAGGCGTTGCGCGAGTTCGCGAAGCCCGACCCGTTGATCGACGATCGCTAGCGGAGCGTTGGGACCGCGAACGCTTTCGCGTCGAACCACCGGGAGCCGGGGTCAGCCGTGAAAAGCGCCGCCGTTCACGTGAATGGTCTGGCCGGTAATGTAGCGGCCCGCCGGCCCGCACAGAAAGCGCACGGCCGCCGCGACTTCCTCGGGCGCGCCTTGGCGGCCGAGCAAGGTGGCATGGGTCTGGTGATGCTGCGGCTCGGGCGTGCCGGTCTTGCGCGCGGTACCGATGATGCCGGGCGAAACGCAATTTACCGTGATCTTGTCATCGGCCAGGTCGTGGGCGAGCGCGCGGGTGAACCCGACGAGCCCGGCCTTGGCCGTCACCACGTGCGCGCGGCGCTTGGCCCCCGTGTGCGCGCTCAAGCCACCGATATTGACGATGGCGCCGGCGCCGTTTCTCTTCAAGTGCGGCAGGCACGCCTTCACGCAATGAAACGCGCCGTCGAGGATTACCGACAGGATCTCTCGCCAATCCGCCGCCGTCATCGTCTCGATCGGCGTTTCCTTCCGGAGCGCGGCATTGTTGACGAGAATGTCGATGCGGCCGAGTTGCTTCACTGTATCGGCCGCCATCCGCTCGACCGCAGCCGCGTCGGTGACATCGGCGATCAGGGCGGTGGCGCGTCCGCCCCTGCCCACGATCTCGCGCGCCACCGCCTCCGCTTCGACGCGGTTGCTGCGTGAATTGACGACGACCGCGGCGCCACCTTCCGCGAGCGCCAGCGCAATCGCGCGGCCGATATTGCGACCCGCGCCGGTCACGATCGCGACTTTTCCCTCAAGCTCCCGTCCGCTCGCGGCCATGGCCCAGCCTCATCCGCCGAGTGACGACAGATCGACCGGCCCGTCGCCGATCGAGCGGGCGAGCGCGATGGCCGCACTGGCCTGTTCAGGGGTCCAGCCGCCGTGCCGCGCGTTGCGCAAGAACTTCTCCTCGATCTCCGGCCGCGTGAGCGGCTCGTGCGCGCCGCCGCGGAGATGCGGCTGGCGCTCCTCGATCGCTTTCCCGTCCCGAAGCACCGCCCGCACGTGGCCGGTAAAGGCGGTCGGGTAAAGGTTCTCCGGATCGATCTCGTAGCGCACCTTGGCAGCAAGCGCGAGCACCCGCGAATCTTTCACCGCTTCGTCGGTGAAGGCATCGAGCCCGAGCTCATCGCGCACCAAGCCTGAGGCAATGCAGAAGGGCGTCGAGAACTTGGCGGCATAGCCGTTCGGCGGGCGGCGCTTGTCGGCGAGCGGCTCCCACAGCCGGTGCACGGTTCCTTCGGCGACCTCGCAGACGAGCTCCCGGATGTCGTCGGCCTTGAGCCCGCGCGCGGCCAGCCGGCGCGCGCAGTCGATATAGGGATGGATCATGGTTCCGCACGGATAAGGCTTGAAGGCGAGCGCCTCCGACACCCAGCGCGTGCCGAAATCGCCGGTGAGCGCCGCGTAGTCGCCGTCCTTGGTGCGGGCGAAAGCCTCGAACAATCCATGCGCGCCTTCCAGCACCGTGCGCGGGCCGACGAACCCGGCGCGGCCGAGCAGGCCTGAGCGCAGGCCCGACTGCGCCGCCCAGCCGGCGTGCAGACGCTTGGTCCAGGCGCCTTCGGCGAGATACTCGATGATTCCACTCGCCATCGAGCCGGCGATGCCGAGCGCGTTTGCAAGCTGACCGGGATTCAATCGAAGCGCGGCGCCGACGCCCGCAGCCGCCGCGATGGCGCCGAGCACGGCGGTCGGATGAAAGCCGGCGCGATGAATTTTTGTCGGCGCCACCAGGCTTAAGCGACACAGGGTCTCGGCGCCGACCGCGATCCCGACCAGCGCCGAAGCGCGTCCGGGTTGATAGCGCTCGCAAGCCGCGAGCACCGCCGGCACGATCACCGCGCCCGTGTGCACCGGTCCGCCCTCGAAGGTGTCGTCGAAATCCTCGCCGTGCGCGGCAGTTCCATTGACGAACGCCGCCCCCGCCGCGCTCAAACGCCGTGGATGGCCGATTGCGGTGCAAGGGCCGTCGTCGTCCCAGGCGACGAGCGCGGCCCGCACATAGTCCTCGCTCCGGGCGGCGGCGCAGAGGCCGATCACGTCGAGCGTGAGATCCTCGCATTTCGCGCGCACGGCCGCCGGGATCCGCGCAGCATCGAGGACCGCGATCTTCGCCGCCAATTGCTCGGCGACCGCCTGCTTCGAACGCTTCGCGGTCATGGCGGCCTCACGCATCGCGCAACCGGACGCCGCCGCTAAAGCCGGGAATCCGGTTGGCGAGGATCACCACGGCGAACGTGATGACCAGCATCATGATGCCGAGCACCGATATCGCCGCCAGATCGCCGCTCTCGTTGAGATCGAAGATCAGGACGGAGACTACCTTGGTCTCCGAAGTGAAGAGCATGATCGCGGCCGACAATTCCCGGATCACCCCGACGAAGATGAAGCACCAGGTCGCGATCACGCCGGTGCGCAGGAGCGGCGCCGTGATCCCGGCCAGCGCCCGCAGGCGCGTGGCGCCGAGGATGCGGCTCGCGTCCTCGAGCTCCGAATGGACCGAGCGGAACGCGGACTGAAGCTGCTGGTAGGCCGCGGGCAGGCTGATGGTGACGAAGGCGATCAGCAGAATCCAAAGCGTGCCGTAAAGAATGAACGGCGCGCGGCTGTAGCTCAGAAACAGGCCGACCCCGAGCACGATGCCGGGGATCGCGACCGGCGCCGTCGCCAGGAATTCGAGCGCGCGCCAGTGCGTCACCGCCTTACGCGCCGTGACGTATCCGATGACGAGCGCGAACACCGTGCCAATCGTCGCCGCGGACACGCCAAGCAGAAATGTGTTCTTGAGCGCGAGCTTGGTCGCCGATAGCTCGAAGAACACGAATTCGATGTTGTGCAGCGTGAAATTTCCGGGCGAAAGCACTTGCGAGGCCACGCGCGAGAACGCGGCGTTCAGGAGCGCGCCGTAGGGCAGGAAGATCGGGTTCAAGAGCAGCACGAAGCAGAAGGCAAGCGCGAGCCACTTCAATGCGCCAAGGCGCACCAGGCGCGGATCGCTCTGCCGGCCGCCGACGACGGAATAGCCGCGGCGGCCGAGGATCGCGTGTTCCGCGCGCAACAGCACGACCGTGAGCAGCAGGAGCGGCAAGGACGCGGCCGCGGCAAGCTCCGGCTTCGGCGGATAGTGGAACAGGCTCCAGATTTTGGTGGTCATCGTATGGAAGCCGGCCGGGATCGCCAGAATCGCCGGCGAACCGAACAGCGTCATCGCCTGCAGGAAAGCGACCAGCGCGCCGGCGAGCACCGCCGGCAGCACGAGCGGGATCGTCACCCGCCGCGCGGTGTCGGCGGTGCGGCCGCCAAGGATCGCCGAGGCGTCCTCTAGATCGCCGGGGATGCGATCGAGCGCGTTCGAAACCAGCACGAATACGTAGGGCATGGTGTAGCAGGCGATGACGAAGATCAGCCCCGGCAGCGAGTAGATGTCGAACAGGTGGCGGTCCGGCGACGCGCCGGTGAGCGCGCGATAGGCCTGATTGAGCAGGCCGCTGTTCGGCGCCGCCAAGAGCTCCCACGCGACCGCACCGAGGAACGGCGGCGTCACGAACGAGGCCATCACCAGCATCCGCACCGTGCGGCGGAACGGCATGTCGGTGCGCGCGACGAGCCAACCCATGGGAGCGGCGACGAGGCAGCAGATCACGCCGACCGAGATTGCGATCACGAGCGTGATCAAGAGCGGCTCGACGAAGGCGGGGTCGGCGAGAAGCCGCCCGAAGTTCTCCAAGGTGAACGCGCCGGTCCGATCGGTGAAGCCGAAATAGACCAGCCACGAGAGCGGAAGCGCGATCAGGACGCACAGCACTGCGGCAAAAGCGATAAGGACCGGCTGCGAGAAATCGATCCTCGCCGGCCGGGCGGTTCGTGCCGGGGACGCGACGCTCACGGCGCTTGCTCGAGCGACATCGCGCGCACGGCCGTTTCAGACCCGGAAGTATTGGGTGTAGCGCGCCTTGATCGCTTCGCTCTCGCGCTCGACCGCGACCGGGTCGTCCTTCATGAGCTTGATCTCGCGCAACGGCTTGCGGCCCGGCTTCTCCTTGACCAGTGCGTGGAACGAGCGCAGGCCGCCGATTTCGACCATCAATTGCTGCGCCTCGTTCGTGAACATCCAGCTCTGGAACAGCCGCGCCGCGTTCGGATTCGGCGCGTCCCGGAATACGCCGTTCGGGCCGACGATCAGCGGGGTCCCCTCGGTCGGATAGACGATCTCGACCGGCTGGCCGGATTCCTTCAGCAGGAACAGATTGTATTCATTGCCGTCGGCCATGATCGCGCGCTCGCCGAGCGCAAGCTTTTTCGGCGGATCGGCCGAGGATTGCACCTGCATCACCCGTTGCTTCGCGAGCTTCTCGAAATAGTCCCAGCCGAGATCGCGCGCCATTTGATAGGTCGCGGTCAGGATCGTTCCGCTATAGCTCGGGTGCGCCTTGACGATCTTGCCCACCCATTTCGGATCGAGAAGATCGGCAAAACTCTTGGGCGCTTCCTCAGGCTTCACGAGTTTGGTGTTGTAGCCGATGACGCTGAGCCAGGCGCGCCAGGTGGCGAACGTGCCGTCCGGATCCTTGTGCTCGGGCGGATAGTGGCGCGCGACGTCCTCGGGCACGAAGGGCGCGAGCCAGCCGTCGCGCTTCCAGACGATGAAGTGCGCGGCGTCGGACGAATTCACCACGTCGACCGCGTGGATGCGGCTGCCGTATTCCTGACCGATGCGCTGGAACACGCGCTCGGCGCCCGAGCGCTCGACCCGCGCGGCGACGCCGGAAAATTTCACTTCGAAGGCGCGCGCGATCTTTTCGGCCACCGGCAGATCGACCGAGGTGTACCAGACGATCTTGCCTTCCTTGCGGGCGGCCTCGATCAGCGCGGGCGTGATCGACGAAGGCTCGGGAGCCGCCGCCGCGATCGGCGAAGCGAAGACGCTCGCGGCGATCGCGGTCGAGCCCTTGAGCACGTCTCTCCGCGACAGTCCTCGTCTACGCATCGTTGCCTCCTATCAGTTCTTTATTCTCGGGTGCGTCGCGCTCAGCGCGCTAGCGCCCGGCAGCGCTCCGCCGGAAGATGAAGCCAGACCGAGGTGCCCGGGGCGATGTTCTCGCCGGCAGGTGCGACCACCCGCAGCTGCGTCCCGTTGCTGAGCTCGACCATATAGTCGCGGCTGCCGCCGAGGAAGACTTGCCGCAAGATCTTCCCGGACAACACGTTCTCGGCCGTTTCGGCGGGAGCGGCAATGAAGCGGATATCGTGCTGGCGGATCGAGACCGAGGTCGCAGCCCCGGGAGCGAGTTTTATCCCGACGCAACGCAGCGGAATGCCCGCGAATTCGATGCGGAAATCGTCGAGGTTCCTACCTTTCAGGATATTGCTCGAGCCGATGAAGCGCGCCACGAACTCCGACTGCGGGCGGTCGTAGACGTCCTCCGGCGTGCCCACCTGCTCGATCTTGCCGGCGTTCATCACCGCGATCAGGTCGGCGGTGGTCATGGCTTCGGCCTGGTCGTGGGTCACGTAGATCGACGTGTAGCGATATTGGTCGTGCAGACGGCGGACCTCGAAGCGCATTTCCTCCCGCAGATTGGCGTCGAGATTGGACAAGGGCTCGTCGAGCAGGAGCGTTTCGGGCTCCACGATCATCGCGCGCGCGAGCGCGACCCGCTGCTGTTGGCCGCCGGAGAGCTCGCCGGGATAGCGGTCGATGAGCGCGGCGAGGCGGGTGGTCGCGAGAATCGCCGCGAGCTTGTTTGCGATCGTCTCGCGATCGACCTTCCGCAGGCGCAAGCCGTAGACGATGTTTTCGGCGACCGTCATGTGCGGCCAGAGCGCGTAGCTCTGAAAGATCATCGACATGTTGCGCTGCTCGGGCGGGAGCGTTCGGCCCGGGGTGGAGACGGTCCGCTCGCCGACCCGGATTTTGCCGGCCGAGGGCTCGATGAAGCCGGCGACCAGACGCAGCGTGGTGGTCTTGCCGCAGCCCGAGGGGCCGAGCAGGCACATGAGCAGGCCGTGATCGACGCGCAACGAAACGTCGTCGACCACGGCCAGCGCGCCGAAGCGCTTGGTCAGGCCTTGCAACTCGACGGATGCCACTCGCCTCCCCCTTGGCACGCGCGGCCGGGCCGCGTTCCGCTCATTTCCCGGTGAACCGGGGTTTGCGCTTTTCCATGAATGCCTTGCGGCCTTCCTCGTAGTCGGCGCTCGCGAAGCACCTTTTCACGAGCTCGGCGCAGCGCTTGAGGTCGCGCTCGGATGCATCCTTCAGCGCCTCGCCGACGATGAACTTGGTGGCGCCGATCGTGAGCGGCGCGTTCTCCGCGATCGCATCGGCATAGCTTCGCACGAACGGCTCGACCTCGGCGTCTGGACGCACGCGGTTGACGAGCCCCATCTCGCGCGCCTCGGCCGCGTCGAACTGACGGCCGGTGAAGAAGATTTCCTTGGTAAAGGCGGGCCCGATCACGTCGATGAAGCGCTTGAGCCCGGGAAAGCCGTAGCCGAGCCCGAGCTTCGCCGCCGGCAAGGCGAAGCGCGAGCCCTCGGAGCAGATGCGGAGGTCGCACGCGACCGCGAAGCCGAGACCGCCGCCGATGCAATAGCCGCGGATCATGGCGATGGTCGGCTTCGGAAACTGGTCGAGCGTGGAATAGGCCCGCTCGACGGTCGCATTGTAGCGCGCGGTCGCTTCCTCGTTCGCGCGCTCGTCCTCGAAGCGGGAGATATCGGCGCCGGAGATGAAGGCCTTGCCGCCGGCACCGGTGAGCACGACGACACGCACCTCGTCGTCCTTCGCATAGCCTTCGAGAATCGCGACCGTCGCTTCCCACATGTCGAGCGAGACCGCGTTGTGGCGCTCGGGATTGTTGAAGATCACGTAGCCGACGCGGCCCTCCTTGCGGGCGAGCATCTTGTCGGTCTTGTTCATGGTGCGGCTCCCTCGCCTCTTGTTCCGCTTGCGCGCAACATCAGATCACCTTGGCCCGGCGCAGTGCCTCGATTTCCTGCGTCTCGAAGCCAAACTCCCGCAGAACTTCGTCGGTGTGCTCGCCGAGCTCCGGCGGCGGCGCCACCACCGCGCTCGGCGTGCGCGAAAGCGAAATCGGCTGGCCGACGACGCGAAGCGTCTTGCCGTCCTGCGTCTCCACGCTTTTTACGATCTCAAGATGCTCGACCTGCGGATCGGCGAACATCTTGTCGATGGAATAGATCGGCCCGCACGGCACGCCCGCCTCATTCAGGCGCTCGACCCATTCGGCGCTGGTGCGGCCCACGAGATGGCGCTCGATTTCCGCATTCAGCGCATCGCGATGTTTCAGGCGTTTCCCGCCGGTTGCGTATTCCGGAAGGTCGAGAAGCTGCGTCGCACCGATCGCGCGGCACAGCCGCTCCCAGGTGGTCTCGCCCGCGGTAGCGATGTTGATATGGCCGTCGGCGGTTCGGTAGACGCCGGTCGGCGTGCTGGTCGGGTGATTGTTTCCGGCCTGGCCCGGCACTTCGCGCCCGATCAGCCAGCGCGCGGCTTGAAAATCGAGCATGAAGATCTGGGCCTCGAGCAGCGAGGTCTCGACCCGCTGCCCTTCGCCCGATTGCTCGCGCTCGAGCAGCGCCACCAGGATGCCGAGCGCGCACAGGAGCCCGGCGGAAAGGTCGGCAACCGGGATGCCGGCGCGCATCGGGCCCTGGCCTGGCTGGCCGGTGACCGACATCAGTCCGCCCATGCCTTGCGCGATCTGATCGAACCCGGGCCGATCGCGATACGGCCCGGTCTGGCCGAAACCGGAAATGCTCGCATAGACCAGCCGGGGATTGATCTTGCGTAAGGTTTTGTAATCGATGCCGAGGCGCTCCTTCACGTCAGGCCGGAAGTTCTCGACCACGACGTCCGCCCTCTCGACCAGGCGGCGGAAGACGGCGCCGGCTTCCGGCCTCTTCAGGTCGAGCGTGATGCTGCGCTTGTTGCGATGCAGGTTCTGAAAGTCGGAGCCGGTGCGAGGGCCGCCGGGCGCCTCCACGCCCGCGGATTCCGCGGCCTCCACCTTGATGACATTCGCCCCCCAGTCGGCGAGCTGGCGGACGGCGGTCGGCCCGGCGCGAACCCGGGTGAGATCGAGCACCGTGAAACGTGCAAGGGCCCGCGACGCCCTGGGGAATGGCATCGAAATCGTCTCTGGCGATGGTTTCCTGCTGCGAGCCTAATGGCCAGGCCCACAAAATCCAACCGCGGCGCGCTCGCCCTCACGAGACCGGTTCCCGATTCGCCTCAGGATTTCAGGCCGTCGACCAAGGTTTGCGGCGAGAATCCCTTCGGCGCCGAGCGGGGAGCAGCCTTCGCCGAACAGGGAAATCGATCTGCGCTATCAGGGAATCATTGCAACCCGTCCGCTGGCGAAGGCGTTCCCTAAACGGCCGCTCGTCACGTGCTTCCGAAAGCAGCTCACAAAATACCCGGCCGATCAAAACCAGTACCGGTCCCGCGGTGGCTTTGGTGTCGAGGCGGGATTCCAGACCGGCACCCCGGCCGCCCGCGCCGCGGCGGCAAAGCGAGCCGCTTTATCGTCCGATGCAAAGGCGCCGATGGCGATCGCTGCATCAGCGAGATCTTCGGCGGTCCAAATTCGGCGATGGATCGTGACCGCGCCGCCCGACGGATCGGCTGCAAGCTCCTGCAATTCGGATGCCGGCTCGGCGACATAAACATCGGCTGCGGCGCCCGCCACTGAAAGAAGCTCCGCCTTCCAGGCTGCGGCCGCGCCTCAGACGGGCTGCGGAGTGCGTGCATGGGCGATGATCCTCTTCACTCCCGGCAGACAGGAGCCGCAATTGGTCCCAGCACGGAGCCGCTGGCCGATTTCCTGGACGCTCCGCGCTTCACCGCTCGCTACGAGCTCGCGAATGGCGTCGGCGCCGACGCCGAAACAGGCACAGACCACGGGCTCCAGCTCGAGCATGGCGCCGGCGCTGCTCAGCCCGAGCATGCGGCTCGCGTCGCCCGCTTCAGCGGGAATCAATGTTGCGAGCGCATCCGCGTGCAGCCGAACGCCGGCCGGCCCGAGGCAAAGCCAGCCGTCGAGCTCGCCGTCGATAAAACCGGCGGCACGATAGGTGTCCTGCGATGCGTCGAGCCGGTCAGCGAACTTCGTGTCCGGCCCGAACAGCCGATAGGCGAAATCGTGCCAGATCAACGGCCCCTGATTGGTCGCGAAGCGGATTTCCGTTCCGTCGGCACGCGGGATGCGCACCCACCAGGTCTCGGCCGGCAGGGCGACGGCGGCGCGGGTGCGGATCAGGCCGCGGAAAGAGAAATCAGCGGGCGCAATAGCAGCCGGAGTAGCCTTGGCTTCCGGCTGGCCGGAATGGGGATCGGTCCTGGCCGCCACCAGATCGCCGACGCAGGCCGCAGACGCAGACTCTCCGCTCCAATGGATCGGCAGGAACAGCGAGCCCGGCCGTTGGCCGTCACTGACCGTTACCTTCACGATGCAATCGCCGTGCGGCGTCGAAACCTGCGCCAGGTCGCCGTCGGCGAGGCGTGCGGCGCGCGCGTCGTCGGGATGCATCTCGGCGAAAGGCTCGGGCATATGCGCGGAGAGCCGCGCGCTGCGGCCCGTGCGCGTCATCGTGTGCCATTGGTCGCGGATGCGGCCGGTATTGAGCCGGAACGGGAACGCGGCGGAGGTCTCATCGCGCAAGGCCGGCGGCTCCGGCGCGATGAAGCGCGCCTTGCGATCGGGCGTAAAGAAGCCGCCTTCGGCGAAGAAGCGGCGGCCGGCCTGCGCCTCGCCGGCGCGGACCGGCCATTGCATCGGCTCGAGCGCGTCAAATTCTTCGAAGGAAATTCCGACCAGCCCGCCGAGATCGAAGTCGCGCGCGCCGTCGTTCTCGAAGCTCGATAGCGCGGCGTGCTCTCGGAACACGTCGGTGGCCGAGCGAAAAGCGAAGGCTTCGGCGAAGCCCAATCGCTTGGCTACTTCCGACACGATCCACCAATCAGGCTTGGCCTCGCCCGGCGGCGGCATGAACGCGCGCTGGCGCGAGATGCGGCGCTCGGAATTGGTGACGGTGCCGTCCTTCTCGCCCCAGGCCGCCGCCGGCAGCAGCACGTGTGCGCCGGCATTGACCGTGTCGTTGGAGCGCACGTTCTCGGAGACGATGAAGAGATCGAGCTTCCTCAACGCCTCGCGCATGGCGCTGGCGCGCGGCAGCGACACCGCCGGGTTGGTGGCCATGATCCAGAGCGCCTTGATCTCGCCGCGCTCGATCGCCTCAAACATCTGCACGGCCTTGAGCCCTTCA
>JAHFPN010000152.1:494-6354 GCA_023269635.1 Hyphomicrobiales bacterium | reverse complement strand
CGCGACCATCACGATGGTCTCGCCCGGCGTGATCAGGCCGCTGCGATGCACGACGCGCACGCCCAAGAGCGGCCAGCGCGCCTCGGCTTCCTGCACGTGGCGCTCGATCTCGGCCTCGGCCATGCCCGGATAATGTTCGAGCACGAGCGCCGCGATCTTCTCAGCCCCCTCGCTGTCGCGGCAGATGCCGGAGAACGTCACCATGGCGCCGATGCCGGCGCGGCCGGCGGCGAGCGCCGCGGTCTCGGCGGCGGCATCGATCGGTTGCGCCGTGATGCGAACGTTGCTCATTCGCTTCCATGTCGTCCCCGCGCAAGCGGGCGGCGAATATTAGCCCCCCGTCATCGGCGGAAACAGGGCGACTTCGCGCGCGCCCTTGAGCGCGGCCCCGGGCTGCACGTGCACCCGGTCGATGGCCGCGCGCACGGCCTTCGGGTTGTCGAACGCATGGGCATATTCCTCGCCGCGGCCCTTCAGCCAATGGACCAGGTCGGCCACGGTGGCGACCGAGGCCGGGAGCGCGATCTCCTCCTCGGTCTTGCCGACCCGTTCGCGGATCCAGGCGAAATACAAGAGCTTCATCGCTAGTCCGTGAGGTGCCGGACGCCGGCCCGGAAATAATCGAACCCGGTATAGAGCGTGAGCAGTGCCGCGACCCACAAGAGCGCGACCCCGGTCCAGGTGGTGCCGGGCACGAGCTGGTCGCCGGCCGGTCCCGCCAGCAGGAAGCCCACCGCCACCAGCTGCAGCACCGTCTTCCATTTCGCCATGCGCGACACCGGCATGCTCACGTTCAGCTCGGCGAGATACTCGCGCAGGCCCGAGACCAGGATCTCGCGACACAGGATGATGAACGCGGCCCACAGCGACCAGCCGCGGATGGTGTCGTCGGCGGCGAGCATGAACAGGCTGCCGCCGACCAGGAGCTTGTCCGCGATCGGATCGAGCATGCGGCCGAGCGAGGACAGCTCGCCATAGGCGCGCGCCGCCCAGCCGTCCAGGAGATCGGTGAGCGCCGCGGCGATGAACAACACGAGCGCCACCCACCGCAGCCACAGGCCGACGCCGTAGATCGAGATCGCAAACAGGCAGGCTGCGATCGCCGGCACCGCCGCGATGCGGGCATAGGTCAGGAGATTCGGCAGCCGAAACGCACGGGTGACGCCCCGCACCGCCTCGATCCGTTTCGCGGCCTCTTCCGCGAGCTTGTCCATGTTGGCCTCGCTTCGCTCCGACAAAGCCATTCCGCGCCCCCGGCGTCAATGCGAATTCGAGTGCGCCGCTCTAACCGTTGACATGAAAGAAATCATAGATCGCCTTCGCGGTCGCAGCGTTGATTCCGGGCACGGTCTCCAGGTCCGCGAGCGCCGCGCGCTCGACCGCCTTGAGCGTGCCGAAGTGGCGCAGCAGCGCGCGCTTGCGCGCCGGCCCGACGCCGGGGATTTCCTGCAATCCGGCGCTGGTGAGGTCGCGCTTGCGCCGCGCGCGATGCGAGCCGACCGCGAAGCGATGCGCCTCGTCGCGCAGCCGCTCGACGAAGTAGAGCACCGGGTCGCGGGCTTTAAGCCGGAACGGCTCGCGGCCGGGCTGATGAAAAGTCTCGCGCCCGGCGTCGCGCGCCTCGCCCTTGGCGATCGCCACCAGCGGCAGGTCGACGATGCCGAGTTCCGCCAGCGCCTCGCGCGCCACGTTCAATTGTCCGGCGCCGCCGTCGATGATCACGAGGTCCGGCCAGGGCGGGGCTTCTGACTCCTGCGTTGCTGCGGCCCGCGGCGCTTCGGCTTGCAGACGCTTGAAGCGCCGCGCCATCACCTCGCGCATCATGCCGTAGTCGTCGGACTTGTCCGCGCTCCGGATGTTGAACTTGCGGTACTGGTTCTTCACGAACCCCTCAGGGCCAGCCACGATCATGACGCCCACGGGCTTGGCGCCGGTGATGTGGCTGTTGTCATAGACCTCGATCCGCCGCGGCGGCTGCGCCAGACCGAAGGTCTCGGCTAGGCCCTTCAAGAGCTTCGCCTGCGAAGAGGCCTCGGCCAGCCGCCGGCCGAGCGCTTCGCGCGCGTTGGTCAACGCATGTTCGACGAGCGCGCGCTTCTCGCCGCGCTCCGGCACCGCCACCTCGACCCGGTAGCCGGCGCGGGTGGAGAGCGCCTGCTCCAGGAGCGCGCGATCCTCAATCGCGTGCGAGAGCAACACCAACCTGGGGCAGGGGCGGCTGTCGTAGAACTGCGCCAGGAAACTCCCGAGCACCTGGCCGCAATCGAGCGTCCGGTGCGCGCGCGGATAGAAGGCGCGGTTGCCCCAGTTCAGGCCGGAGCGGAAGAAGAACACCTCGATGCAGGTGACGCCGCCGTCCTGGTGGCAGGCGAACACGTCGGCCTCCTCCATGGTGCGCGGATTGATCCCCTGCTGCGCCTGGATGGTGGAGAGCGCCGTGATGCGGTCGCGATAGAACGCCGCGCGCTCGAAGTTCTGCTCTGCCGACGCCGCTTCCATGGCGTGCGCGAGCGCATCCTGAACTTTCCGGCTTTTGCCGGAGAGGAACGCGCGCGCCTCCTGCACGAGCTTGTTGTAGTCGGCGAGCGAAATCTCCCCGGTGCAGGGCGCCGAGCAGCGTTTGATCTGAAACAGCAGGCAGGGCCGCGTGCGGCCCTCGTAGAACGGGTCCGAGCACGAGCGCAGCAGGAACGCGCGCTCGAGCGAATTGATCGTGCGATTGACCGCGCCGGCCGAGGCGAACGGCCCGAAATAGTCGCCCGGCAGGCTGCGCGCGCCCCGGTGCTTCATGATCTGCGGCGCCGGGTGGCCGCCGCGCAGAAGAATGTAGGGAAACGACTTGTCGTCGCGCAGGAACACGTTGAACGGCGGCGCGAAGCGCTTGATCAGGTTGGCTTCGAGCAGCAGCGCGTCGGTCTCGGTGGCGGTCGAGATGAATTCCATGGCGGCGGTGACCGCGATCATGCGCGCGATGCGGTTGGTGTGGCCGTTGCCGCGCGCGTAGGAGAGCACGCGCTTCTTCAGGCTCTTGGCCTTGCCGACATAGAGCACCTGGCCGTTGGCGTCGGTCATGCGGTAGACGCCGGGCCCGTTGGGCGCGAGCCGCGCATAGCGCAGGATCGCCTCGCGGCCGCCGGCAACGGCCTCGGCCGCCGGCGCCTCCTCGAGCCCGTTCGGCTCGAGCTCGACCGGCGGCGCGCCGGTCTCCTCGGCGTCCGTTTCCGTCGATGGCTCCGGCTCGATCTCCGGATCGATGTCCCGCCGTTTTCCGTCCATGGCCCGAAATTAGGGATTCGTTCACCAGGAGGCCAGCGCCGCCGCAATTTCGCAGCGGCCGCGATGAATCCTGCGCTTTCAGAAGTATGGGTTCGCGGCGGAATGTCCAGCCGACACGAATTTGCCGCGCTTTCGCCCGCGCCCCGTCATGCGCCCGCCCGCCGGCAACGGTTTGTTAGCCATAGCCGAAGAGTTCGCGCGCTCGGGCGGTCGCCGAATACGGACTCAATTCGCTTCAATGTTTAAATAAGTGCGGCTGAGCGGACGAAGCAGGGGCGGAGGCCAGTATCAGCATGAAGAAGCTGCTCATTGCCGTGGCAATGACGGGCGCGTTGACGGCGCCGGCCGCGGCCGCCGACATCCTTCGGCAGAACCCGCCGCTGCTTGCCGATCCCGTCGCCGCGCGCATTTTCGACTGGAGCGGATTCTATCTCGGCGGTAATCTCGGTTACGGCTGGAGCCAGCTCGGCGGCATCAAGCCGCAAGGCATCGTGGGCGGCCCGCATATCGGCTACAATTATCAATTCTTGGGCGGCTTCATGGTCGGCGCCGAGGCCGATCTCTCGCTCTCCGGCATCGACCGGACCCTGGGCGCGTTGCGCGCCAAGGTGGACAATTTCGGCTCCGTGCGCGCGCGCATCGGCTATGCGGTCGACCGCATGCTGTTCTACGCCACCGGCGGCTGGGCTTGGGGCCGCGGCACCATCGCCGTCGGCGGCGTCGCCGACCGCCACACGCACAACGGCTGGGTGCTCGGCCTCGGCGCCGAGGCCGCCATCACCCAGAACATCACCGCGCGCGTGGAGTATTTGCGCCTCAATCTCGGCGCCGAGACCTACGCCACCATCGTGGGTCCGATCCGCTCCGATCTCGACACCAGCATCCTGCGCTTGGGCTTGAGCTACAAGTTCTGAGGGCGGCGCGCTTCGGATCGTACGGCGCCCCGGCTCGGCCGGGGCGTTCGCTCAATTCGGCTATTGCGGCTTGCTCTCGGCGAAGGCCGGAACTTTCCAGGCGAACTCGTCGAGCCAGCCCACCAGGTTCGGGTGGCTCGCCCGCCAGCGTCCCTCGAAGCGGAAATCGAGATAGCCGAGCGCGCAGGCGATCGTGACGATGCCGACATGGATCATGGGCTGGAGCGGCGGCGGCGCCGCCTCCAAAGCGGCGAGCGCGCGTGCCACCTTGCCGGTCTGGTGCTCGAGCCAGCGCGGCTCGTGCTTTTCGGCCGGGCGGAAGCGGCCCTCGTAGATCTGTAGGATGGCGGCATCCATCATGCCGTCGCCGAGCGCCTGCAAGCGCAACGCCTCGAAGCGCGCGGCACCCGAGGCCGGGATGATGCGGCCGCCGCCGGCGAGATCGTCGAGATATTCGAGGATCACCCGCGAGTCATAGAGCGTGGCGCCGTTCTCGAGAATCAGCACCGGAATCTTGCCGAGCGGATTCTGCGCCCGCACGCTGTCCTTGGGGTCGAGCGTGTCGGCCTGCTCGACGCGCACGCGGTCGGCGAGGCCGCACAGCGCGGCGCCGATCCGGACCTTGCGGCCGAACGGCGAGAATGGATGCGAACGAAGGATCAGCATGGCCGCCCGGATCGGGGCCGGGACGGGCGGCTCAGGTGGCGGCCTGGAGGTTGACGGCCTTGGGGCCCTTGCCGCGCTTGTCGGGCTCCACGTCGAAAGTGACGCGCTGGCCCTCGTTCAGCGTGCCGAGACCCGAGCTCGTCACGGCCGAGACGTGGACGAACACGTCGCGGCTGCCGTCGTCGGGACGGATGAATCCATAGCCCTTGTCGTTATTGAAGAACTTCACGGTGCCGCTCATCGGCATGGCCTCAACTCCCTGCACATTTCTTCGCGTCGGTCCCCGGCGGCGCGAGCCGCGGTTGCCGGCGCTTGACGTTGCGAAGGGAGGAACCGGCTCGAGCCTGCTTCCAACCCCGCCCGAACCTCAAGCTGGCGGACCTTCAAGCCCATATTTCCTAGGACATTCGGCCGCACCTGAAAAGCCGTTCCGGGCGCTTCAGCCCGGGCCGGACAGCCAATCGAGGCGATGGTTAGCCGCTCCTTGGCGCGCGAGCACTTTGCCGAGTTGCGGAAAAAGCACACCCATCTCCTTCTCTAACGTCCAGGGCGGATTGAGCGCGAGCAGCCCGCAAGCGGCGAGCCGCCCGTCCAGGCGGATGGCATCGATCGAGAGCTCGATCCGTAAAATTTTCCCGATCCCGCCCCGCGCCATGCGGCGGGCAAAGGCATCGGCCTCGCGCCGGTCCTTGATCGGATACCAGGCCAGATAAGTGCCCGTAACCCAGCGCGCGTGCGCCTCGGCAAGCCCGGCCTCGAGCCGGGCGAATTCGTCCGCGGCCTCGAATGGCGGGTCCACGAGCACCAGCCCGCGCCGCTCCTTGGGCGGGACATAGGCCTTGAGCCCGAGCCAGCCGTCGATCGCCACGATCTTCGCGCGCCGGTCGCGGCCGAGGTTCGACGCGAGCGCCGTGCGCTCCTCCGGTTGCAGCTCGCAGAACAGCATGCGGTCCTGCGGCCTGAGCAGCGCGCGGGCGATGAGCGGCGAGCCCGGATAGGTGGTG
>JAHFPN010000152.1:0-484 GCA_023269635.1 Hyphomicrobiales bacterium | reverse complement strand
TTGCCCGTAGGGTTCGCAGCCCGTACCAGCGTCAAATACGGCTCGATCAACCTCGCGGCCGCGCCCTCGAGCGGCCGCTCGAACAGGCGGCCGATGCCTTCGCGCCACTCGCCGGTGCGCGCCGCCCGCGCGCCGGATAGATCGTAGCGCCCGGCGCCGGCGTGGGTCTCGATCACCCGGAGCGGCGTTTCCTTCTGCAAGAGATGGAGGAGCACGCGCACGAGCACCGCGTGCTTGAGCACGTCGGCGAAGCCGCCGGCATGGAAGGCGTGGCGGTAGTTCAAAGCCGCTGCGTAACGCCGCGCACCGGCGGCATCACCACGCTCGGCTCGCGGCAGGCCCGCCGGACGACATCGGCGCAGGCGCGGAAGGCGAGGTCCTTGCCCATGCAGATCCTCACTTCGCGCAGGTATCGCCGATCGCAGTCGACCGCGATCATGTCGCGGGCGAGCCCGGGATTGGCGGCGATGAAGGCGACATGATC
>JAHFPN010000151.1 GCA_023269635.1 Hyphomicrobiales bacterium | reverse complement strand
CGCTCGAACAGCGGGTTGAGGAATACGTCGCGCAGCTGGCGCTTCCAGTGGCGCGTTGCGACCGGGATGACCTCGTTTACCGCGGGATGCAGACGTACGAGCGGCGCGAAATCCTCCTCCACCACCCATGCGATGCGCGCGTCCGGAAAGCGCCGCCGGGCGTCCGCGACCGCCGGCATGTGATGGATCACGTCGCCGAGCGAGGAGGTCTTGATGAACAGGATATCGGGCATAGTTCGCAATGCGTTGGTGCGAGGCGGGCGCGGCGCAAATTCGCATAACACGGCACGAGGCGTTCCGCGCCCTGCCTGTAAATCATTGACACCAATCGTGAAGCGGTGCGTAGCCGCCCCTATCGCGTCGCTCCGGCCGGCGTGATAGGAAATCGAAGGGCTCGTTTGGGGTAAGAACTTCCGTCATGGCGTCAGCTCCGCGGCGCGAGCAATCGCGTCAATTGCGCGCAGCGCAAGACCTCCGCATCGTCCGGATCGGCGTGATCGGCATCGGCGTGATGGGCTCGAACCACGCGCGCGTGCTCGCCGAGCTGCCGGGGGTGCAGCTCGTAGCGCTCGCCGATCCCGACCAGAACGCAGCCGGGAGCGTGGCCGAGTACGTCGGCTGCGGCGCGGTCGCGGGCCACCGGGAACTCCTCGATCTCGGCGTCGACGCGGTCACCATCGCGGCGCCCACCCACGTGCATCACTCGATCGCGCTCGACTGCATCGCGGCCGGCGCCCACGTGCTGGTCGAGAAGCCGATCGCCTCGACGGTGGAGGAGGGCCACTCGATCGTCGCCGCGGCGCGGCGCAAGGGCGTTACCCTCATGGTGGGCCACGTGGAGCGCTTCAATCCGGCGGTGGAAGCGATCAAGGAAGCGCTCGCGGGCGAGGACATTCTCTCGATCGCCATTACGCGCGTCGGCCCGTTCCCGCCGCGCATGTCGAACGTCGGCGTGGTGATCGATCTGGCGGTGCACGACATCGACCTGATCCGCTGGTTCACCGATTCGGACATCATCGAGGTGCAGCCGCAGCTCGCGCGCACGCTCGCCAAGCGCGAGGACATCGCGCTCTTGCAGTTCCGCACCGCCTCGGGCGTGCTCGCGCACATCAACACGAACTGGCTGACCCCGTTCAAGGCGCGCACCGTGCACGTCGCCACCAAGCGCAAGTACATCATCGCCGACCTGCTCACCCGCCAGGTGAGCGAGTGCTTCGACTATCGCGCCGACGGCAGCTATTCGGTGCGGCATCTGCCGGTCGGCCATGCCGAGCCGCTGCGGGTCGAGCTCAGCCGCTTCCTCGACGCGATCCGTTCGGGCGAGAAGCCCGCGGTGACGGGAGAGGAGGCGGTCGCGAGCCTCGAGATCGCGATCCGCTGCTTGAACGGCAACCAGGTCGCCGCGCACCCGGCGGCGCGGCGCGCGGCCCGCTGAGCGCGCCTTGGCCCGCCCGGACCGGCCCGACGCGATGAATCAGCACGCCCGCCTGAAACAGCCGCCGATCCCGTTCATCGATCTCGCGGCGCAGCGCCGCCGGCTCGGCGGTGCGATCGACGCCGCGATCGCGCGCGTGATGGCGCACTGCCAGTTCATCCTGGGGCCCGAGGTGCGCGAGTTGGAAGCGAAACTCGCGGCGTTCTCCGGCGCGCGCCACTGCATCGGGGTCGCGAGCGGCACCGATGCGCTGGTGCTCGTGTTGATGGCGCGGGGCGTCGGCCGCGGCGACGCGGTGCTGATGCCGTCCTTCACCTATTGCGCGACCGCGGAGGCGGCGGCGCTGGTGGGCGCGACGCCGGTGTTCGTGGACGTGGAGGATGCGACGTTCAACATCGACGCGCGGAATATCGCGCGCGCCGTCGCCGCGGCGAAGCAACGCGGGCTCAAGCCGAAAGCGGTGATCCCGGTCGACCTCTTCGGCCTTGCCGTGGACCACGACCCGGTGCGTGCGGCGGCCGACGCGGCGAAGCTGTTCGTGCTCGACGACGCGGCGCAGGCGTTCGGCGCGAGCTACAGGGAACGGAAGCTCGGCAGCTTCGGGCTCGCGACCGCGGTGAGCTTCTTTCCGGCCAAGCCGCTCGGCTGCTACGGCGACGGCGGTGCGATCTTCACCGACGACGACGGTCTCGCCGCGCTGGTGAAAAGCCTGCGGGTGCACGGGGAGGGCGTGGACCGCTTCGATCACGCGCGCGTGGGCATGACCGGCCGGCTCGACACCATTCAGGCGGCGGTGCTGCTGGAAAAGCTCAAGATCTTCCCCGAGGAGATCGAGGCGCGCGAGCGGATCGCCGCGCGCTATTCGGCGGCGCTTGCGGACATCGCCATCGTTCCGCGCCCGCCCGCGGGGTATCGTTCGGTATGGGCGCAGTACACGATTCGTCTCACCTCCGGACGGCGCGGGCCGCTGGCCGAGGCGCTGAAGGCCGAGGGCATTCCGACCGCGGTCTATTACGCCAAGCCGCTGCACCGGCAGCCGGCCTATGGCGATTGCCCGGTGGCGGAAGGCGGCCTGCCGGTCACCGAGCGGCTGGCGCACGAAGTGATCAGCCTGCCGATGCACGCCTATCTCGACGCGCCGACCCAGGACCGCATCGTGGCCGCGGTGCGGCGCGCGCTCGGGCGGTGAGTTCTTTTTTCTGTCGTCCCGGGCGAGCCGTGCATCTTGCACGGCGAGACCCGGGACCCATAACCACCATAATTGCAAGATTTGAACGGTCGGCGGCCATGGGTCCCGGCTCGCGCTCGCCCGCATCCGAATTCGGGCCTGCCCGAATTCGGCACGGTTCACATGTCGCAAGTCGGGCAAGCCCGACTTGCGATGCGCGGGCTCGCTTGGCCGGGAAGGCAGAATGATGATTGGCGGCGCTTCATGATCCGGCGCGTTTTCACCGTCGGCGGCTGGACGCTGGTCTCCCGCATCACCGGATTCATCCGCGACGTGGTGATGGCCGCGGTGCTCGGCGCCGGGCCGCTCGCCGACGCGTTCTTCGTGGCGTTCCGGCTGCCGAACCATTTCCGGGCGATCTTCGCCGAGGGCGCGTTCAGCGCGGCGTTCGTGCCTGCTTACGCGCGCGCGCTCGAGCAGGACGGCATCGGGGCCGCGCGGCGCTTCGCCGACCGCATCGCCGCCGCGATGGTGATCCTGCAACTCGTGTTGCTCGCGATCGCGCTCGCGTTCACGCCGGCGGTGGTGCGATTGCTGGCGCCGGGGTTCGGCAGCGATCCGACTCGCTTCGAACTCGCAGTGGCGCTCACCCGCATCACCTTCCCCTATCTCGCGCTGATCTCGCTCGAGACGCTGATCGCGGGCACGCTGAACGCGCACCGGCGCTTTGCCGCCGCCGCCGCGGCGCCGATCCTGCTGAATGTCTGCATGGTCGGCACGCTCGGCTTCGCGGCCGCGTTCCCCACCGCGGGTCACGCCGCGGCCTGGGGCGTGCTTGCGGCCGGGATCCTGCAGGCGCTCTTCGTCGGCGCGGACGCGGAGCGGAGCGGCTTTGGCCTCCGGCTGCGGCTCCCGAAGTTGGACCAGCCGACACGGCGCTTCCTGAAAGCGCTCGGGCCCGCGATCATTGGCGCCGGCGGGGTACAGCTCGCGCTGTTCGCCGATACGGTGATCGCGACGTTTCTCCCGGCGGGCGCGCTCTCGGCGCTCTATTACGCGGATCGAATTCACCAGCTCCCGATCGGCGTGGTGGGAATCGCGGTCGGGATCGTGCTGCTGCCCGAAATGTCGCGGCGGCTCGCGGCCGGCGACCAGGCGGGCGCGGCCGAGGCGCAAGGGCGCGCCATCGATCTTGCGCTGCTGCTCGCGGTGCCGTGCGTCGCCGCCGCGATCGCGATCCCCGAGCTGGTGATGCGCGCGCTGTTCATGCGCGGCGCCTTTAGCGCGGCGGACGCGACCGCCGCGGCGGCGACGCTCGCGGCCTATGCCACCGGCTTGCTGCCGTTCGTCCTGATCCGGAGCTTCGTCGCCCCGTTCTATGCCCGCGGCGACACCGCGACCCCGGTCAAGGCCGCGCTGATCGCGGTGCTGGTCAATATCCTGTTGAAGATCGCGCTCATGGGCGCGCTCGCACAGGTCGGTCTCGCGCTCGCCACCGCCGCGGGGGCCTGGGTCAATCTTCTGCTCCTGATGCTCGCCGCGCGCAGCCTCGGGTTTGAGCGGCCTTCGGCCTCGCTCGAGGGCGCGATGCGCTTGCTCGCCGCCGGACTCGTCACCGGTGTCGGGCTCTATGGCGGCGAGCGCCTGATCGGCCCCTGGTTCGCCGGACTGCCGCGGTTGCGCGAGGAAGCGTTGCTCGCGGTCCTGCTCGTCCTTGGAGGTCTGCTTTATGCCGCGCTTGTGACCCTTCTCCGCGGCAGAACTTGGCTAAAAGGGCTCGTGCGCGAGCCCGGGCCGTCCGCCCCGGTGTGACGCGCCGGGCACGATTGTGTATGAACGGCGCCGCGAAATCGACGTGAGTTGGCCGATGTCCCGAGTCCTTGCCGCGCGTTTCGGCGCAAGCCTTCTAGTCTCGTTCGCGCTCGCATCTTGCGGCGACAGCACGCCGCAGCAGACCGGCCCGCCCGCGCCGCCGGTGACCGTGGCCAATCCGGTCAACCGTACCGTCGTGGACACCGACGAGTATGTCGGCCGGTTCGTGGCCGTGGATTCCGTCGAGGTGCGCGCGCGCGTCTCCGGCCATCTGGAGGCCGTGCATTTCAAGGACGGCGAGATCGTCAAGAAGGGCGAAATGCTCTTCACCATCGACCAGCGTCCGTTCCAGGCCGCGCTCGACCAGGCGCGCGCCGATCTGGCCCGCGCCAAGTCGGCGCTCGACCTCGCGGTCGCCGATCTCAAGCGCGCGCAGGATCTGATCGGCCGGCAGACCATCTCCGAGCAGGTCTATGAGCAGCGCATCCAGGCCAAGCGCTCGGCCGACGCCCAGGTCGCCGCGGCGGAAGCCGCGCTGCGCAACGCCGAGCTGAATTTGGAATTCACCGAGTTGCGCGCGCCGGTCACCGGCCGCATCGGCGACCGCCGGGTCTCGCCCGGCAACCTCGTGATCGGGGGCTCACTGCCGCAGACCACGCTGCTCGCCACCATCGTTTCGATCGATCCGATCCGCTTCGAGTTCACCTTCGACGAAGCGGCCTATCTTCGCTACACGCGGATCGCCGGCGACGGCAAGGAAACCGATCCGCGCGGCACCAGCCTCAAGGTCGAACTGCGCCTGCTCGACGAGCCCGAGTTCGTGCACCTGGGCGCCGTCGACTTCGTGGATAACGCCATCGACCAGTCCTCGGGCACGATCCGCGGCCGCGCGCTGTTCGCGAACCCGAAGGGCCTGTTCACACCCGGGATGTTCGCGCGCATACGGATGCCGGGCTCGCCGGCCTATCAGGCGCTGCTGGTGCCCGACGCCGCCATCGGCACCGAGCAGGTGCGCAAGTTCGTCTATGTGGTCGATGCCGAGAATATCGTGCGGCAGAAATATCTCGAGCTCGGCTCGCTGCAGGGTCCGCTCCGGGTGGTGAGATCCGGGCTCGCGGCGGACGACAAGGTGATCGTCAACGGCCTGATGCGCGCGCGGCCCGGGGTCAAGGTGACGCCGGTGCAAGAGGGCACGCGGCCGCCGGGCGCACCGCCCGCCGCGCAGAAGAAGTGAAAAGCGATGAATCCCTCGCACTTCTTCATCGACCGGCCGATCTTCGCCTCGGTGATCTCGATCGTGATCGTGATCCTGGGCGGGGTGACCTTCTTCCGGCTTCCGATCGCGCAGTACCCGGAGATCGCGCCGCCCACCATCAACGTGTCCGGCCAGTATCCGGGCGCCAGCGCCGACGTGGTGGCGGCGACCGTGGTGGCGCCGATCGAGGAGCAGATCAACGGCGTCGAGGGCATGCTCTATCTGTCCTCGAACTCGACCGCCGACGGCCGCTTCACCATCTCGGTCACCTTCGACATCGGCGTGAACCTCGACCAGGCCCAGGTGCAGGTGCAGAACCGCGTCGCCATCGCGCAGCCGCGCCTGCCGCAGGACGTGCGCAATATCGGCGTGATCGTGAACAAGAGCTCGCCCGACCTGATGCTGGTCGTGCATCTGATCTCGCCCGACAAGTCGCGCGACGATCTGTTCATCTCGAACTACGCCAATATCGAGATCAAGGACGTGCTCACGCGCGTGGACGGGGTGGGCTCGATCACCATCTTCGGCGCGCGCGACTATTCCATGCGCGTCTGGCTCGACCCCGAGCGGCTGCAGACGCTGGGGTTGACCGCGGTCGACGTGGTCAACGCGCTGCAGCGGCAGAACGTGCAGGTCGCCTCCGGAACATTGAACCAGCCGCCGGTCGCCGACGCGCGCGCGTTCCAGATC
>JAHFPN010000027.1:1560-21396 GCA_023269635.1 Hyphomicrobiales bacterium | reverse complement strand
TGGAAGGGCCTTGGTGCCGATTCCGAAGAGAAGCACGAGCCCGTGAGCGACATCGACACTGCAGCGGTGGATTGTCTGAAAGCGCTTGACCTTGAACGGCCGATTAGAGAAGCAGACATTTCCCGAAAATCTGAATTTCAACGCATCGCACAAAAATCTGCCATCGGACGATCGTGGAAGTCAGAGGCTAGAGCGAGGCTAAGAATTGGCTTCCCGGCTAAGTCATTGAAATGTTGGTAGCGGAGGAGGGACTCGAACCCCCGACACAAGGATTATGATTCCTCTGCTCTAGCCAGCTGAGCTACTCCGCCGCCGTTTTGCAGGGCTCGCGCCCTGCGCGCCGGATATGGAAGCCACAGCAATAGGTGTCAAGCAAGCGCGGGATTCAGGCCGCGCGCCCGCCGGTTTCGCCGGTTCGCCCGATCCGGATCAGCGAGAACATCCCGAACGGCGGCGCGTTGCGCCGCTCCAAGAGCCGCACGCCGCCGTGGCGGCCGATCCAGCGCTCGATGCGCGCGAACGGGAACTCCGCCCGCCAGCCGAGCTGGGTCGAGCGCTGCGCGAACCAGTGCTCGAAGCTCGCGCGCAAGCCGCTCTCGGCGCTGATGTGGTTGATCAGCACGATCTCGCCGCCCGGCCGCACCACGCGGGCTAATTCGTCGAGCGTCGCTTCCGGGTCCGGCACCGTGGTGATCACGAACTGCGCCACTGCGCAGTCGAAGCTCGCATCCTTGAATCCGAGATTGCCCGCGTCCATCACCGCGAGCCCGAGCACGTGCGCGAGCTGCTCGTGCACCACGCGCTCGCGCGCCTTCCGCAACATCGGCTCGGAAATATCGATGCCGACGACCTGGGTGCGCGATCCGTAGCCCGCAAGCGAGATGCCGGTGCCGACGCCGAGCTCGAGGATTTTGCCGCCCACGCGATTGGCGGCGTCGATCGAGATGCGCCGGCTCTGGTCGAACACCGAGCCGAACACGAGGTCATAGACCGGCGCCCAGCGGGCGTAGGCCTTCTCGACCGTCTTCCTGTCGATGTCGGTCGCCATCGGCTCCCCGATCCGATGCGGGCTCAGAACGCCGCCTGCAGCTCCGCCGGCATCCGCGCTCGCGCCGCCGGGCGCGCGCGGATCACGCCGCCGCCGAGCACGCGCGCACGCGGCTCCGCGCTCGCGTAGATCACGCAAGCCTGCCCGGGCGCGACCCCTTCCTCGCCGTCCGCGAATTCGAGTTCGATGCCGGCGGCGCCCGCGACCAGCCGCGCCGGGCGCGGCGGCTGCGTCGAGCGCACCCGCGCGTGCACCGGAAGCCCCTGCCGAGCCGCGTCTTCGATCGGCTGGTCGCCGAGCCAGTTCACTTCGTCGAGCACGATGCGCCGCACCTCGAGCGCCGCGCGCGGGCCTACGATCACCCTCCGCCGCGCGGCCTCGAGCCCGACCACGTAGAGCGGCTCGCCGGCCGCGACGCCGAGCCCGCGCCGCTGACCGACCGTGAAATGGATGATGCCGGGGTGGCCGCCGAGCACGCGGCCGTCGATGTGCACGATCTCGCCCGGCTCGGCCGCGCCGGGCCGGAGCTTCTCGATCACGTCGCTATAGCGCCCCTCGGGCACGAAGCAGATGTCCTGGCTGTCGCGCTTTTCGGCCACCACGAGCCCGAACTCGCGCGCGAGCGCCCGCACCGCCGGCTTCTCCAGCGCGCCGAGCGGAAAGCGCAGGAACTTAAGCTCCTCGGGCGTGGTGGCATAGAGAAAATAGCTCTGGTCGCGCTCCGGGTCGCGGGCGCGATAGAGCGCGCGCCGGCCCGAGGCGAGCCGCCGGCTCTCCACATAGTGGCCGGTGGCGAGCGCGCGGGCACCCAGCTCGCGCGCGGTCGTGAGCAGGTCCGCGAACTTGATCCGCTGGTTGCAGGCGACGCACGGCACCGGGGTCTCGCCCGCGACATAGCTCTCGATGAAGGGCTCGACCACCACCTCGCGGAAGCGCGCCTCGTAGTCGAGCACGTAGTGCGGGATGCCTAGGCGCGCGGCCACCAGCCGGGCGTCGTGGATATCGTTGCCGGCGCAGCAGGCGCCCTTGCGCGCGGTGGCGGCGCCGTGGTCGTAGAGCTGCAGCGTCACCCCGACCACGTCGTAGCCCGCGCGCTTCAAGAGCGCCGCGGTCACCGCCGAGTCGACGCCGCCCGACATGGCGACCACGATCCGCGTGTCCTGCGGGCGGCCCTCGAGCTCGAGATCCACCTTCATCGCGCTGCTCCGCTGCCGTTCCGGCAGCCCGTTAACGGATTCCTTATAGGAACCCCCCGGATTGACGCAAAGCCTCCATGCGCTTCGCGACGATCCTTATGTGATGCCGCTTTGGCGCCTTGCCAGGCCGGAAACACTTTGGAAACAGAAACTTAGGGAAATTTTCATGCCTGCCCGGTAGCGTGCGCGGAGTTCGTGAGTGTGTGTGAGCGTAGCATGACTGAGGCGCATCGCCCCCGGGCGAAGTACGTGATCGGACCCGATGGCAGCCCGCTGACCATCGCCGATCTTCCCCCCGCCAATACCCGGCGTTGGGTCATCCGGCGCAAGGCCGAAGTGGTCGCGGCCGTGCGCGGCGGCCTGCTTTCGCTCGAGGAAGCCTGCCAGCGCTATACGCTCACGGTCGAGGAATTCCTGGCCTGGCAGCAGTCGATCGACCGCCACGGCCTGGCGGGTCTGCGCACCACCCGCATCCAGCAGTATCGCCAGTAAATCGTTGGATTTGAGCGGCGGCCTGCCGGCTCACGTCGGCAGCCGCAGCAGCGCGATTCCGCCGACGATGAGCGCGAGCGCGATCCAGCGCTGCGGGCCGAACGGCTCGGCGAAGAAATAGGCCCCGAGCAGCGCCGCGAACAGCACCGAGGTCTCGCGCAGCGCCGCCACCAGCCCGATCGGCGCGATCGTCATGGCCCAGAGCGCGATCCCGTAGGAGCCGAGCACCAGGGCGCCGCCGCCGAGCCCGAGCCGCCAGCCTTGGCGCGCGGCGGCGAGCGCGGCGCGGCTGTCCCGCATCAGCAGAAGTATCGCGATCAGCGCCGCGGTCGCCGCGATCATCCAGACGCCGTAGGCGACGCCGTTGCCGGCCGCGCGCGCACCGAGGCCGTCGATCAGCGTGTAGCAGACGACCACGCCGGCATTGACCAAGGCCGCCGCGCCCGCCCGCCGCGTCAGCCCGCCGCGCGCGAGCGCGTCTAGGGAGAGCGCGGCGATCCCGGCCGCGATCGCGACGATCGCGAGCCAGCCGTTCCAGGCGAGGTTCTCGCCGATGATCGCGAAGGCCAGCAGCGCGGTCAGCATCGGCGCCGAGCCGCGCGTCAGCGGATAGGCGACGCCCAAATCCGCCGCGCGATAGGCATAGGCCACCAGCGCGAAATAGCCGACGTGGATCAGCGCCGAGGCCACCAGATAGGGGAGCGCGGCGGCGGCCGGCAGCGGCAAGACGAGCATGGCCGGAAGCGCCACGATGCCGGCGCCGACCGCGACCAGGGCGGCGGCGGAGAAATGACTCGCTTGCGCCTTGACCAGCGCGTTCCAGCTCGCGTGCAGCACCGCGCCCGCGAGCACCAGGATGAGAACCAATCCGCTCATGCCGCCCCGATCGCCGAAGCCGCTGGCATAGCCAATTCCGCGGGCAACCGCGAGGCGCCTTTGCCGCTCTTCCCGCGGGCGCGCGCAACCGGTAGCCTTGAGGTTGGACGGGTGCCATGGACGAAACCGGACGGGCCAAGGCGGAAGCGCCGGGCGCGCTGCGCCAGGCGGTGCGCGAGGCGAGGATCGAGGCGGCGGAACGCTCCGCCGTCATCGTGGAATTGCGCGACGCGGAAGCCGCGCGGCTCGAAATGCTGAACGAGGCGCTCGATCCGGTATTCAAGCAGATCGCGCCCGAGCACCTCGACCTGTTCGACCGCGGCATCAGCCAGGGCACGACCCCGCGGCTCTGGATCGACAACGTCGCGCACGTGACCATGGGCCGCGACAAGCGCACCTACCGGCTGCTGGTGGACACGCTCTATGGCCGCAAGGTGCTCGCGGAGTCGCACGAGATGGAGCCGGTGGTGGCGGCGGTCACCCGCTACGTGGCCGGCCGCCTGGTGGCGCGCGAGCAGGCCTTGGCCGAGAGCGTCGCCACCGGCGCAGCGGCGCCCCGGCAATTCGGGCCGGTGCCGGCCTTCGTCATCGGCGTGCTGGTCGGGATCGTTTTGCTGTTCGCCGTCGCGCTGGTGTTCGCGCCGCGCTGACCTTCGGCCGGCGCTTCGGCGCCGCCGGCCTGGCGACGATCGGCGCCGCGGGTTCCGCGCCGAGCGTCAGTTGCTCCAGCACCACGACGTTGTTGCCCGCGGCGTCGAGGCCGCGGCGCTCGATCTCGACCTGCCAAGCGCCGGGGCGGCCCGCGATCCGATAGAGATTGTAGCCGCCGCGGCCGCGCGGATCGTCGGCGGTGGCCGAGGCCGACGGCACGCCCACCACCGGCACCGGGCCGCGCGGTCCGGCAATCTCGAGCAGCGACGCGCGATGGTCGTGGCCGTGCAGCACGAGCTCGGCGCCGTGCTCGGCGATCGCGGCGCGGAACGCCGCCGCGTCGATCAGCCGCTTGTGAAAGGCGCGGCGCCCGGCCGGCGGATGATGGATCAGCACCACGCGGAACAAGCCTTCGGTCTGCAAATCCGCAAGCATCCCGGCGAGCGCCTCGATCTGCGCGCGCCCGAGCCTGCCGGCGGAGGAGAGCGGCAGCGTCGGCAGCGCGGTCGAGAGCCCGATCAGCGCCACCGGCCCGCGCTTGCGCACGAACGGAAAGCGCGGCTCTTCGGCCGCGTCGCCGCTCAAGTATTCGCGCCAGGCCGAAAGATGCGTCAGCGCCTCGGCCCGCACATAGGCGTCGTGGTTGCCGGGCACCACGGTCACGTGCTCGGGCGGCGCCAGCCGGGCGAGGAAGGCGCGCGCCGGCGCGAATTCGGCGGCCAGGCTCAGGTTCGCGAGATCGCCGGTGACCGCGATGTGGTGCGGCGTCTGCGCCAGGAGGTCGCCGACGACGCGCTCCAGGACGTCGCTCCGATGCCGGCCGCCGCGGCGGACCCGCCAGTTGAAATAGCCGGTGGCGCGTTTGCCCATGAGCTCCGCGAGGCTCGCCTCCGGCAGCGGAACCAGATGCGGGTCGGAAAGGTGCGCGAGCACGAACATCAGGAGTTTCCAATGAGCACGCCGGCCGCGAACACCAGCGCGCCGCCGAACGCGACCTGCAGGCTCGCCGACCAGAACGGCGAGTCCATGTAGCGGTAGCGGATATAGGAGATGGCGGCGAGCTCCACCACCACCACCGCCACCGCGATCGCGGTAGCGATGAAGAAGTTGGGGATCAGATAGGGCAGCGTGTGCCCGATCCCGCCGATCGTGGTCATCAGCCCGCACACGAAGCCGCGCAGCCAGGGGGCGCCGCGGCCGGTGAGGCTGCCGTCGTCGGAGAGCGCCTCGGCGAAGCCCATGCTGATCCCGGCGCCGACCGAGGCCGCCAGTCCCACCAGGAACGCGTTCCAGGAATTGTGGGTGGCGAAGGCGGCGGCGAACAGCGGCGCCAGCGTCGAGACCGAGCCGTCCATGAGTCCGATGAGGCCCGGCTGCACGAACTGCAGCACGAACATGCGCCGCGCCGTGCGCTCTTCTTCCTCGCGCACGCCTTCGGTGAGGATCTTTTCGCCCAAGCGCGCGGCCATGCTCTCGTGCCCGCGCTCGGCCTCGGCCAGGTCTCCGAGCAATTTCCGCACCGAGACGTCGGTCGTGCGCTCGGCGGCCTTGGCATAGAAGCGCGCGGCCTCGAACTCCATCTCTTCCGCGGTCTTGCGCACCTTGTCGAGCCCGAGCGGCCGCACCAGCCAGACCGGCCGGCGGCTGATGAAGCCGCGCACGTCCTGGCGCCGAATCAGGGGCAAATGCTCGCCGAATTTCTTGCGATGAAGCTCCAGCAGCATGTGGCGGTGGTGGGTCTCCTCCTCGGCCATCTCGTCGAACACCTCGGCGGAGGCCGGGAAGTCGCCGCGCAGGCCCTCGGCGAAGTCGCGGTAGATGCGCGAGTCCTCCTCCTCGGACGCGATCGCGAGCGCGAGGATTTCCTGTTCGGTGAGGTCGGCGAAGCGCTTCATGGCTCGTTCTCGGCTCGGTAGCTTGCCAGTCCGACATTCATACCCGCGAATTCGCTGCGGCGCAGCCTTCTTCGCCGGACTTCGTTAGGATCGGGGATCATCGGCGCGCGATTCGATGCTGCGGCGGATATTGCACACCTATTGGCGCTTCTCGCGCGGGCTCACGCTCGGCGTGCGCGGGGTGGTGCTCGACCCCGAGCGGGGCGTGCTGCTGGTGCGCCACTCCTATGCGCGCGGTTGGCATTTCCCCGGCGGCGGGGTCGAGCCGGGCGAGACGCTGGCCGACGCGCTCGCGCGCGAGCTCCTGGAAGAAGGCAACGTGCGGCTGAAGGCGCAGCCGGCGCTGCACGGGATTTTCTACAATCCGTCGGCTTCCGTTCGCGATCACGTAGCCCTGTTCATCGTGCGCGAGTTCGAATGGGGTGGGCCACCGAGGCCGACCGCCGAGATTCGCGAGTCGCGCTTCTTTCCGCTCGCGGTATTGCCCGAGGACACGACCGCGGGCACGCATCGCCGGCTCGAAGAGATCCTGCGAGGAGTTCGAAAAGACTCGCGCTGGTAACTCAGGGTCTAATTTCCAAACCGCGCGCGGTCGTGCGGCTTCTCGAAATCGAGCGCCGGCCCGAGCGGCACGATGCCAAGCGGATTGAGACGCCGGTGGCTCATGTAATAGTGCCGCTTGATGTGATCCATATCCACGGTCTCGGCCACGCCCGGCACCTGGTAGAGGTCGCGCAGATAGTTCGACAGGTTCGGATAGTCGGCGATCCGGCGCAGGTTGCACTTGAAGTGGCCGACATAGACGGCGTCGAACCGGACGAGGGTGGTGAACAGGCGCCAGTCTGCCTCGGTCAGGCGATTGCCGACGAGATACCGTGCGCGCCCGAGGCGCGCTTCCAGCTCGTCGAGCGTCGCAAACAATTTCAGGAACGCCTCTTCATAGGCTTCCTGCGTGAGCGCGAAGCCTGCACGGTAGACGCCGTTGTTCACGCTTGCATAGACAATGGCATTGATCGCATCGATCTCGGTGCGCAGCTCGGCCGGGTAGTAGTCCTCGCGCGCGTCGGTGAAGGCGTCGAACGCCGAATTGAACATGCGGATGATCTCGGACGATTCGTTGTTCACGATCGTCCGCCGCTTCTTGTCCCACAGCACCGGCACGGTGACGCGGCCGGTGAAGTGCGGATCGGCGATGAGATAGATCTCCGAGAGCCGCGGCTTGCCGTTGACTGTGTCCGGGATCGTGCCCGGCGCGTCCGAGAATTTCCAACCGCGCTCGTCCATGAACGGATCGACGATCGAAAGCGAGATCAGGTGCTTGAGCTTCTTCAGGCTGCGGAAGATCAGCGTGCGATGCGCCCAGGGGCAGGCGGTCGAAACATAGAGGTGATAGCGGTCGGGCTCGGCCTCAAAACCGCCTGCGCCGGTCGGTCCTGGCGCGCCGTCGGGTGTGACCCAATTGTGATAGCGGGTCGGCTGCCGGACGAAACGGCCGTCCTCGGCCTTGGGGTCGTAGGTGTCGCCGGTCCAGACGCCGTTGTTGAAGAAACCCATGTAACACTCTTGCCCTTCTTCGTCGTCCCCGCGCAAGCGGGGACCCATAGCCGCCGAACGCGCAATAATTGTAAGGTCGGAGGCCATGGGTCCCGGGTCTCGCGTCGCCAATGCGACGCTCGCCCGGGACGACAGGATGAAGTTGCAAGCAATGGACCCTTGGCCGGCGCCGTGATATTCGGCGCGCGCTTCGCCGGGGGCTGCACTTGAACGATCTCTCGCTCACGATTCTGCCCGAGCAGGCCGACGACGGGCCGGCGATCGATAAGCTCTACCAGCGCACCTTCGGCCCCGGCCGGTTCGCGCGCACCGCCTTCCGGCTGCGCGAGAAGATGGCGCACCGGCGCGACCTCTCCTTCACCGCGCGCATCGGCACGCTGTTGGTAGGCTCGGTGCGGCTGACGCCGATCCGGATCGGCGCGGCGCCCGCCATGTTGCTC
This sequence comes from Hyphomicrobiales bacterium, assembly GCA_023269635.1. Taxonomy (GTDB): domain Bacteria; phylum Pseudomonadota; class Alphaproteobacteria; order Rhizobiales; family Xanthobacteraceae; genus JAHFPN01. The sequence goes on along the minus strand of JAHFPN010000027.1, from coordinate 13,244 downwards.
GGCCCGCTCACCGTGGAGCCGCCGTTCCGCGAGCACGGCATCGGCCGCACGCTGATCGAGGCCACGCTCAAGGCGGCGCGCGCCGCCGGGGTGAAGCTCGTGCTGCTGGTGGGCGACGAGCCCTATTACGCGACTTCCGGCTTCAAGCGCGTGCCGAAGGGCCGCGTGATCTTGCCGGGGCCGGTCGACCCCGATCGCGTGCTGATCGCGGAGCTTTCGCCGGGCGCGTTCGATGGTGTCGAGGGGCGGACACAGCCGGATTACGAGGCCAAGCCGTCGGCCTAGCTGCTGATCTGCTGGAACAGCTTCGCCACCCGGCTCCGTTCCGGAAGATCGATTTCGCTCCAGTCGCGCGTTGGAGCTAGCACGTCGCGGGCAGCAGCCTCGCGCGATTGCACGGCGAGTATCGTGGCAAGATCGATCCGGGCACGGCTTTCCCATTGTCGCGCGCCTTGTCGGCTCGCCGTCGCGATCGATTGCTCGAGCAGGGATTCGGCGATGCGCCGATCCGCCGGCGATGCCGTACGCAAGAGTCCCGCCTTGATACGAAGGAGTTCGGCCTCGTACCAGCTTTCGCCGGTCCGTTCGACCGATGCCAAGGCGTCTTCGATGGCGGCAACGGCCTCGGATGTGCGTCCGGCTGCTTCATAGGTCTGTGCCCTCACACCGAGACGATGAGGCAGGTGATAACGCACGCGCACTTTTTGCAACGCTGCAAAACCCTCCTCCATCTCGCCGATACCTTGTTCGACTTGTCCGCCTCTGGTGAGCGCCCAGCCGCGCATCATCTTGGCCCAGGCGACATATTGCGCCAGCCCTTTGTCCAGCCCGATGGCGAGTGCGCGGTCGGCGGATTTCATCACCGGCGCGGGCTCCCCGCGTATTTGGCTGAGTTCCGCTCGATACACGTGCGCATGGGCGATGCTGGGCACGTGTTCGAGTTTACCGGCCAGGTTCAGCGCCTCATCGCTCCATTTTTGCGCTCGCGCGGCGCGGCCAAGCGAGAATTGGGCAAGCGCACCGATGCAGGTGGTGCAAACGCAAGGATCGTGTCCGCCATATTGCATGGCCTGATGCCGGTGTCTCCCGAGTTCGTAGCTCGCCGTGCAAGCTTCGGCATGATCGACCGCCTGTGAAAACTCTCCCTCGGTGCAACGGGTCGAACCGGCGGCATGATGAAACTGCATCATGAGATCAAGATCGCCGCCGCCCTGGGCGACGTCCGACAACTCCTGGAGCAATTCTCGCGCGCTCTGCGCGGCCCCGCTGGAATGAGCGATCAGCCAGCGACCCCAGAGAACGGGAAACATTTCGGCTGAGCGCCCGGTTTCGCGCGCGAGATTCAACGCCACGTCGTAGACTTCCCGTACCTTGATGGCGTCCCACCCGCCGGTGGCCATCAGGGTCGGGCCCAGCGCGATCAAGATGGACAGTTCCTTGCCCGCGCGTTCGGGTCCGACCGGCTGCTGGCGAACGAGTTCCAACGCTTGGCTCAATTGCTTGATCGCCTCGATATCGGCCGAGCGTTGCGCGGCGCGCACGCCCGATCGGTGCCAACACTCGATCGCCCGATCCACGATGCCGGCTTCGGCGTAATGTTGCGCGATGCGTTCCGGTTCGCGGTCGCTGAGCTCGGGGACGACACCGCGTTCCAAGCTCTCCGCGATGCGGCGATGGTAGTCGCGGCGCTTGGCCTTGAGCAGGGACTGGTAGGCGGCCTCCTGAATGAGGGCGTGGCGGAACGAATAGCTGGTCGGCAATTCACTGCCGCGCCGGCCGATGATCTCCGCCGCCGCCAATTGCTCGAGTTCCCTTTTCTGTTGCGACTCGGGCCGGTCGATGATCGCGGCCAACAGCCGCTCGTCGAAGTCCTGGCCGATCACGGCGGCCGCCTGCGCCAACTCCTTGGCGCTGCCCAGACGGTCGAGCCGCTCGGCCAATGAGTCGCGCAACGAAGCCGGAATCAGGTGAATGATCTCGTCAGCAGGGGGCCGGCCGCTCTTGCCAGCACGCGCCGCCAGTGCTTCGAGCACCGATCTGGTCAGCTCCTGGATGAAGAGCGGATTTCCCTCGGCCCGCATCAGCAATTGTTCCTCCAACTCGGCCGGCAGTGCCTGCGCCGCGGCGATCTCGGCGACCAAGGCGGCGGCGTCGCGGCGGCCGAGCCGGTTCAATGTGAGCAGGGTGACGTTGGGCCGGCGACTCCAGCCGGCCTCGAATTCCGGACGGGCATTCGCGAACAGCACCATGCGGCGCCGCTGCACGCGGTCCACCAGGCGGTCGAGCAGTTCCCCGGAGGTGGGGTCGATCCAGTGGGCGTCCTCGATCACCAGCAGGACCGGATCCCGTCGCTCCAGTGCGAGGAGGTGCGTTTCCAGCAAGTCGAGCGTCTTCACCCGCAGCGCGCGCGGTGTCATGTCGCTCAATGGTTCGTTCGTCGGCGTCGGAAGAGACAATAAAGCGGCGAACAACGCGGCATTGGTGTCGGTGTCGTCGTTGTTGCGGGCGAGCCAGGCGCGCAGGCGGCCAAGATTTTCCGCCGGCAAGTCCTTACGAACGATCCCGACGTCGCGTTCGATCTGGAGGGCGAACGGTTTCAGTTCGCTGCTCTGGTGGAATTGGGAGCAACTGAGCTCGACGCAGGCGATTCCGTCGCGGCGCGCGCGCTCGATCAGGGCGTGGGTGATCGCCGTTTTCCCGATGCCGGCCTCGCCGATGAGCAGGACCACCTGGCCCTGACCGGAGCGGGCGAGCTCCAAGCGGTCGCCGAGCAGGGCCAATTCGCTTTGACGACCGATGAGCCGCGTCGTCTCGCCGAGCGTGGCGCCGGCAACGGCCACCGACGCGGATTCCCCGCTCACCTCCCAGGCCTGCACCGGCTCGGCGAAGCCCTTGAGCGGCAGCATTCGCGGCCCCGCCCAAACGAACCGCTGCCGGGTGAGCCGGCGGGTGCGGTCGCCGACCAGCACTTCGCCCGCCATGGCTGCCGCCTGCAACCGGGCGGCGAGATTCGGCGTCTCCCCGACCACCGACCATTCGCGTGCGGAGTCGACCCCGACCTGATCGCCGATCACGACCTCGCCGGTGGCAATGCCGACGCGCACGGCAAGGTTCAACCCGGCGGCTGATGGCGGCGCGAAGGCCAGGTTCTTGACCGCCTGAACAATGCCGAGACCGGCGTGCACGGCGAGGTCGGCGGCGTCCTCGCGCGCCCGCGGATAGCCGAAATAGGCGAGAATCCCGTCCCCCATGTATTTCGCGACGTAACCCTGGCAGCGCTCGATCACCGCCGTGCCGGCGCGCTGATACGCGCCGATGATTTCCCGCAGATCTTCCGGATCGAGCCGCGCGGACAGCTCGGTCGAGCCGACGAGATCGCAGAACATCACCGTCAATTGCCGCCGTTCGGCCGCCGGAGCGATCGGCGCTGCGGGCCCCGCCGGCTCCGCGGCGGGGGGCAGCGATTCGGCAGCCTTCAACAGACGCTTGCGATGTCCGAGCGTAACCCCGAGCTTCTCGAAGTCGGCGTCGGTCATCAGCCGCACCGACACGAGGTCGATATCGTTGGCGGCGAAGACGTCCGCGTATTGGCCAAGACCGAGGCCCGCGAGCCAATGTCGTATGTCGCTCATCCGGAAGACTTCATCGCCGCGCGACGCAGATGCCGATCCTATTCAATATGAATGAAACCAGCCACCCAAGCCGGAATACGCCGGGAAGCCGTTGGCTTGAAACTCGTCCTCTCCCGTACCACCTATTCCTCGCCGCGTTTACGCCACGCGGCGTGATACACTTGTCGGTGCCGGGATGCCTCCGGCCGCACGCTGCAGGAGAAAGCCATGTCGGGCAATTGGGGCTTGTGGATCGTCCTTGGACTCATCGTCCTTCTCGTTCTCTGGGTCATCTTCATCTACAACGGCCTCGTGGCCATGCGGCAGCGGGTCAATCAGGCCTTCGCCGACGTGGACGTGCAGCTGAAGCAGCGCCACGACCTGATTCCGAATCTGGTGGAGACGGTGAAGGGCTACGCCGCCCACGAGCGCGGCACGCTCGACGCCGTGGTCAAGGCGCGCAACGCCGCCATGGCCGCGCAAGGGCCCGCCGCGCAAGGGCAGGCGGAGAACATGCTGTCCGGCGCGCTCAGGCAACTCTTCGCTCTCGCCGAGGCCTATCCGAACCTGAAGGCCAACGAGAACTTCCAGCAGTTGCAGAGCGAGCTCTCCGATCTCGAGAACAAGATCGCGGCGGCGCGGCGCTTTTTCAACAACGCGGTGCAAGAATACAACACCGGCATCCAGCAGTTCCCGGCGGCGCTGTTCGCGGCCTCGCTCGGCTTCTCGTCGCAGGTGTTCTTCGACCTCGGCGACGACCGCAAGGCGGTCACGCAGGCGCCGAGCGTGAAGTTCTGATCATCAATGCGCGAACACGGCTGACGCGTGCTAGCGCCCACCCCCTCACCCTCGGGAGGGGGGAGGGGGAGGGAAAATCCCACTGACGCCGCGCCGGTAGCTATATGAGCGCTGGCAACGAACCATAGGCCCGGTCCATGGCAGCCGCCTACGGCCTCTACACCCACATCCGCGCGAACCGGGTGCGCTCGGTTCTGCTGCTGATCGGGCTGTTCTTTCTCGTCTACCTGATGACTTTCGCGGGCGCGCTGTTCGCGGAAGGCGTGAGCGCCGGCGAGCTGCCGCTCGAGCGGCTGATTCAGCGCGCGTTCCGCGATCTGTTTTACGCCTTCCCATGGGTCACGATCGGCACCGCGCTCTGGATCCTGATCGCCTATCGCTGGCATCAGGCCATGATCGACGCCATCACCGGCGGCCGCGAGGTGACGCGCCAGCAGCAGCCGCGGCTCTACAATCTCCTGGAAAATCTCTGCATCTCGCGCGGCATCCCCATGCCCAAGCTCAAGGTCATGGATGACGGCGCGCTCAACGCCTTCGCCTCCGGCATGAACCCGAAGCAATACTCGATCACGGTGACGAGCGGGCTCTTGCAGCGGCTCGACGATCCCGAGGTCGAGTCCGTGCTCGGCCACGAGCTCACCCACATCCGCAACGGCGACGTGCGCATGATGGTGATCGCGGTGGTGATCGCCGGCGTGATCTCGTTCTTCGCCGAGCTGTTCTTTCGGCTGTTCTTCCGGACCGGCGGCAGCTGGCGCGTGGGCCGCTCGTCGAGCGACCGCAAGGGCGGCGGCGCGGCCGCGATCCTGATCGCGATCGCGATCGTGGGGGTCGCCTGGCTGCTCTCGATCGTGATCCGGTTCGGGCTGTCGCGGCAGCGCGAGTTTCTCGCCGACGCCGGCTCGGTCGAGCTCACCAAGAACCCGGACGCCATGATCTCGGCGCTGCGCAAGATCGAGGGCCGCGGCGAGCTGCCGGGCGCTACTTCCGCGATCATGGAGATGTGCGTGGACAATCCGCGCGAGGGCTTCGTCGACCTGTTCGCCACCCACCCGCCGGTCGAGAAGCGCATCGATGCGCTGGTGAAGTTCGCCGGCGGCCACGATCCGGGTCCGATCGCGCTGCCCGCGCCGGAGGAGGAGGGCGGCGCCGATCAGCAAGCCGAAGACGCGCCCGCCGATCAGCCGCGCGAGTCCGGCCCCAACCCGTGGCTCAGGGATCGCCCCGGCCCCTGGCAGCGTTGAGCCGTCATCCTTCGAGGCTCCTCCGGCTTGCTCCGGGGTCGCACCTCAGAATAACGGGGGAGTGCGTCAGCGGCCTTCGCGCGCCCAGGCGGCGGCGATCCCGGCGAGCAGCAAGAGCAATCCGGACAAGCCCGCGAACAGCGGGAACAGGCCGAGCCCGCGCACCACGCTCACGTCGCGTAAGCGAAGCCCTAGCCAGTCCGGCCCGGCGAAGCGCTCGCCCGAGCGCACCGCGATCACGCGCGGGACGGTGGTGCCGAGCTCGGCGAGCCGCCACAGTCCGCCGCCGGTGACGCCCGCGAGCGGGGCCAGCACGTCCTTGGTGCTGGTGACTTCGGCGAATTCCAGCGGGTTGATCGGCCCCACATTGACGAGCGCGGTGAGCGTGCCGTCGGTGGCGCGCCACAGGCCGAGCTCGTTCGCTTCGATCGCACTCTTGAAGATGCCGGGCTCGGCCGCGTCGAGCGTGACGTTGCGCGTCGCGCCCGAGGGCGCGGTGACCACGACCGGCGCCGCTTCCTCTTTCATGGTGCGGCGCTCGACCACGAGCTCGTTGCCGCGCACCAGGAGCGCGAGCCGTTCCTCTTCCAGTTCGGGCTGCTTCATCAGCCAGTGCGACAGCCGCCGCAACAGGTCGAGATGCGGCCCACCGCCCTCGAACCCGCGCGCCCACAGCCAGATGTGATCGGAGAGCAACAGCGCGATCCGGCCCTCGCTCTGGCGCGCCAAGACCAAGAGCGGCGAGTCCTGCGGCCCCTTCATCACGGTCGTGCTCGCGGGCGCGACCTTGGCCTCGATCGAACGGAACCAGCGGCTCCAGTGCGGCGGCTCCTCGGTGCCGCCCACCAGCGCGCGGGTCACCGGATGGCGCTTGCCGGCGTCGGTCAGGCGCGCGTGATAGGGGCCTTCCTCGATGCGGCCGGTCGGCTCCGCCGGCAGGATTTGCTCGAGCGGCGACTTGAAGATCGACGCCTGGCTCGCGTAGTCGGCGCCGGCCGCGATCAGCACCGCGCCGCGCTCGCGCACGTAGCGCACGATATTGTCGAAATAGATCAACGGCAGCACGCCCTGCTGCGCGTAGCGGTCGAAGATGATCAGGTGGAATTCCTTGATCTTCTGCTGGAACAGCTCGCGCGTCGGGAATGCGATCAGCGACAGCTCGTTGATCGGCGTGCCGTCCTGCTTCTCCGGCGGCCGCAAGATGGTGAAGTGCACGAGGTCGACATTGGCGTCGGACTTGAGCAGATTTCGCCAGGTGCGCTCGCCGGCGTGCGGCTCGCCCGAGACCAGGAGCACCCGCAGCTTCTCGCGCACGCCCTCGATGGTGAGCGCGGCGCGGTTGTTGAGCGGGGTGAGCTCGCCTTCGAGCGGGGAGGCCTCGATCTCGACGATGTTCGGCCCGGCGTGGGCGATCTCGATCGAGATCTCGGCCGCCCGGCCGGCGATCACGTCGGTGCGCGCCACCACCTCGCCGTCGCGCCGCACCACCACCGTGACGCGCGCGCCGCGCGGCGCGCCTTCGTCCTCGATGCGGTAGCCCACGGTCTGGTGCTGGCCGACGATGCCGAAGCGCGGGCTTGCGGTCAGCACCACGCGCCGGTCGCGCTCGCCCTCGCGGCCGGTGATGAGCCCGTGCACCGGCGCGGCGAAGCCTAGAAGCGAGGCCGCCGGCACGTCGTGCACGCGGCCGTCGGTGATCAGGATTGCGCCCGCCACCCGGTCCGGCGGCACGTCCGACAGCGTGGCGCCGAGCGCGCTGAAGAGCCGGGTGCCGTCGATCTCGCCGGTTCCGATCCCTGCGTCCACCGTGCGGATTTCGAGGCCGGCGATGCGGCCGAGTTGCTCCAGGATGGCGGCGCGCGCGGCCTCGGTCGCCGCGGTGCGGTCGCCGAACTTCTGGCTCGCGCTCTTATCCACCACTACGGCCACGACCGCGGGCAGCGGCTCGCGGTCCTCGCGCGTGAGCGAGGGATTGGCGAGCGCGAGCACCGCCAGCGCCAGCGCCAGCCCGCGCACCAGCGCTCCGCGCGAGCGCGCGAGCAGAAGCAGCGCCAGCACCAGAAGCGCCGCGACCGCGGCGCCGATCAGCAGCGGCAGCGAAACCAGCGGCTCGAAGGCGAGGCCGAAATACATGGCTTACTGCCCCAGCCGTTCGAGCAGCGCCGGCACGTGCACCTGGTCGGCCTTGTAGTTGCCGGTGAGCACGTACATCACGATGTTGACGCCGACCCGGAACGCGAACTCGCGCTGCCGCGGCTCGCCCGGGACCAGCGGCAACAGCGGCTGGCCGTCGCGGCCCACCGCCCAGGCACCGGCGAGATCGTTGGAAATGATCAGGATCGGCGAGACGCCGTCGCCCGCGCGCGCCGGGCGGGTCTCGTCCTGGTTCGCGGGCGCGGCCTCGACCCAGAGCGTCCCGCCGGTATAGCGGCCCGGGAAGTCGCGCAACAGAAAAAATGCCTTGGTCAGCACGTGATCGCGCGGCACCGGCTCGAGCTCAGGGATATCGAGCGAGGAGAGGATTTCGCGCAAGCGCGCCAGCGCCGGCGATACTTCGCCCGGCCGGCCCGGCACCGCGGTAAAGGCATCGCGCGTGTCGAACAAAATGGTGCCGCCCTGCTTCATATAGGCGTCGATGCGCGCGAGCGTGGCGGGCTCGGGCTTGGCCGCGGTCGGTACGATCGGCCAATAGAGGATCGGGTAGAACGCGAGCTCGTCGCGCGCGATATCGACGCCGACCGGATCGCCCGGCTCGAGCGCGGTGCGCTGGGACAGGAAGATCGACAGGCCCTCGAGCCCGGCGCGGCTCACGTTGTCGGTCTCGACGTCGCCGGTGACCACGTAGGCGAGCCGGGTCTGCAGCGCGGCGCGCAGGTCGAGGTTCTCCTGCGCTGCGGCCGGATCGAACTGCGGCGCGCCGACCAGGAACGCGGCCGCCAGCACTGCCGCGGTCGCGATCCGCCGCCGGAACAGGCGCGCGAGTCCGCCCGCGAGCACGAACACGATCAGCGCGTCGAGCAGGATCAAGCCGAGCACCGCGGAGAGCACATAGCCGCGCAGGTCGATCGGCTCGCCCTGGCGGTAGGGCTCGATGCGGCCGGCGAGCGTGGAAAGATCGAGTGTTCGCATGCGATCGGTGGGGGCGAGCGCGTTCACCGCCAAGAGCCCCTCGGGCGGTCCATAGAATCCGGGCGGGTGATCGGGAACCGCGCGGCCGGCGTAATCCGCCGCGATCGGCCGCGCCGTGGGTCCCGGCGGCGTATAGACGCCGAAGCCGTCGAGCAACCGGGTCGGCGCGATGGTCGGCGCGGGACCGCGCTCGGGCGCTGGCCGCGGCTCGGCCGCGGCGGTGCTGGTGGTGCCGGCGAGGCCCACCACCCGGCGCAGCATCTCGACGAACGCGCCCGAGATCGGCAGGTTCGACCAGGCGGTGTCGGCGCTCACGTGGAACAGGACCAGAAGCCCGCGGCCGCGCTTGCTCGCGGTCACCAGCGGCGTGCCGTCGGCGAGCGAAGCCCAGGTGCGCTCGGCGAGCAGTCCGTCGGGCTCCGCCAGCACCTGGCGGGTCACGGTCACGTCGTCGGGCACGGTCAGATCGTAGAACGGTCCCTCGCGGCTGAAGCTCGCGAGCTTCTGCGGCTGCTCCCACGACAGCGTGCCGCCGAGCACGCGGCCGCCGCGCCGGAGCCGCACCGGCACCAAGTCGTCGTCGGCCGCGGCCGCGAGCCGCGGCCCGGCGAAACGGATCAGCACGCCGCCGGCCTCGATCCAGCGCCGGAGCTGCTCGCGTGCGGCCGGCACGATGGTGCCGACGTCGGAGAGCACCAGCACCGGCAGGCGCTGCTCGAGGAAGCGGGTCACCGCCTCGCTCGGCGAGGCGGCTTCGGCGAGCCGCACGTCGGCGAACGGCCCGAGCGCGCGCGAGAGATAATAAGTGGCCGCCAGCAGCGGCTGGCTGGTGTCGGCGGTGGCGCCGGAGATGACGCCCACGATGCGTCGCCGCCAGCGCTTGTCGAGCAGCTGCACCGCGCCGGACGAGCGTTCGCCGACGATCTCCAGCCGCGCGATGTCGTTCCGGATCTCGACCGGCAGGTCGAAGCGCGCCTCGGTCTCGGTGGCGTTGGGCGCGAATTCGAATTCGGCATCGCCGAGCGCGAGCCCGCGCAGGTCGCGCGCCCGCACCGTGCCGCGCGCCGGCGCCGAGGGGTCGGCGCGCAGGACCTTGACCGCGAGCGCGCCGGCGGCGTTGTCGGCGGCGGCGAGCGCACGCGCGCTCTCGATGCCGCCGCTCACCACCACGATGCGGTCGCCGACCAGGCGGCGGAGCTCTTCCGTGAACTTGGCGCCGTCGCCGAGATCGACGCCGTCGGTGAGCCACACCAGCGAAAGGTCGCCCTGCGCGCGCAGCAAGCGCGCGAGCGGCGCGAGGATCTCGATGCGGTCCGGGGTGTGCGGGGAGGGCGCGAGCAGCTTCAGCGCCTCGCGCGCCTCGCCCGGCCTGAGCAAGGAAAGTTCCTTGAGCGGCGAGCCGGTGGCGATCACCGCCACGGCGCGGCTCTCGGCCTCGGCGCGGGTCACGATCGCCTCGGCCGCGCGCATGCGCTCGTTCCATTGCGCGGCGGCGGCCCAGCCGGAGTCGATCAGGAGCACGATCGGCCCGCTTTCGCGCGTGCCGGCGGCCGGCGGATTCCAGAGCGGGCCGGCGGCGGCCACGATCACCAGCGCCGCGAGCAGGAGGCGGATCAGCGTCAGCCACCAGGGCGTGCGCGCCGGGGTCTCCTCCTTGGGCTCGATCTCCATCAGGATGCGCGTGGGCGGTAACGAAATGCGCCGCGGCCGCGGCGGCACCAGCCGCAAGAGCCACCACAGAATCGGCAGCGCCAGCAGCCCGAGCAGCAGGAGCGGCGAGGTGAAGCCGAGCGGGAGGCCGGCGATCATGCCGCGGCTCCCTGGCTCAGCGCGAGCGCTCCGGTCTGGCGGCGGCCCGCGAGCACGTCGCGCGAGGCGCTCATGCGCGCGTGCAGCGCGAGCAGGAGATCGCTCGCCGGCCGCTCGGTGCGGTGCACGATGAAGCTCCAGCCGAGGCGCTTGGCCTCGGCGCGGATCGCGTCGCGATGGCGCGCGACCCGGTCGACGTAGTCGGTCTTCCAGGCCTCGGCGCGGCCGACCGTGATCGAGCCGAGGCCCTCGGGCTCCTGGAACTCGATGCGGCCGGCATAGGGGAAGGTTTCCTCCGCCGGATCGACGATCTGCACGAGATGTCCGCCGGCGCCGCCGCTGCCGAGCGCCGCGACCATGCCGACCACCGCTGCGGTCGGGCTCCAGAAATCGCCGAGCAGAACCACCTCTTCGCGCACGCTCGGCGCGAACGCGGGCGGCAGGCTTGCCGGCGCTTCAACGGCGTGGATCACGGCTTCCGCCATGCGGTCGATCACCGCGCGGCTCGCGGTCGGCCGCATGATGCCCGGGATGCCGACGCGCTCGCCGCCGCGCACCAAGAGTTCGCCGAGCGCGAACGCGAGCACCAGCGCGCGGTCGAGCTTGGTCTCCCACACCAGCGGCGAGGCGAACACCATGGAAGGCGAGCGGTCCGGCCAGATCCAGACCGTGTGCGCCGCCTCCCACTCGCGCTCGCGCACATAGAGATGGTCGTCGCGCGCGGAGCGGCGCCAGTCGACCCGGTTCGCCGGCTCGCCGTCCACGAAGCGGCGGTACTGCCAGAAATTCTCGCCCGGCCCGGCGCGGCGGCGGCCGTGCAGCCCGTGATAGACCGAGGCCGCGACCCGGCGCGCCTCGAGCACCAGGCGCGGCATCGACGCGATCACCCGCACCGCGGTCTGCGCCGCGGTCTGCACCGTGCGTTCGTCCGTACCGTACGGGCGATCGGGCCGGGGCGGGTTCACGCGAGCCTGGCCTTGAGCCGTCCGACCACGCCCTCGACGGTTTCGCCGTCGGCGCGCGCGGCGAACGAGAGCGCCATGCGGTGCCTGAGCACGGGCTCGGCCAGCGCGATCACGTCGTCGATCGAGGG
>JAHFPN010000027.1:0-1550 GCA_023269635.1 Hyphomicrobiales bacterium | reverse complement strand
CCGGCCGTCGAGCAGCGCGCGGGCGCGCACCGCGAGCATCAAAGCCTGACTCGCGCGCGGGCTCGGGCCCCAGGCGATCAACTTGGCGGTGTCGTCGGCGTCCGGCCCCGGCCGCGCCGAGCGCACCAGATTGAGGATCGCCTCGACCACCGACCGGCCGACCGGGATGCGGCGCACGAGGCGTTGCGCCGCCATCAGGTCGTCGGCGTTCATGGCCTGGCGCGGCTTCGATTCCTCGACGCCGGTGGTGTCGAACACGATCTTGCGCTCGGCGTCGCGATCCGGGTAGCCGACGTCGATCTCCATCAGGAAGCGGTCGAGCTGCGCCTCGGGCAGCGGATAGGTGCCTTCCTGCTCCAGCGGATTCTGGGTCGAGAGCACGTGGAACGGCCGCGGCAGGTCGTGGCGCTGGCCGGCGATGGTCACGTGATATTCCTGCATCGCTTGCAGGAGCGCCGACTGGGTGCGCGGGCTGGCGCGGTTCACTTCGTCGGCCAAGAGCAGTTGGGCGAACACCGGCCCCTTGATGAAGCGGAACGCGCGCTTGCCGGTCGCGCTTTCCTCGAGCACTTCGGCGCCGAGGATGTCGGACGGCATCAGATCGGGCGTGAACTGGATGCGCCGCGCCTCGAGTCCGAGCACGGTGCCCATGGTGTCCACCAGCTTGGTCTTGGCCAGGCCGGGCACGCCGATCAGCAGCGCATGCCCGCCGGCGAGCACGGTGACGAGCGCCAGATCCACGACCTGTTCCTGGCCGAAGATCACCGCGCCGATGGCGGCGCGGGCGGCGCGCACGTTGGCGGCGGTGGATTCCGCGGCGCGCACGATGGCCTGGTCCAGGCTCTCGAAGTTCTCGGTGGCGGTGCTCATTTCTTAACTCCGGTGGCGGGGCCGTATTGGGAACCCCGGCGATGCAAGGATCATGCTCGGCCGGGAGCAATTGCCCACCAAAGCCGCCGACTCGGCCACAATCATGGCAGCGCTGGGGGTCCTGTGAAAGCGGGCTTATACGCTATCTTCTATCCGGTGCATCGCCGAGGGACCGATCAAGGTTCCGCGAGCGGCGATGCGGAGACGGCGATGGCGCAAGCGGACGGCCGGGGTCTCGAAGCGGTGGCGGCGGCGGTGGGCAAGCGCCGCGGGCCGCCGCCCGTGCATCTGTGGAATCCGCCCTATTGCGGCGATCTCGATATCAGGATCGCCGCCGACGGCACCTGGTACTATCTCGGCACGCCGATCGGCCGGCCGGCGCTGGTGCGCCTGTTCGCCTCGGTGCTGAAGCGCGAGGGCGACCGTTACTTCCTGGTAACCCCGGTGGAGAAGATTGGAATCAAGGTCGAGGACGCGCCGTTCCTGGCGGTCGAGTTCGAGCGGGAAGGCGCGGGGGCGGACGCCGCGCTCGTATTCCGCACCAATGTGGACGACATCGTGCGTTGCGACGCCGAGCACCGCCTGCGCTTCGAGCCCGAGCTTGGTACCGGCGGCTTGCGGCCCTATCTGCATGTGCGCCGGGAGCTGTGGGCGCGGGTGACCCGGCCGGCGTTTCTGGC
>JAHFPN010000150.1 GCA_023269635.1 Hyphomicrobiales bacterium | reverse complement strand
GGAACATCGGCGCGGCGCGGCGGCTCCGGTCGCGCGTCCGGCATTCCGGATCGGCGCGGGACTGGCCGTGGTCGCGGTCGTGGCTGCGACGTTCCGCTTCGTGACCATGCCGGTGTCGCCGAACTATGTGCGGCCGGAGATCGACTTCGCGATCCCGCCGCGGGCGGTGGTGTGGGCCGGGCTTACCGGCGGCTATTTTTACTTTTTTCTCCGGCGGCAGGCGGCGCTGATCTTCAATTTCCTGCCAGCAGCGCAGGACGAGATGATCCGCGCCATCGCCCGCGACGGCGTCCCGCAATTCATCGTGGCTGACTGGGATACGAGGGCGGTCATCGCGCGGCTTCAAGAGAGCGCGAGCTTGCGCCGCGCAGGGCGCGCGTTCAACGCCGATGTCTACGAGATCGTGGCGCCGCCACCAGCCCGCTGAGCGGGCTATTCGCCGGCGCCGATCCGGCGCACGTTCTGTTCGGGGAACAACGTGCGCTCGTCGCGCTCGGCTTCGTCATCCTCGAACTCCAGCGCCTCGATGCGGGCGCCGCGCTTGACCACTTTCTCGGCCGAGATCAGCACCTGGCCGACATCGTCGGAGGCCTGGGCGAAGTGTTTTTGCAGGGCGAGCGCGCGGTCGCGCAGGCGCACCACATCTTCGATCAGCCGCGTCACCTCGGTGCGGATCGCGTCGGCCTGGTCGCGCATGCGGGCATCCTTGACGATCGCCTGCAAGACCTGGATCGCGAGCATCAGGAGCGACGGCGAGACCAGAAGCACGCGCGCGCGAAACGCCTTCTGCACCAGGTCGTCGAATTGCTCGTGCAGCTCGGCATAGACCGATTCCGAGGGCACGAACATGAGCGCCACGTCCTGGGTCTCGCCGGGGATCAAATAGCGTTCGGAAATGTCGGAGACGTGCTTGGCGATGTCCTGGCGCAGGCGCTGCACCGCGGCGCGGCGGTCGTCGTCGGTCTTCGCCTCGCGCAGCGCGGTGACCGATTCCAGCGGAAACTTGGCGTCGATCGCAAGCGGCCGCTGGTCGCCGGGCAGGAACACGATGCAATCCGGCCGCCGGCCGTTCGAAAGCGTGTGCTGGAACGCGTAGGCGTCCTTGGGCAAGCCGTCGGCGACGATCGCCTCCATGCGGCCCTGGCCGAAGGCGCCGCGCGCCTGCTTGTTGGCGAGCACGTCCTTGAGCGTGACCATGTGCGCGGAGAGTTCGGCGAGCCGCGCCTGCGCCGCGTCGACGACCGCGATTCGCTCGTGCAGCTGCGAGAGACCCTCGTAGGTGGCGCGTGCGGCGGTGGCAACGTTCTCGCCCAGTCGGTGCGAGACCGCGTCGAGCCGCTCGCTCACCAGGCGGCCGAGATCGGCCTGCCGCCCGCCGAGCACTTCGGCGAGGGTCTGCATGCGGCCGGTGCTCTCGGATTGCATGCGCACCAGTTCGGCGACGCGCGCCTCGAGCTCCGCGGTTTCGTCCGCGCGCGTGCGACTAGAACGCCAGAGCCCGATCGCGAGCGCGACCAGAAGCGCGAGCGCGGCCAGCCCAAGCGCGGCGAGCGCCTGCGCCGTGGTCACCGGGATCCCGAATGCGTTGAACAGCACCTCGGTCATGGGCCCTTCTTAGCGCGATTCGGGGAAGAAGAGAACGAAGAGCGAACGACGGCCGGTTCGGTCCGCGGCCGCCTTCGCGATAAGCTCTTGTTGCCGCGCGATTCCGCGGCGTCGAGGGCTGCCGTGCGATATGTGGATGAGGTGCTGCAACCGGGCGAAACGGTGCTGTTCTTCGGCACCATTCATTGGGTCATCTATGTCCCCGGGCTGGTGCTTACGCTGATCGGGCTCGCGGGATTGCTCGGCGCCGCCAACCAGCCGGTTCTCTCGGTGCTGTTCGTCTTGTGCCTCGCCGCCGGTTTCGCGAGCCTGTTTCGCGCCTGGTTCCGCCGTTGGACCACGGAAATCGCGGTCACCGACCGGCGCATCATCTTCAAGCGCGGCTTCATCCGGCGCTTCACCATCGAGATGAACATGGAAAAGGTCGAGAGCGTCGACGTGGATCAATCCGTCCTCGGCCGGCTGCTGGACTATGGCGACGTCATCGTGCGCGGCACCGGTACCGGCTTCGAGCCGCTGCACATGATCGGAGCTCCGATCAAGCTGCGCAATGTGGTGACCGCGAAGTGACGCGAGCGCGCTTGTTGCCGCTGCATTGACGCTCGCGAACCGAACGCCTATCTCGCGCCCATGGCTGTCCGTCCCATTCTCGTGTTACCCGACAAGCGCTTGCGCGCGGTCTCGACCGCGGTCGCGCGCGTCGACAAGGAGGTGCGGGCGCTGGTCGAGGACATGTTCGAAACCATGTACGACGCGCCCGGCGTCGGCTTGGCGGCGGTACAGATCGGCGTGCCGAAGCGGGTGATCATCGTCGATCCCACGCGCGGCGAAGAGGAGAAGCGCCCGGTGGCGCTCATGAATCCGGAGCTGGTGTGGTCGTCGGAGGAGCAGGACATCGTCGAGGAAGGCTGTCTCTCGATCCCGGAGATCACCGAGGATGTCGAGCGCGCGTCCAAGGTGAAGGTCCGCTACCTCGACCTGCACGGCAAATCGCGCGAGCTCGAGGCCGAGGGCTTGCTCGCGCGCGTGCTGCAGCACGAGATCGACCACACCAACGGCGTCTTGTTCATCGACTACATCTCGCGGCTGAAGCGCCAGCGCATCATCAAGAAATTCGCCAAGGCGGCGAAGCGGGCGGGCTGAAGCGGACTTTCGCCGGGCGGAGGAGCGGAATTGCGCATCGTCTTCCTGGGCACGCCCGAGTTCGCGGTACCGACGCTCGTTGAGCTCGTGGGCCGCGGCTTCGAAGTGGCCGCGGTCTATACGCGGCCGCCGGCGGCGGCCGGGCGCGGCATGGCGGAGCGCCGCTCGCCGGCGCACGAGGCGGCGGAGAAATTCAAGCTCCCGGTGCTGCATCCGGCCTCGCTCAAGAGCGAAGCCGCGGCCGCCGCTTTCCGGGCGTATGGCGCCGATGTCGGCGTGGTCGTGGCCTACGGGCTGCTGCTGCCGAAAGCGATCCTCGACGCGCCGAAGCTCGGCTGCCTCAATCTGCATGCTTCGCTGTTGCCGCGCTGGCGCGGCGCAGCGCCGATCGCGCGCGCGATCATGGCCGGCGACGCGGAGACCGGCGTCACCATCATGCGCATGGATGAAGGCCTCGACACCGGGCCGATGGCGCTCGCCGAGCGGGTCGCGATCGGATCCGATATGACCGCGGGCGAGCTGCACGACAAGCTCGCGGTGCTGGGCGCCGACCTGATGGCGCGGACGCTCGCGGCGCTCGAGCGTGGCGCGCTCGAGTTCAAGCCGCAGCCCGCCGAAGGCGTCACCTATGCGAAGAAGATCGAGAATAGCGAGACGCGGATCGACTGGGCGAAGCCGTGCAAACAGGTACACGACCATATCCGCGGCCTGTCGCCGTTTCCGGGCGCGTGGTTCGATTGCGGCGGCACGCGGATCAAGGCGATCCGCTCGACCCGCGGCGACGGAAGCGGCGCGCCGGGAAAAGTGCTCGACGACCGGATGACGATCGCCTGCGGCGCAGGCGCGGTGCGTCTTCTGGAATTGCAGCGGGCGGGCGCACGCCGCATGCGCGCCGAGGACTTCCTTCGCGGCACGCCGATCGCGGCGGGCTCGTCGCTTTCGAGCTGAGCCATGCCGCGCTACAAGCTCATTCTCGAATATGACGGCACGCCGTTCGTGGGCTGGCAGGTGCAGGAGAACGGTCCGTCGGTGGCGGGCGCGCTGGCCGATGCGGTTGAGCGCTTCTCCGGCGAGCGGCCGACGATCACCGGCGCCGGGCGCACGGACGCGGGCGTGCACGCGCTCGGGCAGGTGGCGCATTTCGACCTCGCCAAGGACTGGGAGCCCGATACGGTGCGCGATGCGCTGAACGCGCATTTGCGGCCGCTGCCGATTTCGGTGCTGGTCGTGGAGCGCGTGGGCGAGGATTTCGACGCGCGCTTCTCGGCGATCAAACGCCACTATCGCTATCGCGTCATCAACCGGCGCGCCGATCTCGCGCTCGAGCGCGATCGCGCCTGGCGTATTGCGAAACCGCTCGACGATCTCGCCATGCAGGCGGCGGCGCAGCGGCTCATCGGGCATCACGACTTCACCACGTTCCGCTCGAGCGAATGCCAGGCGAAATCGCCGGAGAAGACGCTCGACCGGCTCGACGTGATGCGCCACGGCGAGGAGATCCGGGTCATCGCCGAGGCGCGCTCGTTTCTGCACCACCAGGTGCGCTCCATGGTGGGATCGCTGGAGCTGGTGGGCGAGGGGCGCTGGAGTGCGAACGACCTTGCCGCTGCGCTCGCCGCGCGCGACCGGGCGCGCTGCGGGCCGGTGGCGCCGGCCTGCGGCCTCTACTTGGTGCGGGTGGACTACAAGGCGGCCGGCGGCCGCTCGAAATAGAGCTCGATCACGCGGCGATAGATCGCGGTGAGCCGCTTCAAATCCTCGATCGGCACCTGCTCGTCGACCGCGTGCATGGTGCGGCCCACGAGGCCGAGCTCCACCACCGGGCAGAAATCCTTGATGTAGCGCGCGTCCGAAGTGCCGCCCGAGGTGGAATGCGCGGGCTTGCTGCCGGCGACGTCCTCGACCGCGCGGGTGACGAGATCGACGAACGGGCCGGGCTTGGTGAGGAAGCTCTCGCTCGAAGGCTCCCATTCGAGCCGGTAGCTCGCGTGCTGCTCCGCGTCGCGGCAACGCTTCTCGATCAGCGTGCGCAGGCCGGCGGCCGTATGGCTATCGTTGAAGCGGATGTTGAAACGCGCGCGCGCCTCGGCAGGAATGACGTTGACCGCCACATTGCCGACGTCGATCGAAGTGATCTCGAGGTGCGACGGCTCGAAAAGCAGCGAGCCGGCGTCAAAGGGCTCGTCCTGCAGCTTGGAAAGCATGCGCAGCAGCGGCCGGATCGGGTTCTCGGCGCGCTGCGGGTAGGCGACGTGGCCTTGCCTGCCGGCGACGGCGAGCGCGGCCGAAAGGCTGCCGCGGCGGCCGATCTTGATGGTGTCGCCGACCTGCTCGGTGCTCGTCGGCTCGCCGACCAGGGAATGATCGAAGCGCTCGCCGCGCGCGGCCGCCCAAGCCAGGAGCTTCTTGGTGCCGTTGATCGAGGGCCCTTCCTCGTCGCCGGTGATGAGGAAGGAGATCGAGCCCTTGAGTCCGCCCTTGGCCGCGAGATAGTCGTGCGCGGCAGCCGCGAAGCAGGCGATCGCGCCCTTCATGTCCACGGCGCCGCGGCCATAGAGCGCGCCGCCCGCGACCTCGCCGGCAAACGGCGGATGGGTCCAGTGCGCTTCCTCGCCGGCCGGCACCACGTCGGTATGGCCGGCGAAGACGAGGTGCGGCGCGCCGTTGCCGATCTTCGCGAACAAATTTTCCACGTCCGGCGTGCCGGCTTGGCTGAACTTCACCTGATGCACCTCGAACTCCGCGCTCTTCAGGAGACTGCCGAGAAATGCCAGTGCGCCGCCTTCCGCGGGCGTGACCGATTGGCAGCGGATCAGGGCGCGGGCAATCTCGACCGGGTCGCTGGTGGCCACGGTCAATCCCTGAGCAGCTCGTTGATCGAGGTCTTGGCGCGGGTCTTCTCGTCCACGCGCTTTACGATCACCGCGCAATAGAGCGCGGGGCCGGGCTTGGAGCCGGGCATGGTTCCAGAGACGACGACCGAATAGGGCGGCACTTCGCCCATGAAGACGGCGCCGCTGGTGCGGTCGATGATCTTGGTGGAGGCGCCGAGATAAACGCCCATCGAGAGCACCGAGCCCCGACGCACGATCACGCCCTCGGCGACCTCCGAGCGCGCGCCGATGAAGCAGTCGTCCTCGATCACCACCGGCCCGGCCTGCACCGGCTCGAGCACGCCGCCGATGCCGGCGCCGCCGGAGACGTGGCAGTTCTTGCCAACTTGCGCGCAGCTTCCGACCGTGGCCCAGGTGTCGATCATGGTGCCGGCGTCGACATAGGCGCCGATGTTCACGAAGCTCGGCATCAAGACGACGTTCGGGCCGATGAATGCGCCGCGGCGCACGATCGCGCTCGGAACCGCCCGGAAGCCCGCCTGCCTGAATTGCGCCTTGCCCCAGCCGTCGAACTTGGAAGGCACCTTATCCCACCAGACGGCGCGGCCGGGCCCGCCCCTGATCACGCCCGCGTCCTCCAGGCGGAACGACAGGAGCACCGCCTTCTTCAGCCACTGATTGACGTGCCAGGTCCCATCGGCCGCGCGCTCGGCCACGCGCGCCTTGCCCTGATCGAGGAGCGTGAGCGCGGCGGCCACCGCCTTGCGTACCGGGCCCTTGGTCTTGGGGCCGATG